>NZ_WIBH01000007.1:0-193128 GCF_009495795.1 Flavobacterium sp. LMO6 | reverse complement strand
TTTATTGACTAAAAACGGTACTAATCAAAATAGTCGATGTTTTTCAGTGCCCTCGATTTTATCGGGACTTTTTTTTTAATTTATTAAGCTTTTAAGTAAATCAGGTTGACTTGTAATTTTATCCATTTGACTTGGAGTAAGTGTCGCTCTTAATTTAGCTTCAATTTGCTCACTAATTTGTTTTTTTTCATTTTCGTTTTTAGCTAAACTGAATTGATTATACTTGTAAAGAAATAATCCATTTAAATCTTTTGCCATTTGTTGGTCTAATTGTAATAATTTTACCAATTTATAAGTGTCTTTTTTTGCTAAATCATCAAAATCAACTTTTCTTGTTTCAATAGTTGTAATTTGTTTTTCTTGAGAATTAGATTTTTTAACATCTTGAGCATTAGCCGTCATAGAAACGCTAATAAACAATACAAATGCAGCGATTATTTTTTTCATGTTTGTGTAAAATTTATTTTTAGTTTGTCAAATCTAAATTATTTTTAGAATAAAAACAAAAAAAATGATAATGTTTAGAAATTATTCTTGATTTCCTTTTGCTTTTCTTTTAGATTTATCAATCATTGCTTTTCTGCTATTTTGTTTTTCTTCCCATTTTTTCATTTGTTCAGGACTCAAAACTTTTTTCATTTTTGCTTTTAATTCAATTTGATTGTCTAAAACTTCCATTTGCTTTTTGTATTTTTCATTAGAAGTAAATTTTTTATCTTCTTCTTTTCTAGCCTTCATTTCGGTTTTAATAGCTTCTCTTTTTTTAGCTTCTTCTAATAATAATGCTTTAACATCTTTTTGTTGATTAGCATTTAAGTCTAAATCAAGTGTCATTCTTTTGGTTTGAAGTTCAGCTACCTGATCAGGTGTTAATTCTTGAAATTTTTTGTTTTGAGCAAATGTTAAGCTACTTAATGTAAGCGCTACAACTAAAATAAGTTTTTTCATAATTTGTGTATTTTTATGTTTTCTATATATAAGACTATGTAAATGTAAAAAAGTTTAATTTTTGTAAAAAAGTTTTTAAAATAATTCGTTTTTAAAATTTCAAATAACCGTATCGAGCAGAATTACCGCAACGAGAACGAACAATGTAAGTGTTTTCATCAACCGGAATGGCAACAGATAAATCTAATTCATAACAAAAGTTGTATGTTTTTCCTACTCCCGAATTTGGAATATCTTTAGTGCTAACTACTGCACCATCATTGTTAATAATGCTCATAACAGCAAAACGGCTATTGCGAACAAAATATTTTGTATTCATATTAATGTCTCTCGAATTATTATAAATCAATACTAACTGATTGTTTCTAAAGAAATGCAAGTATTTTACATGATCGCCATTGTCGTTTGTGGTTCTTGGTTCTTCGTTTTTAATTCTGCTAATCCAATCTAATTTTCCACTGGTAGCATCTAGTTTAATAACGGTGAATCCAGTTGAAACATAAGAGTATTCTGTTGGTCTTTCTAATGGTTTAGAAGGGTCTGGTGCAGGTAAACGTTTAGATCCTGTGTATATTTCATTGAAAAGTAACCAAAATTTGTTGTCTTTTAAAATTATTTCTTCAAGGTTTATATTGTTTTGTTTTTCTAAAGCTATTTTTTCATTTAAAACTACTTTTCCATCAGCATCAAAATGCATTAAGAGTAACGAGTTTGTTGGGTTTGCTTCAGGTAAAGCACCGCCTAAATCTATGCCTACTTTTCGTTTGCCATCGCTAATACCTCCAATAAAATAGTTTCCATTATCCGTTTCTTTCCATTTAAATTGAGAAACTTGAAAATCTAAATCTTGTTTTAAATTATGTTCAACAACGTTTTGTGTCTTAGAATCCCAGTAAAATAAAGATTTGTAAGGTTTTATTTTTGGCAAATCAAGTTCTCTTACTATAGCTAAATTTCCATTATTTGAAACATGAACATCAATATTGAACGACTGTTTAGTAGTAAAAGCAAATTCGTGTTCAATACTTTTTACTATTTTAAAATTTGCATCTAAAATATGAAAAGTAACTTTTTCGTTTAGTTTTTTATCTCCAATAGGTCTTGATACAATACCATAAAACTGTTTGTTTTCAGATTGTGCAATAAAGTAATCGCCAATATTAAACATGTTTTTAGCTGGCATTTTGGTTAAAAAAGTAGCTTTTGTTTTTGTTCCGGTATCAATATTTGCTTTTTGCGTAAAAAGTTCAAATTCTTTAGTTTCGCTATTGAATTCTGTTAAAAAATACACATAATCTTTTCCTGTTAAATAAAAAAGATGCGTTAAGGTTTTCATATTTTTACCCATCACAGGTTGTTCTAAACCTACAGAAAAATTATTTTCATCTTTTTCGAAATCATCATTAGGTGAAAAAATATCTACAAAAACATCTTTGTTGAAAATTTTATCGTTGTAAGCCGATTTTATTTTAAAGATGCGATTACCATCAAAATGATTTTGAATCGTAAAATTTAATTCATTGTCAATAGACGAAGCGCTTTCACTCCAAGTAAACGTTGGTGTTTGAGCCAAAACAATAATGTTTTGAAACAAAATAATTAATAAACTTATTTTTTTCATTTTTTAAGAGAGTTGATTTTGGTAAATGTAAAAAAAAAGACTTCATTATTGAAGTCTTTTAATCTGATTTATTTTCCTGTGTAAATAGCAATTTTGTTTTCGCCATTTACTTCTATTTTAAGTAAGCCATGTTTGCTAATGCCTTTACTGGCTGCATCCCATTTTTTTCCGCTTAATTCCGATTTTATTTTTAAATCTCCAATGGAAATTCCTTCATTAGCTTTTAATATTTCAATGATATGTTTTTCATCTTCTGTTAATTCAGGTCCTTTTTTCTCTGGACGCATTTGCGGGAAGAACAGCACTTCTTGAATAGAAGCATTATTGGTTAAAAACATAATTAAACGATCCATTCCAATTCCCAATCCAGAAGTTGGTGGCATTCCATATTCTAAAGCTCTTAAGAAATCTTCATCGATAATTCCGTTTGCTTCATCATCACCTTTCTCGGCTAAAGCCATTTGTGCTTCAAAACGCTCACGTTGGTCAATTGGGTCGTTTAATTCCGAATACGCATTTGCAATTTCTTTTCCACAAACCATCAATTCGAAGCGTTCTGTTAATTCTGGATTATCTCGGTGTGATTTACACAAAGGCGACATTTCTTTAGGGTAATCAGTTATGAAAGTAGGTTGAATGAAGTTGCCTTCACATTTTTCACCAAAGATTTCATCAATTAACTTTCCTTTACCCATGGTATCGTTTACTTCAATCCCCATAGATTTTGCTGCTTCAAATAATTCAGACTCAGTTTTTCCAGTAATATCGAAACCAGTGAATTGTTTGATAGCATCGGTCATCGTAACTCTTGCATAAGGTGCTTTGAAGTTTACTTTATGTTCTCCAAAAGTAGCTTCAGTTGTTCCGTTGACTTGATTAGCGCAATATTCTAATAAATTTTCAGTCATTTCCATCATCCAGTTGTAGTCTTTATAGGCTACATAAATTTCCATTGCTGTAAATTCTGGATTGTGTGTTCTGTCCATTCCTTCGTTACGGAAGTTTTTCGAAAACTCGTAAACCCCATCAAAACCACCAACGATTAATCTTTTTAAATATAATTCGTTAGCAATTCGCATGTATAATGGGATATCTAAACTATTATGATGCGTAATAAACGGTCTTGCAGCCGCTCCACCAGGAATCGATTGTAAAACGGGAGTTTCCACTTCCATGTAACCTGCTTCGTTAAAAAACGTTCGCATAGCCGTGAACAATTTTGTTCTCTTCATGAAAACCTCTTTCACCTGCGGATTTACTACTAAATCTACATAACGCATACGGTAACGCAATTCTGGATCAGTAAACGCATCAAAAACATGACCTTCCTCATCAGTTTTTGGTAACGGAAGCGGTTTTAATGTTTTGCTTAACATTTTAAAATCATCCACACGAACGCACATTGCACCAACTTTTGTCATGAATAATTCGCCTTCAATTCCAATAAAGTCACCTAAATCGGTTAATTTTTTGAAAACTTGGTTGTAAAGTGTTTTGTCTTCGCCTTCGCAAAGTACATCTCTGTTAAAATACAACTGAATTCTTCCTTCGCTATCTTGTAATTCAGCAAACGAAGCCTTTCCTTGATCACGAACACTCATTAAACGTCCAGCCAAAATAACCTTCTTACCTTCTTCAAAATTTTCCTTCACCTGCTTTGAAGTGTGATTCACCGGAAATAAATCCGCTGGATAAGGGTTAATTCCAAGTTCGCGCAAAGCGTTTAGTTTGTCTCTTCTAATGATTTCTTGTTCCGAAAGTTGCATAGTATTGTATTTAAGCGTGCAAAGATAGGTATTAGTTTAAAAGTTTAAAAGTTTAGGGGTTTAAAAGTTTAGAGTTTCAAGTTTTTCAACTTCCAGCTTCCTTTATTCAGCTTCCATCATCAAAAAACTATTTGTATCTTTGCTTCACTTTTCAAAATACAACTTCTTACCTATGAATAAAAAAGTCCAACTTCAAGATTTAGGAAATAAAGATTACAAAGACACTTGGGATTATCAAGAAGAATTATTCAAAGAAATTGTAGATATTAAAGTTCAAAATAGGAGAGAGGAAACTTCATTTGCTACTCCAAACTACTTTTTATATGTGGAACATCCGCATGTTTACACATTAGGAAAAAGTGGTGATGTGTCTAATTTATTACTTTCCGAAAAACAATTAGAAGCAAAAGGAGCTACTTTTTATAAAATTAACAGAGGTGGCGATATTACATATCACGGTCCAGGTCAAATAGTAGGCTATCCGATTTTAGATTTAGAGAATTTTTTTACTGATATTCATAAATATTTACGATTCTTAGAAGAAGCCATTATTCTAACATTAGCAGAATACGGATTACATGGAACTAGAAGCGAAGGAGAAACCGGAGTTTGGTTTGATGTTGGAACGCCATTTGCAAGAAAGATTTGCGCCATGGGAGTTAGAGCTTCGCGTTGGGTAACCATGCACGGTTTTGCTTTAAATGTAAATGCTGATTTAGGTTATTTTGACAATATAATTCCATGTGGGATAAAAGGTAAAGCTGTAACTTCTATGCATGCTGAATTAAACCGCCATATTGATGAGCAAGAAGTAAAAGAAAAAATTCTAAAACATTTTCAAAACTTGTTTGAAGCGAATGTTTTATAGTTTTCAGTGTTCAGTCACAGTTTTCAGAAGTGTTTTTTGAATACCACAGCCAACTGCGACTGAACACTGCGACTGCCACTCACAACTCTAAAGCCAATTGCTCAGGTAATAATCGAAAACTCATTCGGTGATATTTGCAAGCGCCATATTTTTTGATAGCTTCTCTGTGTTCAACAGTAGGGTAACCTTTGTTTTTTTTCCAGTTATACATTGGAAATTCTTCATGAATTGTGTCCATGTAATCGTCTCGATATGTTTTTGCTAAAACAGAAGCTGCTGCAATACTTAAATATTTAGCATCACCTTTAATTATGCTCGTGTTGGGTATCGATTTTAAAAACTGAATTTCTTCTTCAGAAAAGATTTTTCCAGTTTTTTGTTTCATACCTAATTTTCCATTCAATGGCCTATTACCATCTACTATAATATATTCTGGTTTAGTATTAAGTTGTAAAATAGATTCTTGCATGGCTTTCATGGAAGCATTAAGAATGTTGATTTCGTCTATTTCGTTTGGAAAAATATGAGTTACTGCATAAGAAATTGCAGTTTCTTCTAAAATAGGTTTAAGTTTTTTTCTGTTATTTTCAGAAAGTTGTTTGGAGTCATTTAATAGTGTGTTTTTAAAATGTTCTGGTAATAAAATAGCAGCGGCAGTTACAGGGCCAGCTAAACAACCTCTGCCGGCTTCGTCGGTTCCAATTTCTAATGTTAAATTACTGTAACTTTTGCTTAACATACTTTTTTTTGACAAAAATATAATTTTATACGCAACCTTTCTGCGATATTTTCATCTTAAGTAAGAGAAACTTCCGTAAAATGCTTTTTTAAAACAAAAACTTTAACAAAAATAAATTAGTAATATTCCGAAGTATTATTTGTTTATTTAAGAAATAATTAAGAAGTTTGCGGAATAACTAACTCAAATAAATTTAATATGAGATCGAAGTTCAAATGGATTTTTACGCTTTTAGTAGCGTTTACGATGCAGTTTTCGTTCGCGCAAGAGAAAACTGTTACAGGTGTAGTTTCTGACGAACTAGGCCCAATTGCAGGTGCTAACGTTGTTGTTGAAGGAACAACTCGTGGTACTACAACTGATTTTGATGGTAACTATACTATCAAAGCTAAGCAAGGTGAAGCTTTAGTAATTACTTACACAGGTAAAAAACCTGCTAAGATTGTTATTGCTGCTGCTAATTCTTACAACGTATCATTGAAAGATGATGTTGTACAAGGTGTAGATGTTATTGTTGTAGGTTACGGTAAAACCTCAAAAGAAGCATTTACAGGTACAGCAACTCAATTAGTAAAAGAAAATTTAGAAGCTAAAACGGTTTCAAATATTTCTCAAGCTTTAAGAGGTGAGGTTGCCGGAGTTAACGTAATTACTGGTTCTGGTGCTCCTGGTAGCGATGCAACTATTCGTATTCGTGGTTTTGGTTCTGTTAATGGGAATCAAGCTCCTTTATACGTAGTTGATGGTGCTCCTTATAGTAGTGATATCAGTGCGATTAATCCTGCTGATATTGAAAATATCACAGTTTTAAAAGATGCGGCTGCAACTTCGATCTATGGATCTAGAGGAGCAAATGGTGTTATCTTGGTTACTACAAAACAAGGTAAAGCTGGTAAAACTATGGTTTCTGTTGATTTTAAAACAAGTATCAACTCTTTAATGTTGCCTAACTATGATGTTATCGATTCTCCAGAAGAGTATATCGAAACTGCTTGGGGTTCGTTAAAAACTAAAGGTATGTTGTTAGGTTATTTAGATCCAGTATCTTATGCTAATTCTAATTTATATGGTGATGGTACAGGTGAAACTATTAACAGTCAATATAACATTTGGAATGTTGATGGTTCTCAGTTAATTGATCCTGCTACTGGAAAAGTTGCTAATGGAGTAGCTAGAAGATATAATCCGGCTAAATGGTCAGATGCTGCTTTTGGTACAGGTTATAGAAGTGAAGCTAATGTTCAGTTTAGTGGTGGTAATGGTGATACTCGTTATTCAACTTCTTTTGGTTATTTAGATGATCAAGGATATGCTATTAACTCTAGTTACAAACGTTATACTGCAAGAATTAATTTAGAGCACAAGCCAAAAGAATGGTTAAGAGTAGGTGGTAATATGGCTTATACAGGAGCTAGATATACAAATTCATCTGATAGTGAAGGTGATGCTGGTTCTTCTGGTAATATCTTTGCTTTATCAAATACAACTCCTGCTATCTATGATTTATACTTAAGAGATACGGCTGGTAATTTAGTTGCTGATCCAATTTTTGGAGGTAGTCAATATGATTACGGAAGTATTTATGGACGTAGATCATGGAATAGTACTAATGGTATTGCTGATGCTTACTATGACTTATCTCAAACTGATGCTACTACTTTATTAGGTAACTTCAATTTTGCAGTTGATTTGACAAAATCTTTAACTTTTGAAACTCGTTACAGTGGTCAATATCAACAATTTGATGGTTCTTCTAGAAGTAATCCTTATTATGGAGGTTTTGCTGCTGATTATGGTGCTTTATTTAAAGATGTAAGTTCTACAGTAAATCAAAATTTCTTACAGTTATTACGTTACAGTAAAACTTTTGAAAATCATAGTTTAGAAGTTTTTGCTGCTCATGAGTCTACATCAAATACTTTTAAAGATTTTAATGCTGCTGCAACTGGAGCAATTTTACCTAACACGTTAGATTTATCTCAATATACTTCAGCTTATGGTAGAGCTTCTTCTTATTCTCAAAGATGGACTTTAGATTCTTATTTTGGTCAGTTAAACTATAACTACAACCAAAAATATTTCTTAACAGGTTCTGTAAGAAGAGATGGTTCTTCTCGTTTTATTAATAATAAATGGGGAACTTTTGGTTCTGCTGGTTTAGGTTGGATCGTATCTAAAGAAGATTTCATGTCTAAATTAAGTTTTGTTGACTTCTTGAAATTAAAAGCTAGTTACGGTTTAATTGGAGATCAAGGTACAAGTTTACAATACGGATGGCAACTTTCATCTATTAACCAAACTCCAAATGGTGATTATTCATTTACTGAAAGTTCAACTTTAGCAAATCCTGATTTAACTTGGGAAACTTCTAAAATTGCTCAAGTTGGTATAGAGTCTTCATTGTTTAATAATAGTTTAGATGTTAATGTTGACTATTATGTAAAAAACACTGAGAATTTATTCTTTACACAAACGTTACCTCCTTTCATTGGTTATACAACTATGCAAATTAATGATGGTCAGTTACGTAATAGTGGTATCGAGTTTGATGTTATGGGTCATATTTTAAAAGCTAAAACTTCTGATGATTTGAAATTATCTATTGGTTTTAATGGAGAAATATTGAAAAATGAAATTACTCAAATGCCAACTGATGTATTTACTGGTGAGAAAAAAGTCTTAGATGGTAGATTATCTGAAGGTCATTCATTATATGATTGGTATTTACGTGAGTGGGCTGGTGTTGATCCTGCTACAGGAGCTGGTTTATGGAATTTATATTATAATGATATAAATGACAATGGTATTTTTGATAATGGTGATGCTCCTATTAGTAGTATGACTATTTACATGAATGATAATCCAGATGCTAAAGTTTTAAAAACTACAACAACTAATTATTCTCAAGCAACTCAAAAATATACTGGAAAATCTGCTATTCCTAAGGTTAGAGGTTCATTCCGTTTAAATGCTGCTTACAAGAATTTTGATTTAACTGCTCAGTTCAGTTATAGTATTGGTGGTCATATCTACGATAATGGTTATGCTCAATTAATGGATAACTCTGATTTAATTGGTGCTAATAACTGGCATAGAGATATTCACAATGCATGGAAACAATATGGTGATGTTACAGATGTACCAAGATTATCTTCTGGTGTAGCTTCAGATGTTAACTTTAATTCTGCATCTACTCGTTTCCTTACAAAAGCAGATTTCTTGTCTTTAAATAATGTTAGATTAGGGTATAATGTACCTGAAGCTTTCTTGAGTAAATTACACTTGTCTAAATTTAGTTTATTTGTTTCAGGTGATAATTTATTAATGTTCAGTGCTAGAAACGGACTTAATCCATCAACTTTGATTAACTCGTCTAACTCTGGAATTTACATGCCAATGACTACTTTTAGTTTTGGTACTAAAATTGAATTTTAAAAAATTGTAATATGAAAAGAAGATTTATTTATTTCTTAGTAGCTACTTCGCTTGTAACAGCGGGTTGTAGTTCTGATTTCCTAGATCCAGTAAGAAACACCAATGTTATTACTAGTGAGGATATTGCTAATAATGTGGATGTTAATCCAGCATTAGTAGAAGGAAGTCTTAATGGTATTGGTAGTTTATTAATTGAGCCAGCTGGTATTACAGGTACAAGACACTATGACTTAGGTCAAAAAGGTGTGGATATTTGGTTAGATATTTTATCTGGAGATATGGCATTATCTGCTAACTCATACGGATGGTATCAAAATACAGCTAACTTAGTTGCTACTGTTGACTTTTCTCGTGAAGAGAATAGTATTATATGGCGTTTTTATTATAAAGTTATTAATTTATCTAACAATGTAATTAATTCTTTTGGTGGAAATGATGCAGAGCCTACAACTGCTCAAGCTCGTCAACTTTTAGGACAAGCTAAAGCATACCGTGCTTATGCATACTTTTATTTAGCTCAAATTTTTCAAAGAGCTTATGACCCTGCACAGCCTATTTTACCATACAATGATGGTGAATTAACTGTAGCTGCTAAAGTTCCAGCTTCTCAAATTTATGATTTAATTGAGAGCGATTTATTACATTCTATTGATTTATTAGATGGTTTTGTTCCAGCTTCTAAACAACAAATTAACCAAAACATTGCAAAAGGTTTATTAGCGTATACTTACGCAGCAATGGGTAACTATTCTGATGCTAGAATTTTATCTGATGAGATTGTTGATTCTGGAGCTTATCCATTAACTACTACTGGTCAATTAGCTTTCCCAGGTGTTGGTTCTGGTTTTAGAGATGTTAACACTCCATCTTGGATGTGGGGTTACGATATTACTACAGAAATGGGTCATCAGTTATTAAACTGGTGGGGTCAAGTTGATTACTATACATATAGTTATCAATGGGCTGGTGATAGAAAAACTATCGACACTGGATTGTTAGCTTTAATTCCTGCTAATGATATCAGAAGATCACAATTTGGTACTTCTGGTACTACTAATAGAATGCCTATTAATAAATTTTTCGACGAAGGTAGAACAGCAGGTGGTCAACAAATCGTAACTACTGATTATATCTTCATGCGTGTTGATGAGTTTTATTTATTGAGTGCTGAAGCTGCTGCTAAATCAGGAGATGAGGCTGGTGCTAAAACTAGATTAAAACAGTTTATGGCTAATCGTTTATCTGGTGGTGCTGCTGATGCTGATGCTTATGTAGATCCATTATCTGGTGATGATCTTAAAACTGCTATTTATCGTCAAACTAGAATTGAATTTTGGGGAGAAGGTAAATCTTATTTAGCATTAAAACGTAATCAAGCTACTGTAACTAGAGGTACCAACCACGTTTTCCGTGCTGGTCAATCTTTTGCTTATGATATTGATGAAATGTCATTCCAAATTCCTCAGGTTGAAATGGATAATAATCCAAGTATCACTGGTCAAAATTAATCATTAAATCATGAAAATTATGATGTTAAAAAAATCAATAGCTTTCTTTACTGCTCTTACATTGACTTTTACAATGTTAAGCTGTGAAGAAGATAATTCAGGTAATAGCCAAGCGGTTAATTATGTTGGATTAGAGAATTACCAAACAGTTGAACTTTCAGATGCTGAAACTGTTGTGGTTGAAGGTCGTATCTTAGCTTCAGAAGCTTCTGGAAGTGATAGAACTTTTAATTTAGTAGTTGATCCTTCAACTACTCATGGTGCTGCTAATTTTTCAGTTCCTGCTACAGTAACTATTCCTGCTGGTTCTAAAGAAGGAATCTATGAAGTAACAGTAGTTGGTAATGGTTTAGTAGACGGTAATAAAATTGTTGTTAGTTTAGAAGCTGATGAAGCTACTAATCAATCTACTTTCTATGGAACATATTCGAATGGTATATTAACAGGTGTAGGTAGTGCTAAATCTACTTTTAACCTTTTCAGACCATGTGCTTCTGTACGTGCAAGATTGTCTATTACTTTTGATAACTACCCTGAAGAAACTGCATGGGAATTATATGATGCAGATTTCAATGTAATTGATTCTGGAGGTTTAGATCCAACTGGTTCATTTATTACAGGATATCAAGCTCTTGGATTTGCAGATAGAAGTACTTTTTCAGTTGTTAAATGTTTGGCTCCTGGTACTTACACTTTTGTAATCTATGATGATTTCGGAGATGGTATGTATACTAGCTCAACAGTTTCTGGATCTTATTCTATGAATAACTTAAACAACGGAGCTTCTTTATTTTCTGGAGGAGGTGACTTTGGTTCTTTTTCAGAACATGAATTCGTAATTGAATAATTTACTTATTTATATATTAAAAACCGAAACGTAATTGTTTCGGTTTTTTTTTGCTTTTTTATATTGATTTTTCCTATTGCTTCTATATTCATAAAAATCTCCTTACATTTGCCATTATATAAATTGTAATGAGATTTTTAATAGTTATACTTTTTCTTACTTTATCAGGAATTTCTAATGCTCAAATTAGAAATGTAAATGGTGGTTTTGGTGGATTGCCAAATAAAAATTCAGATCCAAATGATACATTAGCGAATATCAATAAAGGAAAAAATAAAGAATTATTAGCAAAAGCTCCTCACGATTTATATAAAATCTATACACTACATAAAGATACCACTTATGTAGATACTTCTCTTACCATTCAAAGTGAATATAAATATAACTTACTCCGAAAAGATATTTTCGGTTTAATGCCTTTTGCAAATGAAGGACATACATATAATACGCTAAACTTCGGTTTAAATACAAAAAATGCTTCCCCAAATTTTGGTTTTTTAGCAAAACATTTTAATTACATAGAAGCAAACGATGTTAAGTATTATTCTGTTCCTACTCCATTAACCGATTTATATTTTAAAACAGTTATGGAACAAGGGCAATCTTTAGATGCTTTTTTAACTGTTAATACCAAACCAAATCTTAATTTTTCAATTGGGTATAGGGGATTGCGCTCTTTAGGTAAATATGTAAATAACTTAACTAGTTCAGGTAACTTTAGATTTACCTCTAGTTATTTTACCGAAGATAAACGATACTTTTTAAATGCTCATTTTACAGGTCAAGATATTTCTAACCAAGAAAATGGTGGGATTGTGAATTCAAGTGAGTTTGAATTAAGTGAAGATCCTTTTGGTGAAAGAGAACGAATACAAGTTTATTTTACAAATGCAACTTCTCTTTTAAAAGGGAATCGTTTTTTTGTAGATCATTCTTTCAGAGTAAATAAAAACAATCCTAATAATTTAGTTTTTACGCATCAATTTAATCAAGAATACAAGTTTTTTCAATTTACTCAACCTACAGTTAATTCAAGGTTTGGCGATTCATTTTCAACTAATATTAACAATAAAACACGTTATAATCATTTCTATAATAAATTTGGCGTAGCCTATACCACTAAATCTTATGGCGATTTAGAATTTTTTATAGACGATAATAATTACAATTATTATTATAATAGTGTTGTTTATAATTCTGGTGGTGATATTGTTGTTCCTAATTCTATTTCAGATAGAATCAATATGATTGGCGGAAATTATTCTTACTTAATTAATAAAGTCAATGTGAGGTTACACGTGTCTCAATCCATTACAGATCAATCGATTTCTAATATTGAGGCTAATGCAAATTATAAAATTAATGATGATTATTCGTTTCAATTCAAATACCAAAAATTAAATAGTTTACCTAATTTGAATTTTAATTTATACCAGAGTGGCTATATAAATTACAATTGGTACAATAATTTCAAAAATGAAAAATTAAATCAATTTGAATTTTCTGTTCAAACAAAATGGATAAACCTATCAACTACTTACAAAGTATTAAATGATCATTTGTATTTTGATAATATTACAAACGATATAACAAATTTAGAAGTAAAACCAATGCAGTATGATAATACGATTAATTATCTTGCTGTAACAGCTAGTAAAGAAATTAAGTTTTGGAAATTCGCTTTAGATAATACAATTTTATATCAAAAAGTAGATCAATCAAATGATATAGTTAATGTTCCACAAATTGTAACAAGAAATACATTGTATTTTTCTGATTTTGTATTTAAAAAAGCAATGCTTTTACAAACAGGAGTTACTTTTCAATATTTCAACAAATATTATGCAAATGATTACAATCCTTTAATTGGTGAGTTTTATGTTCAAAACGAAACTAAAATTGGAGGTTTTCCTATGTTCGATTTCTTTATAAATGCCAGAGTAAAACAAGCTCGAATTTTCTTAAAAGCAGAACATTTTAACTCGGCTTGGACAGGTTATGATTTTTATTCTGCACCTAATTATCCTTATCGCGACTTTATTGTTCGTTTTGGATTAGTATGGAATTTCTTTCAATAGAAACGAATCAACAGTGAATTGTTGGTTTCCTTTTTCCTGCTTTTACGAGTAGTTGTTCGCAAGCTCTCAAGCTACTTCGTGCAATCAGGGTTAGTTGGGTTTTCATTTTCATTTTTGTATTCGTAATATTCACACTATCTTTGCAATCAATTTTGAAAACACACATTTTCTAAATTTTAAATTCTATATTTTAAAATGAAATACGCAAAAAATATACTAGAAACTATTGGAAATACACCTTTAGTAAAGTTAAACAAAGTAACAGCAGAAGTAGATGCTTTAGTGCTAGCAAAAGTTGAAACTTTTAATCCAGGAAATTCTGTAAAAGACAGAATGGCTGTAAAAATGATAGAAGATGCAGAAGCAGATGGTCGTTTAAAGCCAGGTGGAACAATTATTGAAGGAACTTCAGGAAACACCGGAATGGGTTTGGCTTTAGCAGCAATTGTAAAAGGCTATAAATGTATTTTTGTAATTTCAGACAAGCAATCAAAAGAAAAATCTGATATTCTTCGTGCCGTTGGAGCAAAAGTAATAGTTTGTCCAACAGATGTAGAACCAACCGATCCTCGCTCGTATTATTCGGTATCAAAAAAATTAGGAGATGAAATCCCAAATTCTTGGTATGTAAATCAATACGATAATCCAAGTAATGCCATTGCACATTACGAGCAAACCGGACCCGAAATTTGGGAACAAACAGAAGGTAAAATTACACACTTTGTAGTAGGTGTTGGTACAGGCGGAACAATTTCAGGAACTGCTAAATATTTAAAAGAAAAAAATCCAAACATTAAAATTTGGGGAATTGATACGTATGGTTCGGTTTTTAAAAAATACCACGAAACTGGAATTTTTGATGAGAACGAAATCTATTCGTACATCACTGAAGGAATTGGAGAAGATATTTTACCTAAAAACGTTGATTTTTCATTAATTGATGGTTTTACAAAAGTAACCGATAAAGATGCAGCTGTTTATACAAGAAAAATAGCGTTAGAAGAAGGAATTTTTGTTGGAAACTCTGCTGGAGCTGCCGTAAAGGGTTTATTGCAGTTAAAAGAACACTTTGGTCCAAAAGATGTAGTTGTGGTCTTATTTCACGATTCTGGAAGCCGTTATGTTGGTAAAATGTTTAATGATGATTGGATGCGTGAAAGAGGTTTCTTAGAAGAAGAAATTACTAAAGCCGAAGATTTAATTAAAGAACACATCGAAAAACCTTTGGTTGTTGTTAGAACAGAAGAATTGGTTTCGCATGCAATTGAACGTATGAGAAAATATAAAATTTCACAAATTCCAGTGATTGATGTAAATGGATTTGTAGGTTCTGTTGATGAATCAGATTTATTTCAAAGTTTTATCACCGATAAAAATACTGCAGAGCGTCCTATTCGTGAAGTAATGGGAAAACCATTTCCAATCGTAAAAATTGGAACACCTGTAGAAGATGTTTCTAAATTAATCACTAAAGATAACCAAGCTGTTTTAATTGATTTAGGAAATGGTAAACATCATATAATTACTAAATATGACATTATTGGTTCTATAAAATAAACTAAGTTTTCTTTTTAAAAAAAACCTGTAAAATTAATTTTTACAGGTTTTTTTATATCTTTGTTTTTCAATTATATACGCCATACAGAATGAAAGAAGATTTTTTGCACCACGTGTGGCAGCATAAGAAATTTGCTGTTACTCAACTTAAAACTACAACAGGAGAATCTATTCAGATTCTTAATTCAGGTCAATATTTACAACTTGCCGGCCCCGATTTTTTTAATGCCCAACTCATTATTGGAAACCAAAAATGGGCTGGAAATGTAGAAATTCATCTCAAATCATCGGATTGGTATGTGCACAATCACGAAAAAGACAGTAATTACGATTCGGTTATTTTACATGTGGTTTGGGAGTATGATACGCCAATTTTTAGAAATGATAATTCAGAAATTCCTACGCTTGAGCTAAAAGAATTTGTTACGCTATCTGATTTACACAAATACCAGTCACTACTTGCCCAAAAATCATGGATATATTGTGAAAATGAAATTTGCACTATTGATGATTTTATTTTTAAGAATTGGCAAGAACGCTTATATTTTGAACGACTAGAAAGAAAAGCAACAGAAATTTCGCTGCTGTTAGAAGAGTTAAACAACGATTGGGAAGCTGTTTTGTTTTGTTTGTTGGCTAAAAATTTTGGTTTAAACACTAATGGTTTGTTGTTTTTTAATATGGCTAAATCTATTTCTTTTTCAATAATCAGAAAAGAATCTTTTTCAATTGAAAATTTGGAAGCCTTGTTTTTTGGGCAAGCCAATTTGTTAGATTTTGAATTTCAAGATACATATGTAAATAAACTACAACAGGATTATAAATGCGTATTACATAAATACGGTATTTCAAAAAAAGTATATGACAAAGTAGCATTTTTCAAACACCGTCCAGATAATTTTCCAACAATCCGACTAGCACAACTAGCAATATTATATCATACACATCAAAATCTTTTTTCTAAAATAATGAATGTTAATTCTATTGATGAAATTTATAATTTATTCAATGTTGAAGTCAGTATTTATTGGGAATCACATTATAATTTCGATAAAATAAGTATTCAAAAGAAAAAGAAAATGTCTCGTTCCTTTATAGATTTAATTCTCATTAACTCTATAATCCCTGTTAGATTTGCTTATGAACAAAGTTTACAAAAAGAAATTTCAGACGAGATTGTTGATTTAATGAAATCGATTCATTCAGAAAAAAACAGCATAATAGATAAGTTTGCAACAATTGGAGTTCATTCTAAAAATGCTTTTGATTCACAATCTTTATTACAATTAAAAAAGGAATATTGTGATGTTAAAAAGTGCTTACAATGTGCTGTGGGTTTGTATCTATTAAAAAAATAAGTATATTTGAACCTTATAAAATCAAAAATGGTACAAGGTGTATTTCATTACTTTGAAAAAAACGGTTTTTTTGTTGCTTCAAGACTAGCAGATAAGTTAGGAATGCGTGCAACTAATGTAAGATTGTTTTTTGTGTACATTACTTTTGTAACTGTAGGCTTAGGTTTTGGATTGTATTTAACAATAGCATTTCTTTTAAAGCTTAAAGATATGATACGAACAAAAAGAAGTTCCGTTTTTGATCTGTAAAATTTCATTATTTATATCTTTTATTTGAATTTTAGATAGTTTTCTTATCTTTGAATAATTAACAACCAATTAAACTTTATGTCAACAAAAACAGAATCGTGGGGTTCACGAGTTGGACTTATCTTAGCCATGGCAGGAAATGCTGTTGGATTGGGTAATTTTTTAAGATTCCCAGTTCAGGCAGTTCAAAATGGAGGAGGAGCTTTTATTATTCCTTATTTAATATGTTTTTTAATAATGGGAATTCCATTACTATTTATAGAATGGTCTTCTGGACGATATGGTGGAAAATTTGGAAACCATAGTACGCCATACATATTAGACTCTATGGTAAAAGGACGTCTATTAAAATATATAGGTGTTTTTGGAATTTTTACAAATATAGCGGTAGTTGCTTATTATTGTTACATTGAGTCTTGGACCATGTCCTATATGTTTCACTCTGTGATGGGAACATTTACAGGAATGAGTCAGGCTGATGTTTCTGCATTCTTTACTTCATATGTTGATATTGGACATTCAACAACAGGTATTCCTTATGAAGCGGTTGTTTTCTATATAATTTGTTTATTGATTAACACCTTTATCTTATCAAAAGGATTAAGTGGTGTTGAAAAAGTTGCAAAAATTGGAATGCCATTATTGATTTTATTTGGAGTTTTATTAGCAATAAAAGGTATTACTTTAGGAACTAGTGGGGCTTCTGAACAATTTCCAGATGCAAATGCTTGGGATGGTTTAAATTTCTTATGGACACCACAATATGAATCACTTTGGGATTTAAAAGTTTGGATGGCGGCAGCAGGGCAAATTTTCTTTACACTTTCAGTAGGTATGGGAACTATTCACTGTTATGCAGCTTATGTAAAACCTAAAGATGATATCGCTTTAAATTCGGTTTCTGCTGGATTTATGAACGAATTTGTAGAAGTAGTATTAGGATCATTAATTGTAATTCCAATTGCAGCGGGTTATTTAGGATTGGATTGGGTTAAAGAAAACGCTGGCTTCGGAATGGCGTTTCAAACAATGCCTTATTTATTCCAACAATGGGGTGAAGTACTTTCTGTAGTTGCAGGTGTAATGTGGTTTGGATTATTATTCTTTGCCGGAATTACATCGTCATTAGCAATGGGAACACCATGGATGGGATTCATGAGAGACGAATTTGGTTGGGGAAGAAATAAAGGTGCTTGGTCTTTTGGAGCTATGGCTTTAATTTTAGGATTACCAACGGTTCTTTTCTATCAACAAGGTGTGTTTGATGAATATGATTATTGGGCAGGAACTGTGAGTTTAGTTGTTTTTGCAATGTTAGAAACTATCTTATTCTCTTGGGTTTTTGGTATGGATAAAGGATGGAGAGAAATTACAAGCGGAGCAGATATTAAAGTTCCAAATATTTATAAATATATTATTAAATATGTAACGCCATTGATGTTGATTGTTATTTTCTTAGGTTCATTATTCAAACCATTAAATAATGATTGGTCAGGAAACGTAAGTAATTTAATGTCGGGTAACGGTTGGAGTTTGGATAATGGTTCAATTATTAAGACGATTACACACGCAGGATTGCATGAGCAAATTGCATCTTCTACAGATGTAGTTCAAATCGCGGCATTAGAAGATAAAATATTCTACATTAACATCGCAAGATTTTTACTTTTAGGATTATTTGTATTTATCAGTTTGTTAGTTTACATTGCATATAAAAAACGAGTTAAAGAAGGGAGAGCAACATTATGAATTCAGCAGCACTAACCACAATGTTACTTACACAGGGCATTGTAATATGTTTTACAGCATTTTTTTTCTATAAAGTTTTAACAACGCCTCCAAGACAAGAACCAGATTCTTATGAGGATAATGATGATGAATTAGTTAGAAAAAACGATTAAATAAAATACAATGAATAAGTTAAAATCCTACTTCCTGTTTTCAAGAGAACACAGAAGTGGGATTTTTTTGTTATTTGTGATTATTGTTTTTGCTCAATTGGGTTATTACTTTTTAGCTGATTATTTTGTTTCGACAAAAAATAATACAGAAGACAAAGCTTGGCTAATGGTGCAAAGCGAGATTGATAGTTTAAAAAACATTCAATTTACAAAGAAAGATACGATCTATCCGTTTAATCCTAATTACATTACAGATTATAAAGGATATAAACTAGGAATGACTATTCAGGAAATTGATCGTTTGCATGCTTATCGCAAAAAAGGAAAATTTGTAAATTCGGCAATAGAATTTCAGCAAATTACTAAAGTTTCCAATTCGTTTTTATCTAAAATTAGTCCCTATTTTAAATTTCCAGACTGGGTTAAAAATAAAGGAACTGCTACTTCTGAAAAGTTTCATAAGTTTTTACCAAAAGAAAAAGTAAAAATCATTCAAAAAGATATTAATGCAGCCTCAAGAGAAGAGTTGATTGCTGTATACGGTATTGGTGAAAAGCTTGCAGATAAAATTCTTCTCGAGAAAGAAAAGTTTGGTGGATTTGTAAGTATGGATCAGTTTCAATTTATTTGGGGAATTTCTCCTGAAGCAATTGCTGATTTAGAAAAGCGTTTTTTTGTTAAATCTCCAGAAGGAATTAAAAAAATTGCAATTAATGATTTGTCAATGAAAGAATTGGCAAAATTCCCTTATTTTAATTATGCGCTTGCAAAAGAAATTGTCGTGTATAGAACAATGAATAGCGGAATTAAAGAAATTGCGGATTTAACAAAAATTAAAGGAATGCCTAACGAAAAAATAAAAATAATCGCCTTATATTTGGAATTCTAAAAAAATATCAAAATTTTATAAAATATTTCAATTATATGAATTCAATATACTTCACAGAAGAACACCAATTATTTAGAGCTAGTTTTCGAGATTTTTTACAAAAAGAAGTTGTGCCTCACATTGAAAAATGGGAAAAAACAGGAACAATAGAACGTTTTATTTGGAAGAAATTCGGAGAAATGGGTTTTTTCGGAATAAATTATCCAGAGGCTTATGGCGGAATGAATTTGGATTTATTTTATACAGTTGTTTTTTTAGAAGAACTGCAAAAAGTAAAATCTTCTGGATTTGCTGCTGCAATGTGGGCTCATGCCTATTTAGCGATGACGCATTTAAACGCAGAAGGTGATGAAAGAATAAAACAAGACTATTTGGCTCCAAGTATTGCAGGTGAAAAAATAGGTGCATTATGTATTACTGAACCTTTTGGAGGTAGCGATGTAGCGGGTATGCGAACTACAGCTGTAAAAAAAGGTGATAGTTATGTAATAAACGGTTCAAAAACTTTTATTACTAATGGAGTTTATGCTGATTATTATGTAGTAGCGGCTAAAACAACTCCAGAGTTAGGAAATAAAGGAGTGAGTATTTTTTTAGTAGATGCAAAAACAAGCGGAATATCTGCAACTAAATTAGATAAATTAGGTTGGAGAGCTTCGGATACTGCAGAGATTGCATTTGATAATGTAGAAATTCCATTAGAAAATTTAATGGGAGAAGAAGGAAAAGGATTTCCTTATATTATGCAACACTTTGCTTTAGAGCGTTTAATTATGGCAATTAATGCTCACGCAAGAGCAGAATATGCAATTGATTATACTATAGAATATATGTCACAACGTGAAGCTTTTGGAACTACAATTAATAAATTCCAAGCATTAAGACATACTATGGTAGAACATGCAACAGAAGTAGAGCATTGTAAAGTTTTTAATTATGCTGCAGTAGCCAGATTAAATAAAGGCGAATACGTGGTTAAAGAAGCAACTATGGCTAAATTAAAATCAACAAAAGTTGCTGATGAGGCAATTTATAGTTGTTTACAGATGTTAGGCGGATACGGTTATATGGAAGAATATCCGTTAGCACGTTTGTTAAGAGATAGTCGTTTAGGTCCAATTGGCGGAGGAACTTCTGAAATTTTGAAAGAGATTTTATCAAAAATGATAATTGATAATCAGAATTATAAACCAGCAGTTAAATAATTTTTAATTTTTAATTTCTAATTCAGAATTATTTTCTACATTTGCACCCTTAACGAGAGGAGGTGTCTATATTATGTTAATTATACCAATTAAAGACGGAGAAAATATCGATAGAGCATTAAAGCGCTATAAAAGAAAATTTGATAAAACAGGAACTGTTCGTCAGTTACGTGCACGTCAAGCTTTCATTAAGCCTTCTGTATCAAATAGAGCTAAAATTCAAAAAGCTGCTTATATCCAAGGATTAAGAGACTCTTTAGAGAGTTAATATTTTTGAATAAACTATACTAACCGCTAATAAATAAAGTGTAACTTTGTTGTTAGCGGTTTTTTTATGTCTACAAATTTACAAGCATATCAGGATTATTTGGTTAAAGAGAAAAATTATTCTCCTTTAACAGTTCGCGCTTATTTAGATGATATTCAATCTTTTCAAGAATATCTTCTTGTTCAGTCTATTAGTTTGGAAGAAGTTGTTTATCCTAATATAAGAAATTGGATAGTTACTTTGGTTGAGCATAATATTTCAACTACTTCAGTCAATCGTAAAATTTCTGCATTAAAGTCGTATTATAAATTTCTATTAAAGGTGAAGCAGATTTCTGTGAATCCATTATTAAAACACAAATCTTTAAAAACAGCTAAAAAAGTACAAATTCCTTTTTCTGAAAAAGAATTATTGGATGTTTTTTCTGAAAATGAATATGCAGATGATTTTGAAGGAATTCGGAATCAATTTATAATTGAACTATTTTATACAACAGGTATTAGAAGGGCTGAGTTGATTAATTTAAATTTAAATAGTGTAAGCGAGATTCAAAAAACAATTAGAGTTATTGGGAAAAGAAATAAGGAAAGAATAATTCCTGTTTTAGATTGTACGTTAAATTTATACAAGAAGTATAAAAGTTTGCGAAATGGTTTAGAGTTAATTAGCGATAAAGAGATGTTAATTTTGTCTAAAACAGGAAATAAAGTAAGTGAATCGTTTGTTTATCGGTTAATAAATGATTACTTTAGTACTGTCTCGAAAAAAGAAAAAAAGAGTCCACACGTTCTTAGGCATTCATTTGCAACACATTTGTTGAATAATGGGGCCGATTTAAATTCCGTAAAAGAGTTGTTGGGTCATGATAGTTTGTCGTCTACTCAAATATATACGCACAGCAGTTTGGCTGAATTAAAAAAAGTATATCAGGAAGCGCATCCTAGAAATAAATAACAACTCTATTGTATAACCATTTTAATTAATTATAATTATGAAAGTTAATGTGCAAGCAGTAAATTTTAATGTAGACAAAAAGTTGATAGATTTCATTCAAGAAAAAATGGATAAATTGGAAAAATATTATGACAAAATAGTATCGTCAGATGTTTTTTTAAAGCTTGAAAATACCAGCGACAAAGAAAATAAAACGGTAGAGATAAAAATTAATGTGCCTGGAGATGATTTTGTAGTAAAAAAAACAACTAAAAGTTTTGAAGAAGGTGTTGATTTATCTGTAGATTCATTAGAGCGTGTAATATTGAAAAGAAAAGAAAAATTAAGAGAGCATCTATAAAAATAAAAAAAACATAAAAAATGTTTTGATTCAAAAATAAATTATATACATTTGCAGTCCGTTAGAAATAGCGGACTTTTTATATTTAAGTTGCCGGTGTAGCTCAGCTGGCTAGAGCAGCTGATTTGTAATCAGCAGGTCGTGGGTTCGAGTCCCTCCATCGGCTCAAGTTTTTAAGTAACTGAATGTAAAAGGTTTGGGGAGATACTCAAGCGGCCAACGAGGGCGGACTGTAAATCCGCTGACTACGTCTTCGCAGGTTCGAATCCTGCTCTCCCCACGAGATTTTGAATTTAGAGTGATGGGTTTAGTTTTTTTCTAAATTCTGACGGCTAACTTCTGAATACACAAAAGCCGGTGTAGCTCAGGGGTAGAGTGCTTCCTTGGTAAGGAAGAGGTCACGGGTTCAATTCCCGTCATTGGCTCTTAAAAAAGTTTATTTTTTGAACACTAATATATAACTAAGATTAAATTATTAAATCATGGCAAAAGAAACCTTTGATCGTTCGAAGCCCCATTTAAATATTGGAACTATCGGACACGTTGACCACGGTAAAACTACCTTAACAGCTGCAATTACTAAAGTATTAGCTGATGCTGGTTTATCAGAAGCAAAATCATTTGATCAAATTGATAATGCTCCAGAAGAAAAAGAAAGAGGTATTACTATTAATACTTCACACGTAGAATATTCTACAGCTAACCGTCACTACGCTCACGTTGACTGTCCAGGTCACGCGGATTACGTTAAGAACATGGTTACAGGTGCTGCTCAAATGGACGGTGCTATCTTAGTAGTTGCTGCTACAGATGGTCCTATGCCACAAACAAGAGAGCACATCCTTTTAGGTCGTCAAGTAGGTGTGCCTAGAATGGTTGTATTCATGAACAAAGTGGATATGGTTGATGATGCTGAATTATTAGAATTAGTAGAAATGGAAATTAGAGATTTATTATCTTTCTATCAATATGATGGAGATAATGGTCCAGTTATCCAAGGTTCTGCTTTAGGTGGATTGAATGGTGATCCAAAATGGGTTGCTACTATCATGGAATTAATGGAGGCTGTTGATAGCTGGATTGAATTACCAGTTCGTGACGTTGAAAAACCTTTCTTAATGCCAGTTGAAGATGTATTTACAATTACTGGTCGTGGAACTGTTGCTACAGGTCGTATCGAAACAGGTGTTGCTAATACAGGAGATCCAGTTGAAATCATTGGTATGGGTGCAGATAAATTAACTTCTACTATTACAGGAGTTGAGATGTTCCGTAAAATCCTTGATAGAGGTGAAGCTGGTGATAACGTAGGTTTATTATTAAGAGGTATCGCTAAAGAAGATATTAAAAGAGGAATGGTAATTGTTAAGCCAGGATCTGTTAAACCACACGCTCATTTCAAAGCTGAGGTATATATCTTGAAAAAAGAAGAAGGTGGACGTCATACTCCATTCCATAATAACTACCGTCCTCAGTTCTATGTACGTACAACTGACGTAACGGGTACTATTTCTTTACCAGCTGGTGTAGAGATGGTTATGCCTGGTGATAACTTAACAATTGATGTTACTTTGTTAAGTCCTATCGCTTTATCAGTAGGTTTACGTTTTGCTATCCGTGAAGGTGGTAGAACAGTAGGTGCTGGTCAGGTTACTGAAATTTTAGACTAATTATAAGTCAATAATAATTAAACCAGCAGTTTTGCTGCTGGTTTTTTAACATACGGGCGTAGTACAAGGGCTAGTATAGTGGTCTCCAAAACCATTGATGGGGGTTCGAATCCCTCCGCCCGTGCAAATAAAGATTAAAATGACAAAAGTAGTTAATTACATATCTGAAGCTTTTCATGAATTGAAAACTAATGTAACTTGGCCAATTTGGGCTGATGTACAACGTTTAACAATTATTGTAGCTGTGTTTTCAATTGTTTTCGCCTTATTAACATGGGGTGTAGATGAGTTATTCGTAAAAGCTCTTGAATTATTTTTTAACACTATAAAATAATACCAAGAAATGGCTGACAATAATGTGAATAAATGGTATGTGGTAAGAGCTGTAAGTGGTCAGGAAAACAAAGTTAAAGCTTACATTGAAACAGAAACAGCTAGATTAGGTATGGCTGATTATATTTCTCAGGTTCTTGTTCCAACTGAAAAAGTTGTTACTGTGCGTGACGGAAAAAAAATAGCTAAGGATAAAGTATACTTTCCTGGTTATATTATGATCGAAGCTAATTTAACAGGTGAAATTCCTCATATTATCAAATCTATCCCTGGTGTTATTGGCTTTTTAGGAGAAACTAAAGGAGGAGATGCTGTGCCGTTAAGACAATCTGAAGTAAATAGAATGTTAGGTAAAGTAGATGAGTTGTCTGTAAAAGTTGACAGTGTTGCTATACCATATAATATTGGTGAAACTGTAAAAGTAGTAGATGGTCCATTTAATGGTTTTAATGGTACTATTGAAAAAGTGAATGAAGAAAAGCGTAAACTAGAGGTAATGGTGAAAATTTTTGGAAGAAAAACACCATTAGAACTGAGTTTTATGCAAGTTGAGAAAGTATAATTTTCGTTACATATATAAATCACATCAATCGCTTCCAATTGATAGATGTGCTAAATTTTTTTAAAAATGGCAAAAGAAGTTAGTAAAGTAGTTAAACTACAAGTTAAGGGAGGTGCAGCGAATCCATCGCCACCGGTTGGACCTGCTTTGGGGGCTGCTGGGGTTAACATCATGGAGTTCTGTAAGCAGTTCAATGCAAGAACACAAGATAAACCTGGCAAAGTTTTACCAGTACAAATTACTGTGTATAAAGACAAGTCTTTTGACTTCGTTGTTAAAACGCCACCTGCTGCAATTCAATTATTAGAAGCAGCTAAATTAAAGTCTGGTTCTGGTGAACCAAATCGTAAAAAAGTTGCAAGTGTTACTTGGGACCAAATTAAAGCTATTGCTGAAGACAAAATGGCCGATCTAAATGCGTTTACATTAGAGAAAGCTATGAGTATGATTGCAGGTACAGCTAGATCTATGGGTATAACAGTAACAGGGAATGCTCCTTTTTAATCGTTAAAAGAATTAGACAATGGCAAAATTGACAAAAAAGCAAAAAGAGGCTGCAGCAAAAATTGAGAAGAATAAACTTTATAGTTTAAAAGATGCTTCTGCATTAATTAAACAAGTTGCTTCTGCAAAATTTGATGAGTCTGTTGATATCGCAGTTAAATTAGGGGTAGATCCAAGAAAAGCGAATCAAATGGTAAGAGGGGTTGTAACATTACCTCACGGAACTGGTAAAGATGTAAGAGTTTTAGCTCTTGTTACTCCAGATAAAGAAGCAGAAGCTAAAGCTGCTGGTGCAGACCACGTAGGTTTAGATGATTATCTTCAAAAAATCAAAGATGGTTGGACAGATATTGATGTAATTATCACTATGCCAGCTGTTATGGGTAAATTAGGTCCATTAGGACGTGTTTTAGGACCAAGAGGTTTAATGCCTAACCCTAAAACAGGAACTGTAACTATGGATGTTGCTAAAGCTGTTGCAGAAGTAAAAGCTGGTAAAATCGATTTCAAAGTTGATAAAACTGGTATCGTTCACGCAGGAATAGGTAGAGTATCTTTTGATGCTGATAAAATCTATGAAAATGCACACGAAATCGTTCAAACATTAATCAAATTAAAACCAACTGCAGCTAAAGGTACATATATTAAGTCTATTCACTTATCTTGTACAATGAGTCCTGCTATTGCTTTAGATCCTAAAGCAATATAATTGGTAGTTAAAAATTTTTAGTATGACTAGAGAAGAAAAATCAATCGCGATTAAAGATTTAACTGCACAGTTAGCGGATGTTAATGTTATCTATTTAGCAGACATTTCAGGACTAGATGCAGATACTACTTCAAACTTAAGAAGAGCTTGTTTTAAAGCAGGTATTAAATTAGAAGTTGTGAAGAATACATTACTTGAAAAAGCAATGGAAGCTTCTGATAGCGACTTTGGTGATTTATCAACTGTTCTTAAAGGAAATACTTCTATGTTTATTGCTGATACGGCTAATGGCCCAGCAAAAATCATTAAAGAATTTCGTAAGAAAGGTGAAAAACCACTTTTTAAAGGAGCTTATATTAACCAAGAAATTTACATCGGTGATAATTTATTAGACAGCTTAGTAGCTATCAAGTCTAAAGAAGAAGTTATCGGAGAAATCATTGGATTATTACAATCTCCTGCTCAAAGAGTTATTGCAGCTCTTAAAAATCAACCTAACAAGGAAGAAGGAGCAGAATAATAAGTACGCACAAATAAATTATATTTTTTACAAAACATTTTAAACGATAGAAAAAATGGCAGATTTGAAACAATTCGCAGAACAATTAGTTAACTTAACAGTTAAAGAAGTTAACGAATTAGCAACAATATTAAAAGATGAGTATGGTATCGAGCCTGCTGCTGCAGCTGTTGTAGTTGCTGCTGGTGGTGGAGATGCTGGAGCTGCTGCTGAGCAAACTGAATTTACAGTAGTATTAAAAGAAGCTGGTGCTTCTAAATTAGGAGTTGTTAAAGCAGTTAAAGAATTAACTGGTTTAGGTCTTAAAGAAGCAAAAGATTTAGTTGATGCTGCACCAACAAATGTAAAAGAAGGTGTTTCTAAAGATGAGGCAGAAGGTCTTAAGAAAGCTTTAGAAGAAGCAGGAGCTGTAGTTGAGTTAAAATAATTTTTACTCATTAATAAGCTAGGTTTAGGTCTTGGGAGTGTTCTCAAAGACCTAAACCATTTTGCGTATATTAAATTATTGTATTTTTTATGCGTTTTAAGGTAAACAATAACGAAGAAAAAAATTAAACTATCTTTCCTGGTTTATTTTAAAGATGTATTGTTTATTAAAAAGGAAGTATTATTAAAACAGTGTATTTACACAAAAATTACTTTTTTTAAATCAAAATTTTATCCATTGATGATTGCTAATCAGACTGAAAGATTAAATTTTGCTTCTACTAAGAACATTCCTCAATATCCAGATTTTCTAGATATTCAGGTAAAATCGTTTAAAGATTTTTTCCAATTGGAAACTAAATCTGACGAAAGAGGCAACGAAGGGCTGTATAATACCTTCATGGAAAACTTTCCAATTACGGATACGAGAAATCAGTTCGTATTAGAATTCCTAGATTATTTTATTGATCCACCTAGATATACCATCGAAGAGTGTATTGACAGAGGTTTAACGTATAGCGTTCCTCTTAAAGCTAGACTAAAATTATATTGTACTGACCCTGAACACGAGGATTTTGAAACAATCGTTCAAGATGTGTATTTAGGAACAATACCATATATGACACCTAGTGGTACATTCGTAATTAATGGTGCTGAGCGTGTAGTTGTATCGCAATTACATAGATCTCCAGGTGTATTCTTTGGACAGTCTTTCCATGCAAATGGAACTAAATTGTATTCTGCCAGAATTATTCCTTTTAAAGGTTCTTGGATTGAATTCGCTACTGATATCAATAACGTAATGTATGCGTATATTGATAGAAAGAAAAAATTACCTGTTACTACTTTATTTAGAGCTATCGGATTTGAAAGAGATAAAGATATCTTGGAAATTTTCGACTTAGCAGAAGAAATTAAAGTTTCTAAAACTGGTATTAAAAAATATGCTGGAAGAAGACTTGCTGCTCGTGTATTAAATACATGGCATGAAGATTTCGTAGATGAAGATACTGGAGAAGTAGTTTCTATCGAACGTAACGAAATTATCTTAGATCGTGATACAATCCTTGATAAAGATAATATCGAAGAAATAATTGAAGCTGACGTAAAAACTATCCTTTTACATAAAGAAGATAACAACGCGGCTGATTATACAATTATTCACAATACGTTACAAAAAGATCCAACAAACTCTGAAAAAGAGGCTGTTGAACATATTTACAGACAATTACGTAACGCGGAACCGCCTGATGAGGAAACGGCTCGTGGTATTATAGATAAATTGTTCTTCTCTGACCAACGTTACAACTTAGGTGAAGTTGGTCGTTACAGAATGAACAAAAAGTTAAACCTTGATATTCCAATGGAAAAACAAGTTTTAACGAAAGAAGATATTATTACAATCGTTAAATATTTAATCGAATTAATCAACTCTAAAGCAGAGATTGATGATATTGATCACTTATCAAACCGTCGTGTAAGAACAGTTGGTGAGCAATTATCAGCTCAGTTCGGAGTAGGTTTAGCTCGTATGGCTAGAACTATTCGTGAAAGAATGAATGTTCGTGATAATGAGGTGTTTACACCAATCGATTTGATTAATGCTAAAACATTATCATCGGTTATTAACTCATTCTTTGGAACTAACCAGTTATCTCAGTTCATGGACCAAACGAATCCATTAGCAGAGATTACACACAAACGTCGTTTATCTGCCCTTGGACCTGGAGGTTTATCTAGAGAAAGAGCTGGTTTCGAGGTTCGTGACGTTCACTATACACACTACGGAAGACTTTGTCCAATTGAAACACCAGAGGGACCAAACATTGGTTTGATTTCATCTTTAGGAGTTTATGCTAAAGTTAACGGAATGGGATTCATCGAAACACCTTACCGTAAGGTAACAGAAGGTGTGGTAGATTTACAATCAACTCCAGTTTACTTAAGTGCAGAGGAAGAAGAAGGTAAAATGATTGCTCAGGCAAACATTGAAATGGATGCAAATGGTAAAATTACTGCAGATAAAGTAATTGCACGTGAAGAAGGTGATTTCCCAGTTGTTGATCCAACTGAAATTCATTACACTGACGTTGCTCCAAATCAAATTGCTTCTATATCGGCTTCATTGATTCCTTTCTTAGAGCATGATGATGCGAACCGTGCGTTGATGGGATCTAACATGATGCGTCAGGCCGTTCCATTATTACGTCCTGAAGCTCCAATCGTTGGTACTGGTTTAGAAAGACAAGTTGCTTCTGATTCAAGAGTATTAATCAATGCGGAAGGAAACGGAACTGTTGAGTATGTTGATGCTAATATGATTACTATCAAATACGACAGAACTGAAGAAGAACGTATGGTAAGCTTTGATTCAGATGATAAAACGTATCAATTAATCAAATATAGAAAAACCAACCAAAGTACTTGTATCAACCTTAAACCTATCGTAAGAAAAGGTGACAGAGTTGCTAAAGGTCAAGTATTATGTGAAGGTTATGCTACTCAAAACGGAGAATTAGCAATCGGAAGAAACTTAAAAGTGGCGTTCATGCCATGGAAAGGGTACAACTTCGAGGATGCAATCGTAATTTCTGAAAAAGTAGTACGTGATGACATTTTTACATCATTACATATTGATGATTATACATTAGAAGTTCGTGATACTAAATTAGGTAACGAAGAATTAACTAATGATATTCCAAACGTTTCTGAAGAAGCTACTAAAGATTTAGATGAAAACGGTATGATTAGAATTGGTGCAGAGGTTAAACCTGGCGACATTTTAATCGGAAAAATTACACCAAAAGGAGAATCAGATCCTACTCCAGAAGAAAAACTTTTAAGAGCTATCTTCGGAGATAAAGCAGGTGATGTAAAAGATGCTTCATTAAAAGCGTCTCCATCTTTACACGGTGTGGTTTTAGATAAAAAATTATTTGCGAAAGCAGTAAAAGATAAGAGAAAACGTTCTAAAGATAAAGAAGACGTTGATAAATTAGAAACTGAATTTGAAGTTAAGTATACTGACTTGAAAGACAAATTAATTGAAAAATTATTTGTTATCATCGATGGTAAAACTTCTCAAGGTGTAATGAACGATTTAGGGGAAGAAGTATTACCAAAAGGTAAAAAATTCACTAAAAAGATGTTACAAGGAGTAGAAGATTTTGCTCACTTAACTAAAGGTCAGTGGACAACAGATGAGCATACCAATGCAATGGTGAACGACTTAATTCACAACTACAAAATCAAATTAAACGATTTACAAGGTTGGTTAAGAAGAGAGAAATTTACAATTACTGTTGGAGATGAATTACCTTCTGGAATTTTAAAACTTGCTAAAGTTTACATCGCTAAGAAACGTAAATTAAAAGTAGGGGATAAAATGGCAGGACGTCACGGTAACAAAGGTATTGTTGCAAAAATCGTTCGTCATGAAGATATGCCATTCTTAGAAGACGGAACACCAGTAGATATCGTATTGAATCCACTTGGAGTACCATCTCGTATGAACATCGGTCAGATTTATGAAACAGTTCTTGGTTGGGCTGGACAAAAATTGAACAAGAAATTTGCTACTCCAATTTTTGACGGTGCTACTTTAGATCAAATTAATGAATTTACAGACGAAGCTGGAATTCCAAGATTCGGTCATACGTATTTGTATGATGGAGGAACTGGAGAGCGTTTCCACCAACGTGCAACTGTGGGTGTAATTTACATGTTGAAATTAGGACATATGGTAGATGATAAAATGCACGCACGTTCAATTGGTCCATACTCGTTAATTACGCAACAACCATTAGGAGGTAAAGCTCAATTTGGAGGTCAGCGTTTTGGAGAGATGGAGGTTTGGGCACTTGAAGCATATGGCGCATCAAGTACTTTAAGAGAAATCTTGACTGTTAAATCGGATGACGTAATTGGTAGAGCTAAAACTTACGAAGCAATCGTTAAGGGTGAAACTATGCCAGAACCAGGATTACCAGAATCATTCAATGTATTAATGCATGAATTGAAAGGTCTTGGATTAGACATCAGATTAGAAGAATAATTATAGTAAACAGTCACAGTCGCAGTATGCAGTTCAATCTGAAAACTGCGACTGAAAACTGAATACTCATTATAATAAGTTTTTAAGGATTTATAACCGTAAACCGTTCCGATTTTTTATTTAAACCTTTTGGTTTTTATAATTAGCACTTCAAAATTTTAGGTTTGAAGTTTAGAGAAGTAATCCGAGTCAACAGAAAAGTAGTATGACTACAGCTGTTCAAAATCAATTTTTAATTGCAAAATAAATCAATAGTAAAAACTATGATGAATAATAGAAATAGTAAAGACAAGCAACAAATCAAAAGATTTAACAAAATCACGATAGGATTAGCTTCTCCAGAATCAATTTTAGGAGAATCTAGAGGTGAGGTTTTAAAACCAGAAACTATCAACTATCGTACTCACAAACCAGAAAGAGATGGTCTTTTCTGTGAGCGTATTTTCGGTCCAGTAAAAGATTACGAATGTGCTTGTGGAAAATATAAAAGAATTCGCTACAAAGGAATCGTTTGTGACCGATGTGGTGTTGAAGTAACAGAGAAAAAAGTACGTAGAGATAGAGTAGGTCACATCAACCTTGTCGTGCCAATTGCTCACATTTGGTATTTCCGTTCACTTCCAAACAAAATTGGTTATATTTTAGGGTTGCCTTCTAAGAAATTAGATATGATTATTTACTACGAAAGATATGTAGTAATTCAAGCAGGTATTGCTAAAAATGTTGATGGCGAATCATTACAAAGATTAGATTTCCTTACAGAAGAAGAGTATTTAAATATTTTAGATACACTTCCAATGGAAAACCAATATTTAGATGACAACGATCCTAATAAATTCATCGCTAAAATGGGTGCTGAATGTATTATGGATTTATTAGCTCGTACAGACTTAGATGAACTTTCTTATAGTTTACGTCATGCCGCTAATAACGAAACATCTAAACAACGTAAAACAGAAGCATTAAAACGTTTAAATGTTGTAGAATCGTTCCGTGACTCGAATAAAAACAGAGAAAACCGTCCTGAATGGATGATTTTGAAAGTTATTCCAGTTATCCCACCAGAATTGCGTCCGTTAGTGCCGCTTGATGGAGGTCGTTTCGCAACTTCAGATTTAAATGATTTATACAGAAGAGTTATCATTCGTAACAACCGTTTAAAAAGATTAATGGAGATTAAAGCTCCAGAAGTTATCTTAAGAAACGAAAAACGTATGTTACAAGAATCTGTAGATTCATTATTTGATAACACACGTAAAGCTTCTGCTGTTAAAACAGAATCAAACAGACCATTAAAATCATTATCTGATTCATTAAAAGGTAAACAAGGTCGTTTCCGTCAAAACTTATTAGGAAAACGTGTAGATTATTCTGCTCGTTCAGTAATTGTCGTTGGACCAGAAATGAAATTGTTCGAATGTGGTTTGCCAAAAGATATGGCTGCTGAACTATACAAACCATTCGTTATTCGTAAATTAATCGAAAGAGGAATTGTTAAAACAGTTAAGTCGGCTAAGAAAATTATCGACAAAAAAGAGCCAGTTGTATGGGATATACTTGAAAACGTAATTAAAGGTCACCCGGTATTACTTAACCGTGCTCCTACGTTACACCGTTTAGGTATTCAAGCATTCCAACCTAAGTTAATTGAAGGAAAAGCAATCCAGTTACACCCATTAGTATGTACGGCGTTTAATGCCGATTTCGATGGTGACCAGATGGCGGTTCACTTACCATTAGGACCAGAAGCTATTTTAGAAGCTCAATTATTAATGTTGGCGTCTCACAATATCTTGAATCCTGCAAATGGTGCTCCAATTACAGTACCTTCTCAAGACATGGTTCTTGGTCTTTATTATATGACCAAAGAGCGTTTGTCTACACCAGAAATGAAAATTTTAGGTGAAGGTTTAACTTTCTATTCAGCTGAAGAAGTAAATATTGCTTTGAATGAAGGAAAATTAGAATTAAATGCTAGAGTGAGAATTAGAGCAAGAGATTTTAATGAAGAAGGTGAATTAGTTTATAAAATTATTCAAACTACAGCAGGTAGAGTATTATTTAATGAAGTAGTACCTGAAGCTGCAGGATATATTAATGAGGTATTAACTAAGAAATCACTTCGTGATATTATTGGTAAAATCTTAGCGGTTACTGACGTTCCTACAACAGCAGCTTTCTTGGATAACATGAAAGATATGGGGTACAAGTTTGCATTCCGTGGTGGATTATCATTCTCATTAGGTGATATTAGAATTCCAGAACAAAAAACGCAGTTAATCGCTGATGCTCGTGAGCAAGTTGACGGAATTTCAATGAACTATAGCATGGGTCTTATTACTAATAACGAACGTTACAACCAAGTTATTGATATTTGGACTTCTGCGAATGCTCAATTAACTGAGTTAGCAATGAAAAATATCCGTGAAGACCAACAAGGTTTCAACTCGGTATATATGATGCTTGACTCTGGAGCAAGGGGTTCTAAAGAACAAATTCGTCAGTTAACTGGTATGCGTGGTTTGATGGCTAAGCCTAAAAAATCTACTGCTGGTGGTGGTGAAATTATCGAAAACCCAATTTTATCGAACTTTAAAGAAGGTCTTTCTATCCTTGAGTACTTTATTTCTACTCACGGTGCTCGTAAAGGTCTTGCGGATACCGCTCTTAAAACTGCCGATGCTGGTTACTTAACTCGTAGATTACATGATGTATCTCAAGATGTTATTGTAAACTCTGTAGATTGTGGTACTTTAAGAGGTATTGAAGTTTCTGCTTTAAAGAAAAACGAAGAGATTGTTGAAACTTTAGGAGAAAGAATCTTAGGACGTGTAGCTTTACAAAATGTAGTTAATCCACTTGATAATGAAATTTTAATTCATGCAGGTGAGCAAATTACAGAAGCTATTGTTAAGAAAATTGAAGTATCTCCAATAGAAAGAGTAGAAGTTCGTTCTCCATTAACTTGTGAAGCTACAAAAGGTATTTGTGCTAAATGTTATGGTAGAAACTTAGCTACTGGTAAAATGACTCAGAAAGGTGAAGCAGTTGGAGTTATTGCAGCGCAATCAATTGGTGAGCCAGGTACACAGTTAACACTTCGTACGTTCCACGTTGGAGGGGTTGCTGGAGGTATTTCTGAAGAATCAAATATTGTAACTCGTTTTGCAGGTAGATTAGAAATTGAAGATTTAAAAACAGTTAAAGGTGAAGATGCTGAAGGAAACACTGTTGATATCGTAATTTCTCGTTCTACTGAATTAAAATTAGTTGATGCTAAAACAGGTATTTTATTAAATACACACTATATTCCTTACGGTTCAAGTATTTTTGTTAAAGACGGAGACGTTGTTGAAAAAGGTACTGTAATTTGTAAATGGGATCCATATAATGGAGTTATTGTTTCAGAATTTACAGGAAAAATTGCTTATGAAGATTTAGAACAAGGACAATCGTTCTTAGTTGAAATCGATGAGCAAACAGGTTTCCAAGAAAAAGTAATTTCTGAAGGTAGAAATAAAAAATTAGTTCCTACTTTATTAATTTATGGTAAAGATGGCGAATTAATTCGTTCTTACAACTTACCAGTTGGAGCTCACCTTATGGTAGATAATGGAGAGAAAATTAAAGCCGGTAAAATTTTAGTAAAAATTCCACGTCGTTCTTCTAAAACTGGCGATATCACGGGAGGTTTACCAAGAATTACCGAGTTATTAGAAGCTCGTAACCCATCTAACCCAGCGGTAGTTTCTGAAATTGACGGTGTTGTAACATTCGGAAAAATCAAAAGAGGAAATAGAGAAATTGCTATCGAGTCTAAATTTGGCGAAGTAAAGAAATATTTAGTAAAACTTTCTAACCAAATCTTAGTGCAAGAGAATGACTACGTGAAAGCAGGTACGCCACTTTCTGATGGTGCAATTACTCCAGAAGATATTTTAAGAATTCAAGGACCATCTGCTGTTCAACAGTATTTAGTAAATGAAATTCAAGAAGTATACCGTTTACAAGGGGTAAAAATCAATGACAAACACTTTGAAGTGGTTATCCGTCAAATGATGCGTAAAGTAAGAATCGTAGATCCAGGAGATACATTATTCTTAGAAGATCAATTAGCGCATACAAGTGATTTCCTTGTTGAAAACGACAAATTATACGGAATGAAAGTGGTAGAAGAAGCAGGTGACTCTGAAAATTTAAAACCAGGTCAAATTATTTCTCCACGTCAGTTAAGAGATGAAAATTCGTTATTAAAACGTAATGATAAAAACTTAGTAGAAGCTCGTGATGTTATTACAGCAACTGCTACTCCAGTACTTCAAGGTATTACGAGAGCATCGTTACAAACGAAATCATTCATTTCTGCGGCATCGTTCCAGGAAACAACTAAAGTATTAAACGAAGCTGCTGTTGCAGGTAAAGTAGATACATTAGAAGGATTGAAAGAAAATGTTATTGTAGGACATAGAATTCCAGCTGGTACAGGTATGAGAGACTATGACAATATGATAGTAGGTTCTAAAGAAGAATACAATGATTTAGTGGCTGCTAAAGAAGAATTTAATTACTAAGAGTAGCGCTATTCTAATACTTAAAAACCTAACAAATTAATTTTTGTTAGGTTTTTTTTTAATCAAAATTATACTTAATCTTGTAATAGATTTAGTTCATCACTTAAACCAATTTAAAAATCCAATAAAGTCAAAAAGTATAAACTCCTATGGCTTATATGTTTTAAAATAAATAATTAACTTAAATGAGGAGATTACTTCGCTCCTCGTAATGATAAAAATATGGAAAACAACAACCAACAAGGACAAATAAACATTGAATTAGACGAAAAAACAGCAGAAGGAATTTATTCTAATTTAGCAATTATTAATCATTCAAATTCTGAGTTTGTTCTAGATTTTGTAGCTATTATGCCAGGAGTACCAAAAGCTAAAGTAAAATCTAGAATTGTATTAACGCCACAACATGCAAAGCGCTTGTTAAAAGCTATGGCCGAAAACATTAGAAGATTCGAAAGTCAGCACGGAGAAATTTTGGAAGGCGAAACACCAAATATTCCATTAAATTTTGGACCAACAGGTCAAGCATAATTTTTTTGTTTGTTAACCTGAACTTGTTTCTGTTTTTTAAGGCGAAACAAGTTTAACTTGACATTTTTATATCATTTGTATAATGAACTTAGTTAAAGTAAATATATCAGATCTTCCTATTATCATCGACTTAACCAAGAAAATTTGGCCCATAGCTTATGGTAAAATTATTTCCATAGCGCAATTAGATTATATGATTGATAAGTTTTACACAGAAACCGCTTTGGGTGAATTAATGCAAAAAGGGCACGTTTTTTATTTGGCACAAGACGATGATGACAAGTACGTAGGTTTTGTTTCCTATGAAATTAATAGCAAACCCAACAAAACCAAAATCCACAAAATTTACGTGTTACCCGAAACCCAAGGCACTGGTTTAGGACGACAGTTTTTTGAGCTCGTAAAAATAAAAGCTATAGAACAAGACCAAAAATACATTTTTTTAAACGTAAATAAATTCAATCATGCCATACATTTTTATACTAAACTAGGTTTTACAAAAGTAAAAGACGAAGTGATTGATATTGGAAACGGTTATATTATGGATGATTATGTGATGGAAGTAGCGATTATGCAATAACTCAATTATTTTTTCGTTATTCTATTGTTTAATTTTTTTTCATAACTATCAAAATAAACTATTTGAAAAATCTAACAATTGTACTTTGTATTTTATTTAGTCTAGCATTGTCTGCGCAAGAATTCAATCCTAAAATAATAACTCTTTCACAAAATCCCGAAATCACTGATTTTAGTTTTTTAAAAGAAGAATTAAAAGATGTTCAAGTGGTTATGCTTGGAGAAAATACGCATTTTGATGGAAATGTTTTTGAAATGAAAACTAAAATCGTTCAGTATTTACATCAAGAAATGGGTTTTAATACTATTGCATTTGAATCTGGAATTTATGATGTGTGGAAAGCTCAAAAAAGTATTAGTGAAGGGCAAAATGTAAAGGAAGCACTATCAAATTCTTTGTTTTCTATTTGGGCAAAAAGAAACGAATTTCAAAGTTTTATCGAGTTTTATAATCAGAAAAAGAAAAATTTTAAAATTTTCGGTTTTGATTATCAGATTACGGGTAATAATGGAAATGTCTTATTAGCTAAAGATTTATTTGAATATGCTAAAAAAATCAATCATAAAATAAAATTTAAACAAGAAGATTTTGAGTTGCTTTTAGAATCGATGACTAATTCTGGTATGTTTGATGAAGAAGATATTTCTTATGAGCAATTTAAAACCGAATTAACATTATTCAAATCTAAAATTAGCCAACAAAAAGATTCTGAAGAAAAGTTTTATTGGAATCAAATTGTAAAAAGTCTTTTAGAGTTAGGTAATGATGCTATTTCAAAAGAAGAGATTTTAAGTACTTTCAGTACAACTTCATTTGATAATATTCGTGATAAACAAATGGCGGATAATTTATTAGCTTATTTAAAACAAAATCCTGAAGCTAAGATAATTTGTTGGGGAGCCAATGCGCATTTTGCAAATAATATAAGTTCAATTACTGAGCCTATATTGAAAGAGTTTGTGCCAATGGGTTCTTACATAAAAAAAGAACTTAAAAACAAAGTGTACAGTTTAGCTGCAGTAACGGCTGAGGATTCAATTTATCTTCAAAATAAATGGTATGAAACATCAATTAAAAATCACTCATTTGAGTATTTTTTAAAAGAAAAAAATACTTCTCCACACATTTTTATTTCTTCAAACCAAAGCAGAATGCAAATTTTAGCATGGAACAGACTTTTTAGCCCGATTACCTTTGTTGAAAGCAAATTGAATGAGTTGCATGATGGTTATCTCTATTTTAGAAGCGTTACACCTTCTACTATAATAGATTCAGATGATGAGAATAAAGTTTTTAAAACTAAAAATATACATACGGCTAAACTATCAGAGTCTAATGATGATGAAATTAAGAAAACGGAATTAAATGAAGTTGTCATTTATGGAAAAAGAACGGCTTATCAGGTTATGAAAAATGTGATAGAATCTTTTGAAAGAAACTATCCTGATAATCCATTTAGTTCTGAGATGAAAACAAATATTCAAGCCAAAGTTTCAAATGTTACATATCTCGATTTTGATTTTATTGCCGAACAATATGATTTAGGTTATGTAAATCATATTAATAGAAGTACAAAGAATGTTAAAGAACTGAGGTGGAATAAGAAAGGTGATTTTTTATCAGAAAGTTTAAGAGAATATCATGGTTTGGTGTACAATTGTCCAATAAAATATGCCCCTTTTTTGAAAAAAGGAAAGTTTAAGAAATTTATTTTTCAAATTGAAGAAACTAAGATGTACAACAACGAAGAAGTCTTTGTGATTAATTTTTCATCGCCAAGAAATCATTCCACTTTTACAAGACGCGTTTTCTTAAGTGACTATTCAGGATATTTGTATGTGAATAAAAAAGATTTTGCCATTGTAAAGATTTTTGAAAATTGGTCAGTAACCGAATTTCCAGAACAGTTTAGAGAAGGATTTCATCTTAAAAATTCGTTGTCAAAATATACTTCAAAAGAGTTTAAAAACGAATCCATGCTTACAGATTTTACTAAGATTGGCGAATACTATTTCATTACACAATCTACAAGTGTTTTATCCGGTAATGTTTATAACAATGCAGTTGATAAAGAAGAATTTGAAATAATAGTAAATTCAAATTGGAAGGATTTTAACATTCAAAATCCTAAACTAATAAAAAATAAGGATGAAGAACATTTATTTGAAAAAGTGAAATATAATGTTGATTTTTGGAATAATATGAAGTTTTAAAAACTATCTATTTCGCTCCCCATAATTCCTCTTACCCGTAAATTTACCTTTATTACTTGGTAAACTTGCTTCTTCGGTTTTGCTCGAAGGCTCAATCAGTTTGTTTAATTCTGTTATTTCCGCATCGGTAAGGTTACGATATTTTCCTTCGGCAACATCTAATGAAATGTTAATGATACGCGTACGTTTTAAAGCAGTTACTTCGTAATCTAAATATTCACACATTCTACGAATTTGTCTATTTAAACCCTGCGTTAAAATAATGCGAAACACAAATTTACTAATATGTTCTACTTTACATTTCTTGGTAATCGTTTCCAAAATCGGAATTCCGTTTGCCATTCGTTCAATAAATCGGTCAGTAATTGGATGGTTTACAGTTACAATGTATTCTTTTTCGTGGTTGTTACGCGCACGAAGAATTTTGTTTACAATATCGCCATCATTCGTCATAAAAATCAAACCTTCACTGGCTTTGTCTAAACGACCAATAGGAAAAATACGTTCGGGATATTTTATAAAATCAATAATATTGTCTCTAACATCTAAGTTAGTCGTACACTCAATTCCTGCAGGCTTGTTGAATGCCAAATAAATTGGTTTTTCTGTGCGTTCCTGAATTAATTTACCATTCACACGAACTTCGTCGCTAGATATTACTTTGGTTCCCATTTCCGGAACCTTTCCGTTTATGGTAACTCTTCCTTGCTCAATCAAACGATCGGCTTCTCTGCGTGAACAAAAACCAGTTTCTGATAAAAACTTATTAATTCGGGTTGCATTTTCTTCCATGATGCAAAGATAAGTTTTTTTAGTGATTAGTGAATAGTGATAAGTAATTAGTCGATTTGGTTTCGTTACATAAAATTTCATTACAAGTTTTAAAAAAGTAAAATATCTCAGTGTATTTCTTTCTATTACAATCAATCCCAAAACTTCGGGACAAAAAACGCTATGAATCTCAGTGTAATTAACCGCAAAAGAGCGCAAAGTTTTTGTCTTAAAAGCTTTTAATAGTAAATGTCTTGGTGTATCTCTTTTCAACACAATCAATCCCGAAGCTTCGGAACAAAAAAACTCTGTGAAACTCTGTGTAATTTAACCACAAAGAGCGCAAAGTTTTTGTCTTAAAAGCTTATGATAGTAAATGTCTCGGTGTAACTCTTTTCAACACAATCAAAATAAAAAAAACTCTATAAATCTCTGTGTAATTTAACCACAAAGAGCGCAAAGTTTTTGTCTTAAAAGCTTATGATAGTAAATGTCTCGGTGTAACTCTTTTCAACACAATCAAAATAAAAAAAAACTCTGTGAATCTCTGTGTAATTAAAAACAAAAAAAGCCCTTTTAAAAAAAGGACTTTCTGTTATTTTGAAAATGTAATAATTACAGCGCTGCAAATAATTTTTCCATTTTTTCTTTTTCTTCGTCAGCTAAAACGCCATCAACTAAAATTCTTCCACTGTGCTCATCTGTAATAATTTTTTTACGTGCAGCAATTTCCATTTGTGTTTGTGGTGGAATAGTAAAGAATGAACCTGCAGAAGCGCCACGCTCAATAGAAACTACAGCTAAGCCGTTTCTTACACTAGTTCTAATTCTGTCATATGCAGCAATTAAACGCTCTTCGATTTGACCTCTTAATTCTTCTGATTTAGAAGATAAAAAGTTTTCTTCTTTTTCAGTTTCAGCCATAATGTCGCTTAATTCAGCTTTTTTATGTTTTAAGTGCGTCTGTTTGCCGTCTAATTTTTCTTTAGTTTGAGCAATTACTTCTTTTCTATGTTCAATAGAAGCTTTCATTTCTTTAATGTGTTTTTCAGCCAATTGAATTTCCAATTCCTGAAATTCCACTTCTTTAGTTAAAGAGTTGAATTCTCTATTATTACGAACATTTTTTTGTTGCTCTAAATATTTTTTAATCGCAGCTTTATGCTCATCAATTGCATTTTTCTTTTCTTTGATTTGCTCGTCAATAGTCTCTAAATCACTTTTTAGTTTGTCTAAACGAGTAGAAAGTCCTGCTACTTCATCTTCTAAATCTTCTACTTCAAGAGGTAATTCTCCTCTTACATTTCTTATTTCGTCTATTTTAGAGTCAACTAGTTGTAAAGCATAAAGGGCTCTTAACTTATCTTCTACACTTAGCTCTTTGATTGTTGCCATATTTAAAAGTACTTAACTGGATTTGTATTTTCTTCTGATAAAATAATTCCGCATTGCAGCGAATTTGGTGCAAAATTAGTGATTTTTTCTTTAAGAAAATCAACAATATAATTTTTTGTATATCTTTCGCTCTCAAAGTGACCAATATCGGCTAAAAGTAACTGATTTTCAGCTTCATAAAACTGATGGTATTTTAAGTCGGCCGTAAGGTAAGCGTCTGCTCCTGAAGATATTGCATTTTTAATTGCAAAACTTCCACTTCCGCCTAAAACGGCTACTTTTTTTATTGATTTTCCAGTAAAAGCAGAGTGTCTAATTCCACCACATTGTAATTTTTCTTTGACTAATTGTAAAAATTCAGTTTCAGAAAGCGGATTTTCAAGTTCGCCCACACGACCTAAACCAATATTTTGATGTTTGTTTTCCAATTGATAAATCTCATAAGGGACTTCTTCATACACATGGTGACTAAATAATGCTTTTAAAATTTTGCTTTGTAAATGTTTTTCAAACGTAACTTCAATTTTAATTTCAGATGCTTCTACAAATTCAAAACGTTCGCCATATTCTGGATTAGAATTTTCATTTCCCATATAGGTTCCAATTCCTTGCGAATTAAAACTACAATCTTCATAATTACCAATTTTCCCAGCACCAGCATCAAATAATGCATTTCTAATTTTTTCTGCATTTTCTGGTAAAGTAAAAGTTATTAGTTTTTGAATATAATTTTCTTTCGGAATTAAAACTTTAGAATTTTTTAAGCCTAGTGCATCGCAGAAAATTTTATTAACTCCATTCTGATGATTGTCTAAAGCAGTATGAACAGCATAAATTGCAATATCGTTTTTAATTGCTTTTAGAATTGCACGTTCTACATAATTTTTTCCTGTTATTTTTTTAATTCCAGAAAATAAAATAGGGTGAAAACATACAACCAAATTACATTTTTTAGAAATAGCTTCATCAATAACCGATTCTAACGCATCATGACAAACCAAAACACCTGAAATTGTCATGTTTTGATTCCCAACTAAAAGCCCCACATTGTCAAAATCTTCAGCATAACCAAGTGGTGCCATTTCTTCAAGAACAGAAAGAATTTTTTGTAACTCCATTTTAAATAATTTTCATTATCAAAGATAAAATTTTAAAAGGTATTTTCTGTATTTAATAGATGAATTTCACTCAAAATAATTACTTTCGTAATATGATTTTATTACGAAAAATACTTTTTCCTGTAGCCTTTTTGTATTGGCTCATTACTTATATCCGAAATTGTCTTTACGATAAAGGCATTTTCAAAAGTTATGCTTTTGATATTCCAATTATTGCAGTTGGAAATCTTAGCGTTGGCGGCACAGGAAAAACACCTCAAATCGAATATTTAATTCGTTTACTTTCTGATGGCTATAAAATTGCCGTTTTGAGTCGAGGTTACAAGCGTTCAACAGCAGGTTTTATTTTAGCTGATGATACAGCTACAGCATCTTCTATTGGCGATGAACCATTTCAGTTTTTTTCGAAATTTCCTAAAATTCAAGTTGCAGTTGATGCCAATCGTAAAAATGGAATTGAAAATTTATTACAACTTAAAGATAAGCCTGATGTTATTTTACTAGACGACGCTTTTCAGCACAGAAAAGTAAAAGCTGGATTTTACATTTTGCTAACCGCTTACGATGATTTGTTTTGCAACGATTATATTTTGCCTTTCGGGAATTTACGCGAACCTTCGTCAGGAAAAAAACGTGCCGATATGATAATTGTCACAAAATGTCCATCCGATTTATCAGAACTTGCACAGCAGAAAATCAGAGAAAAGTTAAATGTAACACAATCTGTTTTTTTTACAACAATACAGTATGATGATTTTGTTTTTGGAAATGATAGTCAATTGTTGGTTTCAGAAATTAAAAAGGAAAGTAAAGTGTTAGTTGCCGGAATTGCAAAGCCTAAGCTATTCTTCGAATTTTTACAAAGTGACACCGATGAAACTTTGGTTTTTCCAGATCATCATCATTTTTCAAAGCAAGATTGTGAGCAAATTTTAGCGAAAGCAAAAGGAAGAAAAATAATTACTACAGAAAAAGATTTTGTTCGTTTAAACGGATTGTTGCCAAAAGCGCAGTTGTTTTACTTACCAATAAAGTCGGCATTTTTAAATAATAAAAACATAGATAAAACGATAAAAGATTATGTGGGAAAAGGTTCAAGAAACAGTTAGTTTCATTAAAAATAAAACCAATTTTACTCCAGAATATGGTGTAATTTTAGGTTCAGGATTAGGCGGATTTACAGAAGATATTACCATAGAACATACAATACCTTATACAGAAATACCAAATTTTCCAGTTTCAACCGTTCAAGGTCATAAAGGTGCTTTAGTTTTTGGAACAATTGGAGCTAAAAAAGTGGTGGCAATGCAAGGTCGTTTTCATTTTTACGAAGGGTACGATATGAAACAAGTAACGTTTCCAGTGAGAGTAATGAAATATTTAGGAGTAACGAAGTTAATTGTATCTAATGCTTCTGGAGGTGTTAATCCAACTTATAAAGTTGGAGATGTTGCAGTAATCACAGATCACGTTAATATGATGCCTGAACATCCTTTGCGCGGGCATAATGATGAACGTTTTGGACCAAGATTTGTAAATATGAGTGAGCCTTATTCAAAGGCTATGAATTTAAAAGCATTTGAGTTAGCAAAAGAATTAAATATAGATTTAAAAAGCGGAATTTACTTAGGTTTACAAGGACCAACATTTGAAACACTTGCCGAATATAAAATGGTTAAAGCGTTAGGGGCAGATTGTGTAGGAATGTCTACAGTGCCAGAGGTGATTGTGGCACGACACATGAACATGGAATGCTTTGGAGTTTCTGTAATTACTGATATGGGTGATGAAGAAAATATTGAAGAAGTAAATCATGAAGAAGTACTACAAGCCGCTCAAAAAGCAGAACCTCATGTTCGCAATTTAATTAAGAACTTAATCGTTAATTACTAGTCAAATATTTAGTAACGATAGTATAGAAATGCTCTGGTTCAAAAGGCTTGGTGATTACATCATTCATTCCGTAGGATAAGAGCATTTCTCTATTTTCGTTTAGAGAAATTGCAGTTAATGCCACAATAGGAATTTTGTTGTTGAATTTTCTTATCTCACTTGTAGCTTCAGTTCCGTTTATACCAGGTAAATGAACATCCATTAAAATTAAATCGTAACTATTTGTTTTAACATCTTCGATGGCGTCTTCACCATTGTCTATTATCTTACAAGTAATACCTCTTTTTTCAAGCATTTTTTTAGTAATCATTTGATTGATCTTGTTGTCTTCTACCAAAAGAATATTTTTTTGGTTTAAAAATTCAACTTTCTGATTAACTTCAATTACAATATTGTCTCTTATTCCTTTTTCAAATTCTAATTCAAAACTAAATGTGCTTCCTTTTCCAGACTCACTTTTTAAATGAATTTGACTTCCCATTATTTCTAAAATCTTTTTCACAATAGATAATCCTAAACCTGTTCCTCCATAAGTTCTGTTAATTTCTACCGAACCTTGGCTAAAACTATCAAAAATGGCATCTTGTTTTTCTTTAGGAATTCCAATTCCATTATCGCATATTTCGAAATATAGAATTACATTGTTTTCCGTTTCAGATTTCTTTTTAATTGTGTACCAAACATCACCATCTTTACTAAATTTAATGGCATTGTTTAATAAATTTATCAGAATTTGCGATAATTTGGTTGGATCTCCTTTTAAATTATATATTATAGAATTATCAATATTTAAATGAAAATTTATATTGTTTTCATTGATAAATTCTTTAAAAGAAGCCGTAATGTTTTCGCTTAATTCAGTTAAGTTGAAGCTTATTTTTTCAATTAATACCTTATCCGATTCCAATCGGTTAATTTCTAATATGTCATTTATAAAATTTAGCAAATAGTTTCCAGAAAACTCTAACGATTTAAGATAATTTAACTGACTTACTTTTGGTTTTTCTTGTAAAAGTAGGTAAGTTATTCCGTTTATTGCGTTTAATGGTGTTCTTAATTCATGACTTACAGTAGATAAGAAATCGGCTCTAGCTTTAGACGCTCTTTCAGCTTTTTCTTTTTCAAGTGTTAACTCTTTGTTTTTATCTTTTAAAAGTTTGTTTGTACTAGTTCTAATTTTATTGTTTTTATATAAAGACAAACTCAACAAAGACAAAATAGAAATTAATGCAATACTTAGTATACTAATTAGCTTAGAAAATCGTAAGGTTTTTTGCTGACTTTTTCTTTCTTTATCTAGTTGTTCTATTGTTTTAAGTTGCTTGTCAAATTGAATTTTGTCAACAGTATTTTCTGTTAAATTGCTATTATTGAATTTGCCAATAGAATCGGTTAAACTAACGTATTTCTTTAAATAAAAATTTGAACTCGAAATGTTGTTGTTCTTTTCGTAGGTTGTACTTAGTAACTTATAAATACGCTTGGTTAATTTATAGTCGTTGTTACTAGCTTCGTTTGTCTGTTTGGCTAAATTTAAAAAGTCAATTGCTTGTGGATAGTCTTTCAATATAAGCTCAATTTCACCAACTTGAATATAGGCTTCTGTTTTTGTACTTAATAATGCATCATCACTTATGTTGTCAATAACGCCTTTTAGTATAATGACAGCTTCTTCGTATCTACCTTTTTCTTTTTTAATTATGGCTTTTTGAAGGTTAATTAACTCAATAGCTTCTAAAAAGTTTAATTTCTCATAAACAACGTTTGCTTTTTCAAAGTAATTTTCCGCATAAGCAATATTATTTTTTTTAAGATAACATTTTCCTAATCCATAATATGAAAGTGCAATATTTGATTTAGGTTCACTTTTGCTGTAAATACTAATTGCTCTTATATAGTAGTCAATTGCTAAGTCATTTTTTTCAAGTTCAAAAAAAATAGTAGCCAATTGTAAATAGCAATCGGCAAGTTTATCATTTAAATCATGTTCTTTGGCATAATCAATTGCTTTTTCGGTATACAAAATCGCTTTCGAATATGATTTTTTATCTTCTTTGTTAAAAAGTCCAATCTCTAAATAATAATCAGTACTGTCGTTAATTTTTGCAGCATCTTTATATACAGACTGCGAGTAACTGTTAGCAGTTACTAAAAACAATAATATGAAAATTTGCTTAATCAAGAATGAATATTGAGTTGAGTTAATCTCTGCAATTTAATGTTTTTAACTAAAACAAAAAATTTATTTTTTTGAAATATAAGTTATAAGATCAATAAGTCGAGAAGAATATCCAATTTCGTTATCATACCAGCCAACAATTTTAACCATTTTATCAATTACAGAGGTTAGTTGAGCATCAAAAACACAAGAATTTTTATTACCAATAATATCTACAGATACAATTGGATCTTCGGTATAATCTAAAATTCCTTTAAAATTGGTTTCTGCAGCTTTTTTAAATGCGGCATTAATTTCCTCAATAGAAACTTGACGTTTAACATTGAAAGTAATATCCGTTAATGAACCATCTGGAACAGGAACACGAATGCCACAACCTCCAATTTTTCCTTCTAATTCAGGAAATATTTTTGTCAATGCTTTGGCTGCTCCTGTTGTTGTAGGAACAATAGATTGTGCCGCACCACGAGCTCTTCGTAAATCTTTATGCGGTTGATCGTGTAAACTTTGGTCGGTAGTGTAGGAGTGAACTGTGGTGATATACGCTTGTTCAATTTCACACAATTCCTGAATGATTTTAATCATCGGCGCGGCATTATTTGTCGTACAACTTGCGTTAGAAATTATCGTTTCGCTTCCGTCTAAAATGTGTTCGTTTACACCTAAAACAACGGTTTTTATTTCATCCACTTCAGATGGTGCAGAAAGAATTACCTTTTTCGCTCCAGCTAAAATATGTTGATTAATGTCTTCAAACGTTTTGAATTTCCCCGTCGATTCTATAACAATATCAACGTTTGCCGATTTCCAATCTAAATTTTTGATTTCTCTTTCATGAAAAAATAAATAGGATTTGTCATCAATGATAATTGAATCCTCAGAAAACGAAACGTTATCATTCAAAACACCGTGAATGCTATCGTATTTTACCAAATGCGCCATTGTTTTGTTATCTGCAATGTCGTTGATGGCAACCACTTCAATAGTAGGATGATTCAAAAGCAATCGAAACAAATTACGTCCAATTCTTCCAAAACCATTAATAGCAATTCTTGTTTTCATTCTTGAGTTTAAAAGTTTAGGTGTTTAAAAATTTAAAAGGAAATAAAGTTTATAGGTTTCAGAAACTTTTTAAACGTATAACCTTCTAACCTCATAACCTTTTTAGTGAATATGTTTCTCCGCATGATAAGACGAACGCACTAAAGCGCCACTTTCCACATGTCTAAAACCTAATTCTTTTCCAATTTGTTCGTATTTAGCGAATTGTTCTGGCGTGATGTATTCTTTTACTGGTAAATGTTTTTTACTTGGTTGTAAGTACTGACCAATCGTTACAATATCTACTTTTGCATCAGCTAAATCATGTAAAACCTGAATCACTTCTTCTTCCGTTTCACCTAAACCTAACATAATACCCGATTTAGTTCTTTTGATGCCTTGCTCTTTCAAATAGCGTAACACTTCCAAACTTTTTTCATATTTCGCTTGAATACGCACTTCGCGAGTCAAACGTTTTACGGTTTCCATATTGTGCGAAACTACTTCTGGAGCTACTTCAATAATTCGGTAGATATTTCTTGTATTGCCTTGAAAGTCTGGAATTAATGTTTCTAAAGTCGTATTTGGATTCATTCGGCGAATCGCTTTCACGGTTTCTGCCCAAATAATTGAACCCATATCTTTTAAATCATCACGGTCGACACTTGTAATAACCGCATGCTTGATGTTCATGATTTTGATAGAACGCGCAACTTTTTCAGGTTCGTCCCAATCCACCGTTTCTGGTCGACCGGTTTTTACACCACAAAAGCCGCAAGAACGTGTACAAATGTTTCCTAAAATCATGAAAGTTGCTGTTCCTTCTCCCCAACATTCTCCCATATTAGGACAACTTCCCGAAGTACAAATCGTATTCAGTTTGTATTTGTCTACTAAACCTCTTAGTTCGGTATAGTTTTTACCCGTTGGTAATTTTACTCGTAACCATTTTGGTTTGGGTTCTCTTGGTGGAAATACATTTTCAATAGCCGTGTCCATAATCAAAATTTTGATAGGCAAAGATACGATATCAAATTTAGAATTTTGAAGTAAGAATTTAGAAATAATGAAAACTTTAGGAAAGTTTTAGGAAATGTAAAAAGAGATTATTTTAATTCCAATTTCTCTTTTTTTAATTTTTCAACAAATGTAATTCGATTTCGTTCAATATGGTCAAACAAACCTATTGGGTAATTGCAATTGCGAAAATTATCAAATTGATTTCCAGAAAATATTTTTGAGAAATATACATACTCAATAGATTTCATAAGAATAATTGATAAATCTCCTTTTCTAAGTTTACTGTTTTGTTTTATACAACTTTTAATATTTAGTGAAGTTGTATCTAATATGCTTTCAATAATTGCATTTCTGTTTTTGATATAATTAACTTTTAAATCTCTAAAGTTCTTGTTTTCAACAAAACGATTAGAAGATGTGTCCCAAGTTAGTGTATGATTAAAATTGAATTCAATTTCAACATTGTCAGTTTGCTTTTCAGAACATGAAGAAAGTAATATTATAATAGGTAAAATCCATTTGATATTTTTCATAAACTCTATCTAAAAGTTAACAGTATAATAAAGATAAAAAATATATTTACTTCCCCGAAATAATCTCCGCTAATAATTTCTTAGCTCGAAGCAATTTAATTTTGATGTTATTCAGTGGTTCATCAATTTGTTCAGCCATTTCTTGATACGTCATTTCTTGAAAATAACGCATTTGAATGACTTCCTGATAAGCAGGTTTTAATTGTTTGATGTATTGTAGTAATTGGGCTAAATTTTGTTCGATAATTAATTCATCTTCGGCAGAATTGGTATCATCGGCAACACTATAGGCTTTATGGTTGTCATCATCAGATATTTCTACAAAAAGCGAGGTTTTTTTCTTGCGTAGCATATCAATATGAACATTTTTTGCAATGGCAATTAACCAAGTATTAAACCCATATTCTGGATTGTAAGTGGCAATTTTATCAAATGCTTTTGCAAAAGTTTCAATCACAATATCGTCAGTATCGGTGTCGTTTTCGGTGCGTTTAAGCATAAAACCATATACTTCATTCCAGAAAAAATCTAATAAGAAGGTGAAAGCAACTTGGTCTCCCTTTTTTGCTTTTTCGATGTTTTCTTGAATAATAACCGAATTTACTTCCAATGTACAGGTTTTGAGATGAGGTTTCTAAAAAATACGCTCAGTTGGGTAAAGATAAGCACAATTTCAATAATTGGATACCAATACATCACATCTTTTTCTTTAAGTTTTCCGGCAGCATAGCCTAAGGAAATCCACGAAAATAAATATCTAAAAACGATAATTCCAGTCACAATCATCCATTGGAATTGAAACGCTAACAAAACAATCGCCAAAACTAGAAACCAAAACTGACTAAAGAAGAATAATCCCAATTGAAATTTGTCAAATCCTTTATAGAAATTAGCTGTAGTAGCGTGTCTTCTTTTTTGGTACATCCAAGATGAAAAAGTAGTTTTTGGTTCCGAAAAAGTAAAACTTTCGGGTGTGTATAAAATCGCAGTATTCTTTTTTGTAGCTGCTTGATTAATAAACAAATCATCATCTCCTGAACGAATTTTCATATGATCCATAAAACCACGAACGTTGAAAAATTCTTCTTTTTTATATGCTAAATTACGCCCAACACCCATATAAGGTTTACCAATTTTTGCCCAAGAAAAATATTGCGTAGCGGTTAACATTGTTTCAAAACGAATGATCTTATTTAAGAAAGAGTTTTTTACTTTTTCGTAAGCGCCATAACCTAAAACAATAGTTTTTTCTTTCGTAAACTGACTAGATATTTGTAATAACCAGTCATTACCCGAAGGATAACAGTCGGCATCAGTGAATACTAAATATTCATTTTTTGCGGCTTTAATTCCTAATGTTAAGGCGAATTTTTTATTGCCCCAAAAGGCTTCATTATTCTGAACCTTTACCAATTTTACATTCGCATATTGTTTTTCATACGCTTCAAAAAGTTCTAAAGTTTCATCACTTGAAGCATCGTCAATTAAGACAATTTCATAATCGGGATAATTTTGAGTAACCAAAGTTTGAAAATATTTTTTTATATTTTCTTCTTCGTTTTTAGCGCAAACAATAATAGAAATAGGCAAACGTTTCGGAGTTCCATCTGTTTTATTTCCAAACGAGAATTTTCCAAAAATAAATGAATAGTAAATAAATTGAATAAACACAATAACCGCAAATGCGATTAAAACTATTGTTAAGGCCATAAATAAAGTAAATTATGAATGCGAAGGTTCGCTGCAATCTTTCATTTCTTCCGGAGTTTTACCACAAAACCCACAGTTTTCACCTTCTTTATTTAAAAACGGACTTTGGCTGGCGCAAGTTCCTGCAAATTTTCCGTCTTTTTTTGCCCAAATTTTAATAGCAATTCCTGCAAAAGCAAGAGCTAAAAGTACAATGGTAAGTAATATAAGTTTCATCTTTTTCTATTTTGAACTGCAAAATTAATTAAAATCCAAATAACAAATCCCAAATTCCAAACAAATCTCAAAAAACAAATTCAAAATTTTTGGAACACTGATTAAAGAAATGGAAGAAATCTTTAAAGTTGATAAATTTAGCACGCGGATAGAACAGATTTGTTATTACAAAACGCAGATTAAAACAGATTTCTTATGTTCACTATGTCAAGTGAAATGTCCGAAGCTTCGATCCGACATTTCGGATTAAAATCAAAACAAAGCAAATCTAATGTGCCTATGTGTTTAAAAAAGAACACAATGATTTTAAACTCCCAACTAAATGATATTCACTTCCGCTTCTATTGCAATTCCGAATTTTTCTAAAATCGTTTGTTGAATATTTCTCGAAAGCGCTACAATTTCAGCTCCAGTTGCGGTTCCGTAATTCACCAAAACCAAGGCTTGGTTTTTATGAACTCCAGCATCGCCAAAACGTTTTCCTTTAAAACCAGCTTGTTCAATTAACCAACCCGCAGGAACTTTTACTTCGGTTTCTGAAACTACATAATGCGGCATTTCTGGGTGAAGTGCTTTTGCTTTTTCGTAAGCTTCTTTTTCGATGATAGGATTTTTAAAGAAACTTCCGCTATTACCTAATTTTTTCGGGTCAGGTAATTTGCTTTGACGAATGGTAATTACAGCATTACTAACGTCTTTTAAGGTTGGATTTTGTATGTTTTGATGCTGTAATTCAGTTTCGATTGCTCCATAAGTGGTAGAAACTTTATGGTTTTTCTTAGTCAATTTGAAACAAACTGAAGTAATGATGTATTGATTTTTTAGTTCGTTTTTAAAAACACTTTCACGATATTCAAATTTGCATTGCGCATTGGTAAACGTTTCGATTTCTAATGTTTTAAGGTTTAAAGCTTCGCAAGAAAACATAGTGTCTTTAATTTCAACACCATAAGCGCCAATATTTTGAATAGGAGTTGTTCCTACATTTCCTGGAATTAAAGATAAATTTTCAATTCCGCCAAAATTTTGATTAATACTCCAAAGTACAAATTCGTGCCAATTTTCACCAGCTTGCGCTTTTACGATGGCAAAATCATCATTTTCTTCTACAATTTCTCTTCCTTTTAAATTTACATGAACCACAAGTTTCTCGATGTCTTGTGTTAAAAGCATATTGCTTCCTCCACCTAAAATAAAAATGTCTTTATTGATTTGTAAAACTTCTTTTAATTCTGCAATCGAACTTACCGAAACAAATTGTTTGGCTTTTGCTTCAATTCCGAAAGTGTTATAGTTTTTTAAAGAGAAATTAGTTTGAATATTCATCGTGGAATAATTTTTTTCAAATGTAATGCATCTAGTAGAAATTCCAAAAATAAACACAGATTTCAAGAATTTTCACAAATCAAATCTATGTTGTCTATGAAAAGTGGAACGTCTTTTTATTTGTATAGTAAAACTAATGTGGCTATGTGTTTAAAAAAAGACTTCCAGCTTCTATAATCTAACACTAAATGGAAAATATTTTATAGGATTGATGGGTTTCTTTAATAATCAACTCCGTACGTTCAGCATGAGTATCGGAAATAAAAATTTGTCCAAAAACGGCATCATTCACCATAGTTACAATTTTTTGAACTCGGGTTTCATCTAATTTATCAAAAATATCATCAAATAGCAAAATAGGTAATTCACCACTTTGTTTTTTCATGAATTCAAATTGGGCTAGTTTCAAGGCAATTAAAAATGACTTCTGTTGGCCTTGTGATCCAAATTTTTTAATTGGGTACCCTTCAATTTCAAAAATTAAGTCGTCTTTATGAATTCCGGCACTAGTGTATTGGATAATTCGGTCTTTTTGAAATGATTCTTCTAAAAGTAGGAGTAAGTCTTTTTCAAACAATTGGCTTTCGTATTTTAATGCAACTTTTTCATTTCCTCCAGAAATATTGGCGTGATGTTTTTCGAAAATTGGAATAAAATCGGAAAGGAACTGTTTTCTCTTTTCAAAAATTAATTGACCAGAATGACTTAGTTGTTCGTTATAGATGGAAAGGTTATCGGCATCAAAAGTTTGATTTAATGCAAAATACTTTAATAAGGCATTTCTTTGAGCTACTATTTTTTGATACTGAATTAGCAATTGCAAATACGAATTGTCTAACGTAGCAATCACGCTATCAATAAATTTTCTTCTTGTTTCGCTTCCTTCAACAATTAAATCAGAATCAGATGGAGAGATTATTACTAAAGGAATTAATCCTAAATATTCAGAAAGTTTATCATATATCTTTCCGTTTCTTTTAATGGTTTTTTTTTGTCCTTTTTTTAAACTACAAACAATTTTTTCTTCTTTATTGTTTTTTTCTAGTAAAGCGTCAATAACAAAAAACTCTTCACCATGTCGGATATTTTGAATAGCCAAAGGGTTAAAATAACTTTTACCATAAGCCAAATGGTAAATTGCATCTAGGATATTCGTTTTTCCAACCCCGTTTTTACCTACAAAACAATTAATTTTAGCATCAAATTCAAATTCAATTTGTGCTAAATTCTTGTAATTAAGTAACGATAACTGTTTTAAAAACACAATAAATATAGGTTGTTTAGTAGATAATAATACGACTTCTTGCAAAAGTAAATTGAATTTGTTAAAAATATATACAAAAATGGTTTTTAATTTTAATAAAAATTATATTTTTGCACCTCATTAAATTTAAATTAAATGGCAACATATAACAAAAGAGGTTACAAAGCTCCAAAACCAGAAGAGGCTAAAGTTGAAAATGAATTTGAAGAAGTAGTAGATGTTCAAGATAGTACTACAGCTGAGGTTTTTGATGCGTTAGACGAAAAAGCTTCAAGAACCGAGGAGTGGGTAGCTAAAAATCAAAAAGTATTATTGGCTATTGTAGGTGCTATTGCTATTGGAACTTTAGGATATTTATTATACAATCGTTTTATTGTTGAACCAAAAGAAGAAAAAGCAGCTAATGAAATTTTTCAAGCACAACAATATTTTCAACAAGCGGTTGATGCTACAGAGAAAAACGATTCATTATACAATTTAGCACTTAAAGGTGGTGAAGGTAAATTAGGATTTATTGGAGTTGCAGAACAATATGCTGGAACTTCAGCAGGAAACCTTGCAAATTACCATGCAGGTATGGCTTATTTAAACTTAGGTGATTTTAAAAATGCTATAACTTATTTAGAAAAATTTAAATCTAATGATGCCATTTTAAATCCTTTAGCACTTGGTGCAATTGGAGATGCTTTAGCAGAAACAAATAAAATTGATGACGCTATTGTTTATTACAAAAAAGCGGCAGAAGCAAATAATAATGATTTTACTACACCAAGATTTTTATTAAAAGCAGCTCAATTGTCTTTAGTAGCAGGTAAAAAAGCGGAAGCACATGCATTATTTGTTGAGATTAAAGAAAAATTTGAAACTTCTAAAGAAGGTTTAAATATTGATGCTTTCATTGCAATGACAGAATAATAATGGCAACAGAAAATAAAAATTTATCCAATTACGATAAAAACACAATCCCAAACGCGAAAGATTTTCGGTTTGGGATTGTTGTTTCTGAATGGAACGAGCAAGTAACAGAAGGTTTATATAATGGGGCATTTTCTGCATTAACCGATTGTGGGGCATTGCCAGAAAATATAATCCGTTGGAATGTGCCAGGAAGTTTCGAATTGATTTTTGGTGCTAGACAAATGCATGAAAAACAAGAAGTAGATGCTGTAATTGTTATTGGTTGTGTAATTAAGGGTGAAACCATGCATTTCGAGTTTGTTTGTGAAGGTGTAACGCAAGGAATGAAAGATTTAAATCTTTTGTATGATGTGCCCACCATCTTTTGTTTGTTAACAGATAATAACATGCAACAATCTATTGATAGAAGCGGTGGAAAACATGGAAATAAAGGAGTTGAAGCAGCAATTGCAGCTATTAAAATGGTAGATTTAAACAGAAAATCATAATTTTTTTAAAATATTAGATATTTAATCCCGCTTATGGCGGGATTTTTGTTAACAAATAATTAGAAGTATAAAGTTTTTAATTTGTTAAATTTGAAAAAAATAGCGCAGTATGTTTAAGTTTGGTCGCGGTGGTCTAAAATTACCACAAAACAAGAAGTTTAATTATACGCCTCGTCATTACCAAGGTAAAGAGGTAAACAATCCTTTTGATTTTGATTCTTCTATACGTAGAGATAGAGAAACAGTTAATTATAACGATTTTCGTGCTCATTGGAGTGAAGCTAGAACAAATAGTCGCCATAGAGGAAACCGAAATTTTAATATGAGAATATTAATAATTGTCTTATTGTTATTAATGGTTTTTATGTACGTAATTGATTTTGATTTGTCTATTTTTAGAAGAAAATAACAGAAGAATTATATGAATAACTCCATTTGGTTTTTTGATAATATTGATGTGTTTCAAATTCTTTGTCCACATAAATTTAAAGAGTTTGAAAAAGACCACAGTTTTAATTTCTTTAAAAAAGGCGATTATATCTATTTTGAAGATGATTTAGCGAATAAAGTTTTTTTAGTTAATTCGGGTAAAATTAAAATTGGATATCTTACTGAAGACGGAGAAGAAATAATAACTTCGATTTTATCTAAAGGTCAAATCTTTGGAGAAAAAGCAATTCTTGGAGAAGAAAAAAGGAACGAATTTGCTCAGGCATTAGATAATGAAGTTTCATTATGTGTGGTTTCTTTAGATATGATGTATGAGTTACTTAGAAAAAATACCGAGTTTAGCATATCAATCTATAAATTCATAGGTTACCGATTTAAAAAATTAGAGCGAAGGTTACAGATTATGCTTTTCAAAGATGCAAAAACTAGATTGTTAGAATTTTTGAAAGAACTTTCTGAAGAGCACGGATTTAAGAATGCGGTTTCTGGTGATACCGTAATTAAACATCCATTTACTCAAAAAGAAATTGCATCATTAATTAGTTTGTCTCGCCCAACATTAAATATTTTAATAAATGAATTGCAAAATGATAAAGTGTTATCGTTTGAACGAAAGCAAATCATTTTGTTTAAAAAATAGCTACGATGGTTTTTTAAACTATAGAAAAAACCATATAATTTCTTTATTTTTGCAAATCACTCAATACACATTCAAACATTAATGGCTGCAAGTATAATTCAACTTTTACCGGATCATGTTGCTAATCAAATAGCTGCTGGAGAGGTTGTTCAAAGACCGGCTTCGGTAGTAAAAGAATTACTTGAAAATGCAGTTGATGCAAAGGCTTCTGATATTAAATTAATTGTAAAAGAAGCCGGAAAAACATTGGTTCAGGTTATCGATAATGGATTAGGAATGAATACAACCGATGCTCGTTTGTGTTTCGAGCGTCATGCAACGTCTAAAATTCGACAAGCAGAAGATTTATTTGATTTGCATACCAAAGGGTTTCGTGGAGAAGCATTAGCTTCTATTGCTGCAATTGCACATGTGGAAATGAAAACCAAACAAGATCAGGAAGAATTAGGGAATCATATTGTAATTGAAGGCAGTAAGTTGGTTATGCAAGAAGTGGCGGTTTTGCCAAAAGGAACTTCTTTTGCGGTTAAGAATTTGTTTTTTAATATTCCAGCTCGAAGAAACTTCTTGAAATCGGAAACGGTTGAATTTCGTCATGTAATGGATGAATTTCAGCGTGTTGCCATGGCGCATCCTTCTATTTCTTTTACCTTGATTCATAATGGAAGTGAATTATACAATTTACCTAGTTCAAATTATCGTCAGCGAATCGTAAATATTTTTGGAGGAAAAACCAATGAAAAATTAGTTCCCGTTACCGAAGATACCGATTTAATTACCATTTCTGGATTTGTAGGAAAACCCGAATTTGCAAAAAAGAGTAGAGGAGAACAGTTTTTCTTTGTAAACGATCGATATATTAAAAGTGCCTACTTGCATCATGCAATTATGAATGCCTACGATGGCTTGCTAAAAGAAGGCAATCAACCAAGTTATTTCTTGTATTTACAAGTCCCGCCTCACACAATTGATATCAACATTCATCCTACAAAAACCGAAATTAAGTTTGACGACGAACATTCGTTATATGCGATATTGCGTTCGGCTGTAAAACACAGTTTAGGGCAATTTAACGTAGCGCCAGTTTTAGATTTTGAGCGCGATGCTAATTTAGATACTCCTTATCAGTATAAAAATAAAGATGCCGATTTTCCAACCATTCAAGTGGATTCTAATTTTAATCCGTTTGCCAATGAAAAACCGACTAAATCACTTTCTTCATTTGGGAGTTATGAAAAAGAAACGAATACGGCTAATTGGGAGAGTTTGTATGTAGGGTTAAAGCAAGATACGCAAGAATTAGATGCCTTTAGTTTTGAAACAGAAGAAGTGACAAGTAAACTATTTGATGATGAACTTGAAGAAAAAGTACCCACTTCAACCTATCAAATTCATAAAAAATACATTGTTAGTGCTATAAAATCGGGCATGTTGGTTATCGATCAAGGAAGAGCGCATCAACGTATTTTATACGAACAATTTTTAACAAATATTACCTTAAATAAGGCTTCTAGTCAGCAATTGTTATTTCCTTTAGAGTTGTACTTTTCTTCAGATGAAATGATTTTACTTAAAGAATTACAACCTGTTTTAGAAAATACTGGATTTGTTTTTGATGCTTTTAATTCGGATTCATTACAAATATCAGGTTTGCCAATTGCAATGGCCGAAAGCGAAGTTTCAATAGTAATTGAAGAATTAATTAATAATTTACAAAATGAGATTCCTGAAAGTAGTTTTTCACAAAGCGATAGTATTGCCAAATCGATGGCAAAGAGTATGGCGGTAAAAACAGGAACTTATTTAACAGTAAAAGAACAAGAGAATTTAGTAAATTCGCTATTTGCGTGTAAAGATCCTAATGTTTCACCTTTTCAAAAACCAACCTTCATTACCTTAACGGTAGAAGATTTAGATAAAAGATTTGCTCTATGATGAATAATATGACCGATACCGTAAAACAACTTTTAATTATAAATATTTTATTTTTTATAGGAAGTTATTTTGTGCCTCAAGCTAATGAATTATTGTCGTTGCATTATTTTGAAAGCGATGGTTTTAAATTTTGGCAACCTATTTCGCACATGTTCATGCATGGAAGTTTGATGCATATTTTCTTTAATATGTTTGCTTTAATTTCTTTCGGAAGTGCTTTGGAACACTTTTGGGGAGCAAAGAAATTTTTATTTTTCTATTTTTCGTGTGGAATTGGAGCAGCTTTGGTTCATTCAGGAGTGAATTATTATGAAATACATTCATTATTGAATCAGTTAGAAAACACATCTATATCTTCAGCTGATATTCATACGATTTTAAATACCGATTTTGTTAGTGGTAATCAATATGTAGGAAAGTTATTGTATGAAAATGCAGTTACAATTTTCGATAAATTAAAACTTAATGATACCGATTTCGGATTGTTGTTTAATGCTGCAGTAAAAACACAATCGGCAGCAGTAGGAGCTTCTGGAGCGATTTATGGGTTGTTAGTTGCTTTTGCGTTTATGTTTCCAAATGCCGAATTAGCCTTAATGTTTATTCCGGTGCCAATAAAAGCCAAATATTTTGTTCCTGTAATTGTATTGTTGGATTTGTTTTCAGGTGTAACTGGAATTAATCTTTTTGGAGCTGGAAATATTGCACACTTTGCTCACGTAGGTGGAGCATTAATTGGATTTATTATGATGTGGTTTTGGAAAAAAAATCAATTCAATCAAAACCGTTGGGATAGATAAGAGTATTCAGTGTTCAGAAATCAGTTCTCAGTTTGTCATGCTGAACTCGTTTTAGCATCTTTTTTAGATTTTATTATTACACAGATATATATAGAGACGTTTTAATCTTTTGAGTTTTGAACTTGAACTTGAATTTGAAAATTTAATATATGAATATTTTAGACGATTTAAGACTACAATACAAAACAGGCGGAATGACTCAAAAGTTAATCTTTTGGAACATTGGGTTCTTTTTGTTGTCTTTGGTGTTTTTTTATAGTTTTTCATCTGGAATTTTTAGTTTTCCAAGTTGGATTGCTTTGTCGTCTAGTATAACTACTTTTATATTTAATCCTTGGACATTAATTACCTTTAATTTTTTTCATGTTGGTTTTTTGCATTTAGTTTTTAATCTAATGGTTTTGCATTTTTCTGGTAGATTGTTTTCAACATATTTTACTGATAAACAATTGATAGGTGTTTATGTTTTAGGCGGTATTTTTTCTGGAATTACTTTTGTCTTAACTTATTTTGTTTTTGGAAAGTCTTCATTATTATTAGGTGCTAGCGGTGCTATTATGGCTATTTTGATTGCTACTGCAACTTATGCTCCTTTTATGCTATTACGAATGCCATTAATTGGTATCGTGAAATTATGGCATGTTGCATTTGTAATTCTTTTAATCGATTTAATTCAACTACCTTTAGCAAACACAGGAGGTCATTTAGCCCATTTAGGTGGCGCTTTTTTCGGATTTATTTATATTAAATTATTACAAAAAGGTACTGATATTACAAAGCCTTTTTCTGCTTTATTAGATGTTTTTGCAAATCTTTTCAAACCTAAAAAGAAAACGCCATTTAAAAAAGTACATCGAAATACAACAAAAAACAATGTAAATTCGTTTCAAAAAGAAAAAGATATTACACAAAGACAAATTGATGAGATTTTAGATAAAATCAGTAAATCGGGATATGATAGTTTAACAAAAGTAGAAAAAGAATTTCTATTTAAAGCAGGAAAGTAATATGCGTAAACAAACTTGGTTGAGCAAAATAATGTTGTTTTTTAATATAGTACTTACTGTATTAACCTTTCTTGCTTATTCATTGCCGTTTTTAGCGCCAAAAGCATTTCCTTTTTTAAGTGTACTTACTTTACTATTGCCGTTTTTTCTAATGCTCAATTTTTTCTTTTTTGTATATTGGTTGCTTCAATTAAAACGATATGTTTTGATTTCTGGAATGGTATTATTGTTTGGAATTACATTTATTAATCGTTTTTATAAGTTTTCTGAAACCAATTTACCAAAAGAAGATTCCGATTTTACTCTAATGAGTTACAATGTTCGTTTGTTTAATTTATATGGTTGGTTGCCAAAAGATGATGTTCCAGATCAAATTTTAAAATTAATTCAAGAAAAAAAACCAAATATTTTATGTTTACAAGAATTTTCTCCAAATGATGCTGTAAATGCATCAGATTACAAGTATAGTTATGAAAAACTTTATGGTGGGAAAAATAAATACGGACAAGCAATTTACTCTAATTATAAGATTATAAATAAAGGTGAAATTACTTTTCCAAACTCTAGTAATAACGTAATTTTTGCAGATATTGTAAAAGAAAAAGACACACTGAGAGTATACAGTATGCATTTACAATCAATAAAAATTAGCACCGATATTGAAGATAAAATTGATGAGGCTAAATCTAAATTTATATATAGAAGATTGAGTAAAGCGTTTACAGAGCAACAAGTTCAGGCTGAATTAATTAAAGAACATTATGATACTTGTTCTTTTCCTAAAATTATTTGTGGTGATTTAAATAATAGTGCATTTTCATATGTGTATAGAACCATAAAAGGGGATATGGATGATGCTTTTGAAGAAGCGGGTTGTGGTTTTGGAAAATCTTATAATTTTAAATATTATCCTGCACGAATAGATTATATTTTAGTAGAAAACACAATTAAAGTTAAGCAGTATAAATCATTAGATGCTTTTTTTCAAAGTGATCATTTTCCTCAAATTGCTAGATTTTCAATTTCAAACTAGTTGTTTTGATATAGAATTAGTTATTTTTTTTGTTTCAACGATTTTTTTTGTTTTATATCGATTTAATCATTGATTGTTAACTTTTTAAGTTATTTTTGTAGCTTAATTTAAACCCCCTAAACCTGAAATGCTTATTAATAAGTAAAAATCATATTAATTGATATTTACTTAAAAATTTAATTCGGTATTTGGTTTTGCAATCCCTAAAAGCAAAATGAAAAATCACTACTTATTTGTGTGCCTATTTTTAGGTGCTTTATATACTTATTCACAATGTTCCTTTCCCGTTGGAGCTACTCAAAATGGGGCTACGCAATCTTTTTGTGTTAGTGCACCACCTCAAAGTCAAAATGTATCTAATGCTAGAGGGAATAATTATATCCTCTTGAATGTTGTGCAAGGTTTTACTTATGAATTCAGTGTTGGTGATGAATTCCCTTCTAGTTCTGAAAATTTAGACATTTTTAATTTGTCGAATGTTAACATTGGATTTTCTTCTGGAACAAACGGAGCTACTATTACAAATTGGGTTGCGCCTTATTCAGGTCAAGTAAAAATTGTATTGTCTTTTGATGCTTGTAATTTTTCTAGTGTTTCAGGTAGAACAATTACTCTTACATTGTTAGGTGTTGGTAATACATTAGATAATCAAAATGCAAGAGGAGTAAATACTTGGATTGGTCATGCTTATGATTGGATTTATGTTCCGCCTTCTCCTGGTGAGTTTGAACTTCCTCCAGGTGGGACAGTTTCGCCTGTTACTCCTACTTCAACATTCCCATTTAATAATGAAAATTATATAGGATATTATAATGTTGGTTCTGAAACTATAACAGAAAATTTTGGAGGCAATACAGTTTGTTTTCCACTAATAAGTGGCGGTTCAACACTTTCTTCTGTCTTTACTACTTCTTTTGCAATGAGATATAAAATGCGTTCAACACGTCCTGCAGGATGTTATATGGCTACAATTAAATGTAATGATGGTGTTCGTTTATATGTTGATAATCAGTTAGTTTTTAGTGAATGGAAAATTCAAAATACTTTATACAGTAATATTCTTATCTATTTAGATGGAGATGCTGAATTAGTGTTAGATTATTATGATAATGTTACTACTAATATTATTGAATTTTCATTGTCAAGTTTTGATAACACAACAAATTCAATTTCATTTGTAGGAGATTCTCAAGTTTGTAATAATGTGGCTCCAGGATTTCTTAATGGAACAAGTTATACTTATAGAGCTACAGCAACTAATCCAACTATTCACTACCAATGGCAAGTTTCAAATGACAATATTACGTTTGTAGATATTCCAGGTGCAACTTCTCAAAATTACACTCCTCCTGGAACTACAACGGCTGGGTTTAGATATTTTAGAAGATTGGTTTCTCCTTCATCAAATATAGGTAGTTGTTTTAATCCTAGTAATGTTATTAGTCTTGAAACAATAGCTACCCCTCCTTTATCTACGCCTGTAATTATTACTCCAACTAATTTACAATGTGATAGTTTTGATGCTAATTGGAATACGGTTTCTGGAGCAATTAGTTATTTGTTATATGTTTCAACCACTAGTAATTTTACTGCAATACTACCAGGATATGATGGATTAGATGTTGGAAATGTAACAAGTTATACTATTTCTGGATTAGATTATAGTACGACATATTATTACAGAATTCAAGCAGTTTCTTCTGCATGTTCTAGTAGGTTTTCATCTACAGTAAATTTTATTTATTTATATCGACCTAGCCGTCCCACAATATCTTTCATTTCATGTGATTCATTTTCAGTTAATTGGGCAAGTATACCAAGAGCAGATAGTTATGAATTAGATGTATCATCGGTTAGTAATTTTGCTACTTATTTACCGGGTTTTAATGGGTTAAATGTTGGAGGTGCTACTAGTCATCTTTTAACAGGCTTACCATTAGATACACCTATTTATTTTAGAGTTAGGGCTGTTAGTAATATTTGTGGAACTAGTCTTAGCTCTGCATCAAATAGTAATATGACTATATGGAATGGTACTACATGGTCAGCAGGAATTCCAGATTTCACGAAGTTTGTCCTGATTAATGGTGATTACGATATGACAACCTTACCAAGTATTGATGCCTGTTCTATACAGGTTAATAACGGACGTACTTTAACTGTTGTTGCAGGAAAAAATGTAAATGTTCAAAATAAAGTTATAGTGCAACCTCTTGGATTGTTGGAGGTTATTAATAACGGTTCTTTAGTACAAATTTCTGATGGAATCACTAATATTGGTGATGTTACTGTTGAAAGAACAAATCAAATACGTTTACAAGATTATGTGTATTGGTCTTCACCTGTGCTAAATTTTCCTCTTTTAAATCTTTCACCTAGTACACCTTCAAACTTTGTTCTTAATTGGGATGCTGTTTCTTTAAATTCTAATGGAGGACAAGGTGATTGGAAAATTGCGAATGAAAATATGGTTCTTGGAAAGGGTTATGCTATTCGTGGGCCTAATGGATTTACAAATGGAGCACCACAAAATTTCACGGCAACATTTACAGGAGTTCCTAATAATGGGGTTATTTCATTTCCTATTGAAAGAGGAAGTAATTTAGGAGCGGGATCTAATGGTCCAAATGGTGTATTGAGAACCGTTTTTGATGATAACTGGAATTTAGTAGGAAATCCATATCCATCATCAATAGATGTTATGGCTTTTCTAACAAATAACCCGGATATTGATGGTAATATTAGAATTTGGTCGAGTACTACTTTACCTTCTGATTTGGTTTCGGATCCATTTTATAATAATTTTTTATATAATTATTCTCCAAATGATTATATCGTTCATAACGGCACAGCTACAACCAGTGGTCCTGAATCTTTTAATGGTTATATCGCATCAGGTCAGTCTTTTATGGTGATGATGAATGAAGGGGCAACTGCAGCAACGAGTTCGGTTGTATTTAATAATGCAATGAGAAGTAATTTATATGATAATTCAGAATTTTATAGAAATGCCCAACCAGTTAATGAAAAACATCGTATTTGGTTAGATTTAATTTCAAATAGACCTAATGGAAGTGTTTCAAGAACAGTAGTTGGATATGTTGATGGCGCAACAAATGATAAAGACCGATTATATGATGCTGATACAACTAATAAATTGAGCCAGAATTTCTACTCTATTTTAGATGACGATATTTTATGTATACAAGGAAAAGGGCTTCCGTTCCTAGAGTCGGATGTCATTTCATTAGGATATAAAGGTTCTCAAAACGGTAGTTATACGATTGCAATTGCAGCTGTTGATGGTGTTTTTGAAGGTAGTCAAACAGTTTATTTAGAAGATAGATTAACTAATATTATTCATAACCTTTCGGAAAGTCCTTATGTTTTTCAGTCAAATTCCGGAATTTACAATAATCGTTTTGCCTTACGATATGCAAATTCAACTTTATCTAATCCTGATTTTGATGCAAATAGCATTGTAATTTATACAGAAGATGATAAAATTTATATGAATTCAGGAATTGAATCTATTTCTTCTTATGAAGTTTATGATATTTTAGGAAGGCTTTTAATTAGTGATTCAAAAGTGTCAAGTAATCAAGTAATTGTTGAATTGCAAAAATCAAACCAACCATTAGTAGTAAAAGTAAAATTCCAAAACAATCAGGTTGTAACTAAGAAGATAATTCATTAATATATTTAAATAATAAGCCTCTAAATTTAGAGGCTTATTTATTTATATTTTTTGTTTCTTTAAATAATCAACGGCATATCTGCCTTCATTAAATAGTAAATCTAGAATACTTAAATTATTCAAAAAACCATGCTTTTCATTGAAAACTTGAGTGTATTCTTCTAATTTAATAGTATCTTTTTTTCCGTTGACTAAGTGTCTGAAATCAGTGTAATTAGTTGCTTCATGAAAAAATTCAATAGTTTTTTTGGTTTCTATATTAATTCCTAAAGAATCATTTACCAATTCAAAAACTTCCAAATTCAAATCCATAAGAAATTCATGTTTTTTTTCAAATAACGGACGAAAATCATCTTCAAAATATTCAAAAAATGGAGAAGTTCTATAAGCTGCTTCTAAAGATTTAAAATGATTTTTTTGCCATCCAAAATCGTTTTCAATTCGAACGTCTTTATATTTTTGATGCTTTTCGAAAGCATGTTTTACTGGTATATTCAATAGCTGAACACCATTTGGACTATAAATATACATCCTGTTTCTGTTGGTTTGTTTTTGGAAATTATCTTCCATTTCAAACGTAACCGAATCAGCCTGAATCATAGCGATATAATGACTAATCGATGGAAAATAAGAGGGATGTATTAAGATGTTCATTATTAAATATTTTAATTAGTTATTAAAACATAAATTTCACTAATTAGCACATGAAAATTTGTGTTAATAGTGAAATTTACATGAAATAGCCTAAAATTAAGCTTCTTCTTTTTTCTTTTTCTTCTTTCTAAAATAATCAAAGCCAAAATAAAAGGCTAATGTTATTAAAAAATATTGAAAATACGATTGTGGTTGCCCTTTACCGCTTACTGTAGTAAATAATCTATCCCAACGAATGCTCCAATTTTTAATACCATCATTGATACCATCGATACTCATCCAAATAAAAATAGGCTTTCCTACAATATGATCAGCAGGAACAAATCCCCAATAACGTGAGTCTAAAGAGTTATGACGATTGTCTCCCATCATCCAATAGTAATCTTGTTTAAAATTATAAGATGTAGCTAACTCTCCATTGATACGGATTTCATTTCCATTTACTTTTAAATCGTTTCCTTCGTATTCACCAATTACTTTTTTATAAAATGGTAGTGTTTCTTTATTTAGTTCAATAGATTTTCCAGCTTCAGGAATGTAAATTGGACCTAAATTATCTACGTTCCAATCTTTATTTCCTGGGAAAATAGATTTTTCAACATCTTTGTGAATTATTCTTACTACAGAATCAACTATTTGTTTTTTTCTTAAATTTTCAGCATTCTCTAAAGTGAAATTAGCTTCTCTTTCAAAATCATTTACTTCGGTAATTGTAATGTTGTTGTTTGATATAACATTATTTGGAATACCTTTTTGTTCTGTAAAAACGGTTACAGTTCCATCGTTATTTTGAATAGAACCTCTTACATACGGATTTAGTGCTTCAGCTTGATTTTGATTGTATATAGTTGTTATATATTTTCTTGTAAATTCAGTAGAACCATTTTCAAGTAAAGTTGGTGACGAAACTCCGTTTTTAGAGTAAATTTTATGCATGTATTGCGGTTTAGCTCTTTCCGGAAGTATCGATTCTTTTCCGTTAATAAAAATAATTCCATCTTTTATTTCAATTTTATCACCAGGAATAGCTGTACAACGTTTTACATAGTTGGTTTTTTTATCAATAGGTTTTTCGTAACGTTTGTCTGCCGCTTTATACATGTGATATAATGTGTCGGCTGGCCAGTTGAAAACCACAATGTCATTACGCTCAATTTTTTGCAATGCAGGAAAACGGAAATAAGGTAAAGAAGGTTTTTCTAAATATGATTTTACTTTTATTACAGGCAAAGTGTCATGAACCATTGGCGCTGCAATGGGCGTCATAGGTGTTCTTGCTCCATAATGAAATTTACTAACAAATAAAAAGTCGCCTACTAATAAAGATTTTTCTAAAGATGAAGTAGGAATTGTATACGGTTGAATAAAATAGGTGTGCACTAAAGTCGCTACCACAACTGCAAAAGAAATAGATCCTAAAGTGTCCATTGTTTTGTTAGGCGCTTTTAAATCGCGATTTGCGTGATAAATTGTTTCTTGAGTATAGTTAACATAAGTAATGTAAAGTCCCAAAGTAACAACTCCCAAAACCATGTCTGCAGTTGATTTTTTGCCAAAAGTTCTTAAGGTTTCTATCCAAATAATTGGAAATAAAAACAAATTAATTACCGGAATAAAAAGTAATAAAATCCACCATTTTGGTCGATTGATGATTTGCATTAATACAATTCCGTTATATACCGGAATAAATGCTTCCCATGCTTTTCTCCCTGCTTTTACATATAATTTCCAAGTTCCAATTCCGTGAATTACTTGAACTAATAACATAAATATTAACCAACCTGATATTTCCATTCTATATTTGTTTTTATGGTTTATGAATATAAACTATTATATTCCTAATACGTCTTTCATTGTAAAAACTCCTTTTTTTCCAACTAACCACTCGGCAGCAACTACAGCACCTAATGCAAAACCTTCTCGACTATGAGCGGTATGTTTTATTTCAATTTGATCTACTTCGCTATCATAAAAAACACTGTGTGTACCGGGAATATTTTCTATTCTCTTTGCATTAATTTCAATTTGATTTTTAGTCGGATTTTCTAATGTCCAATTTGTATAATCAGTATGTTTAATAATGCCTTCGGCTAAAGTTATAGCTGTACCACTTGGTGCATCTAATTTTTGTGTATGATGAATTTCTTCCATAGAAACATTGTATTGTTTCAGGTTGGCCATCATTTTAGATAAATACTCATTCAATTCAAAAAAGATATTTACTCCTAAACTAAAATTAGAACCGTATATAAAACTGCCATTTTTTTCTTCACACAAAGCTACTACTTTCGGATAATCGTTTAGCCAGCCCGTTGTGCCAGAAATAACAGGAATTTCATTATTTAAACATTCTGTAATATTACTAACTGCGCTATCTGGAATACTAAAATCAATTGCAATATCAGCATTTAATAATCCATCAAAACTATTGCTTTGGTCTTTTTTTAATACGATTTCATGACCTCTTTCTAAGGCTATTTTTTCAATAACCTTTCCCATTTTACCGTATCCTAAAAGTGCAATTTTCATTCCTGTTAGTTCTTATATTAATAGTAATGTTACCTAATATTTTGTTAAAAATTAAAAGTAAGTGTCATTCCGTAATTGAATCTATAATCCATTTGATTTAGATTCATGTCGGGTTTAAGAGATAAGTTGTCATTAACATTAAATTGCATTAAATGAGCATCAATGTTAGCATCAATAATATTAAAAATATAAATTCCTGCTGTAATTAATGCCGACAAATCTCTATTTCTTTGATGAAATTTTTGAGCACGAATTAAACGATCATTATCTAAGTCACCATAAATTGGATGATTAGGGTCAAATGTTCCGTCTAATCTTCTTTTGTATTCGTCTCTAAATTCGTGGTATTTTTTTTGATTGAAAGTATAATAATAAAGTCCAGCACCTAAACCTGCATAAACAATTGGAATTTTCCAATATTTTTTGTTGTATGCCTGACCTAATCCTGGTAAAAGGGCCGAATAAAAAGCTGCTCTTGCGGGAGCATTAGGATTTATGATTGCTTTTACAGTATCTGAAGGTTTTAACGATATGTCTTCTTGTGCATTTCCTTGAAAACTCAAAAAAAGACAAATAAAAACCGCTATGTATGGAAGCACCTTCACTAAGAATTGATTAATTTTAATATACGATTAAAGTCTTCTTCAGAATGAAAAGGAATCGTTATTTTTCCTTTTCCATTTCCTGCCACTTTAACGTCAACTTTGGTGCCGAAATAGTTAGCAAACGCTTTTTTCTCGTCTTCTTTAATATCAAAAGAGTTACCTTTTGCAGGCTTAGCTGTTTTTGGTTTTAAACTATCTTGATAATTTTTTACCAATGCTTCCGTTTCTCTTACCGAAAGGTTTTGAGTGACAACTTTATGGTAAATATCGCTTTGAATATCTTGATTCTCAATATTAATTAACGCTCTTCCGTGTCCCATTGAAATAAATCCGTCTCTCATTCCAGTTTGAATAATAGGATCTAATCTTAATAAGCGAAGATAATTAGTAATAGTAGAACGTTTTTTTCCTACTCGTTCACTCAATTCTTCTTGAGTTAATTTAATTTCTTCAATTAATCTTTGGTACGAAATTGCAACCTCGATTGGATCTAAATCATGACGTTGGATGTTTTCTACCAAAGCCATAACTAATGATTCGTTATCATTTGCTAAACGTATATACGCAGGAACAGTTTGTAAACCTATAAGTTTTGAAGCGCGTAAACGACGCTCTCCAGAAATTAATTGAAATTTATTAAAATCTAATTTTCTAACGGTTATAGGTTGAATTACACCTAATTCTTTAATAGACTTGGCTAATTCTTGTAACGTTTCTTCATTAAAATTCGTTCTCGGTTGAAATGGATTAATTTCAATCGATTCGATATCAAGTTCAATAATATTTCCTACAACTTTATCTGCATTTTTGTCCTCAGCTGATTTTATATCATTTTCAGGATCTTTCAATAAAGCCGATAATCCTCTTCCTAAGGCTTGTTTTTTTACCGCTTTTGTCATCTTGTATATTATTGATTTTTCTTAATAATTTCTTCTGCTAAGCTCAAATAATTTGACGCTCCTTTACTTGTAGCATCATAGTTTATTATACTTTCTCCAAAACTTGGAGCTTCGCTTAGTTTGATATTTCTTTGAATAATAGTTTCAAAAACCATATCGTTAAAGTGTTTTTGCACTTCTTCCACTACTTGATTTGATAAACGTAAACGTGAATCGTACATAGTTAATAGCAAGCCTTCAATATCTAAATTTGGATTGTGAATTTTTTGAACACTTTTAATTGTGTTTAATAATTTTCCTAAACCTTCTAAAGCAAAATATTCACATTGAATAGGAATTACAACACTATCTGCAGCTGTTAACGCATTAAGAGTTAATAAACCTAATGATGGTGCGCAATCTATTAAAATATAATCGTATTTATCTTTTATGCTTTCTAATGCTTGTTTTAGCATGTACTCGCGATTTTCTTTATCAACAAGTTCAATTTCAATAGCAACCAAGTCTATATGAGCTGGAATTACCGATACATTTGGTGCAGAACATGAAACTATTGCTTGCTCAGGAGTAGCACTATGTTCTAGAACTTGATAAGAACCAATTTCAACACTTTCTACATCAATTCCTAATCCCGAACTAGCATTTGCTTGTGGGTCAGCATCAATTAAAAGTACTTTTTTTTCTAAAACACCAAGAGAAGCAGCCAAATTAACCGAAGTGGTTGTTTTTCCTACGCCACCTTTTTGATTGGCAATTGCAATGATTTTACCCATTTGATAATTAAAAAATTTAAGTGGTAAAAATACAATTATTTATGGTTTTTTCAAGGCAATTTTGTTAACAATGGGTTAAAGTATGATTTAACTGTTTTAGAGTCAGAAAAATATCGATTTAAAAATAATTTTCAACTCAAAATTATTAAATTTTAAAGCAGTATTTTGGTATTTGTTTCTGTAACTAATAAAAAAAGAAACACGAATATAATTCGTGTTTTGGGTATAAATTAATCACGCTTTGGCGTATTTTTTTTAGTACGTTTTTCTTCTTTTTTTTCTTTTGCCGTTTTTAATGGTTCTTTTTTTGCCGTTTTCTTTGCGTCTTGACTTTTTGCCATAATTTCTATGTTTTAGTAAATATAGTGATTATAAAGTAAACCTTGTAAAAATTGAAGCTAAGAATTATCGAATTAAACTAAAATGCGATTTAAATATTTTGGTAATATTGTTTTCTGTATAAGTAATCGTAAACCAATAATCAGATGCTGGTAATACTTCATTATTGTATATTCCATTCCAAAAAGGAACGTTTGAATTCATTGTTTTTAGTAATTTACCATATCGGTCAAAAATTGAAATACTCCAATTGTCTAAATTGTTTATTCCGTTTATTTGCCAAATATCGTTATATCCGTCATTGTTTGGGGTAAAGTAATTTGGATAATCAATTAATAAAATTTCTTCACTTATAGGTGCAGAACAACCATTTTTGTCATAAACTGTTATGGTATGATTTCCTGGAATTACATTTTCAAAAACATTACTTTCTTGAGGCACTTCATCATCTAATTGGTACAAATATTCACCATTTGAAATAGCGGTAATTGTAACCATCTGGTTGTTTGAAAAGGCATCGGATAGCGTGTATTCAATTGCAGTTAAAGTTGGTTGAAAAACAGTTGTAGTAATGGTTTGCGGAACTGCACATGCATTAGATGTTGGAGTAAATGTGTAACTTCCAGAAACTAAATTATCAATTATTGAAGGTGTCCAAGTACCAACTATCCCGTTTGGTGACGTTGCAGTAAGTACTGGTGCTGTTTCTCCTGCACAGAAAGCGATATTGTCAGTAAAATCAGGATAAAAGTTATCTCCAATCGTAACAGAAATAGAATAAGCAGTTACGGTAGTGCAAGGAATAGTTTGTGGTATAAATGTATAAGTGGTTGTTCCTAAAGTAGATGTGTCTATTGTTGAAGGATTCCAAGTTCCATTAATTGGAGTACTGTTATTAGATAAAACTGGAAGTGGAGCTGCAATTTCATTTAAACAATATAGTGTTTGAATTCCTGTAAAAACAGGTGTAATGTTGGTTTGTGGATTTACCGTTACCATTATCGTTTGTGGTGTTCCTACGCAGCCATTAAGTGTTGAATTTATAGAATAAATGACAGTTCCAGTAGTATTTCCTGTATAAGTTAATGTTTGTGAAATAGAATTGCCTGAACCGTTTGAAAATCCTGTTACATCAGTTGAACTGGCTGTCCAGTTAATGGTTGCATTTGGATCTGAAGCTACTAAATTTAGTGCCGTTGTTTGGTTAGAACAAATCGTTGTAGGACCATTAGAAGATATTGTAGTATTATTTGTTCCAACTGTTACATTTATCGTTTGTGTGTTAGCACACTGATTTGGATTTGGAGTAAAAAGATAACTTCCAGAGTTCAAATTGTCTATTGTTGCAGGCGTCCATGTTCCACTAATTCCGTTTGGAGATGTGGTGTTTAATGTTGGTGGAGTTGCTCCAGAACAAAAGAAAATTGTCGCATTAAAATCAGGTGAAATGATATTAGTAACGGTAATATTTATAGAATAAGGAGCATAAGTTACACAAGCATTTGTTTGAGGTGTAAATGTGTAAGTAGTCATTCCGGCAACTGAAGTATCAATTGTTGAAGGACTCCATGTTCCGTTTATTGGTGTGCTATTAGATGACGAGGTTGGAAGCAAAGGTGCGACTTCGTTTAAACAAAATGATGTTTGAATCCCTGAAAAAACAGGCGTAATGTTGGTTCGTGGATTTACCGTTACCGTTATCGTTTGTGGTATTCCTTCACAACCATTAATTATTGGAGTTACATTATAAATTACTGTTCCGGTAGCATTTCCAGTATAAGTCAATGTTTGTGAAATAGTATTCCCTGAACCGTTTGAAAATCCTGTTACATCAGTTGAACTGGCTGTCCAGTTAATAGTTGCATTAGAATCAGATGCAGTTAAATTTATTCCTGTATTTTCTAAAGAGCAAATTGTAGTTGATCCTGAAAAAGAAATGGTTACTACAGGTAAAAGAGTTATGGCTGTTCTTGTGTTACTTACACAATTTGTTATTGTGTTAAAAGACTCAGCATAAAAAGTTCCTGGAGCTGTTGGTGTATATTGTAAAGAATTTGAGAGCAATAAATTTCCATTTGTTGGACTATCATACCAATTAACACTTTCATTTGTAGAAACTGTTACGACTAAATTACTAGCCTGATTAGAACAAACAGTTTTATCTCCGTTTGAAATAGGAGGGTTAGGTGATGAATTTACAACAACTGTGTAAATTTCAGAAAGTGTAGAGCAAAATGGATTATTCAGATTTGAAATATCTTGTGCGGCTTTAACTCTGTAATACGTCGTTGTGTTTAAAATAGGAATTGTGAAATTTGATCCATTTTCTCCAACTATATCGGTATAATTTATATTGTCATTGCTTTCTTGCCATTGGTAAACATGTGCGATTGAACCTGTTGTATTTACTGCTAAGTTTGGATGGGGTGCAATGGTGTTTTCACAAACAATAGTACTGTTTCCGCCTGTATCAGTATCTGTTATTACGCTATATTCTCCACAAGCTCTAAACATAATATCATCAATAGCTAAATCATTTCCACAACCACCATTTCCATTATTTCGCATTTTAAGTATTACAGAAGTTTGCGAAGCGGGCATTGTAAAAACTAATCCAAATTGGTTCCAGTTAGGAAACGATGTTCCCGCAATATTTCCGGTATTTCCAGATTGAAGCAATATGGTATCTGTTGCATCCCAAATTTCGAATGTTACATTAATTGGAATGCCAGTGCCAGTACAACCTCCTGATGCAGCATTATAAATATTTAGTAGCCAAGCAGAAAATTCAAAACGAGTGTTGCTGCATAAACCAGTGACAGTTCTTCTGTAAAATTGCCCTGGGGTATTGCTAGCATTAACAATTAAACACTTTCCATTAACTCCATTTGGTTCACTATCAGGTGTATGATCTAAAGAATAAAGCCAGTTAGAGGAATTAGGAATTAAATTAGTTCTAAAGAACAATGTATATTGACCATCTTGTGGAAAACCACTATTAACATAGGTGTAATTTGTTGTTCCCGCAGGTAATGCCGGTCCGTAAGTTGTGCCGCTTCCAAAATTTTCAAAAAATATAGGTGAGCCACTACTGCCAGTACAAAAACTTAATTGTCCATAAGTAACAATGGGTTTAAGTATGACTACTAGTAAAATTGCACAATAGCTTATTTTTTTTAACGAAATCATCTTTTTAATATCAATTTTTATAAATGTAATGTTTTCAATTGGCAAAAAATTAAAAAATGATTTTACAAAAACTATACAAAATTAAGTATCAAATAATGGTCTGTAATAGCAATATCAAGTAAATTTTAGTATTAACCTTTGTTTAATGTATAGGTATTGTTAAGTTTTATTTTGCAATTTTTTAGAGTAAAAAATAAGGATTACTTTTTTATTTTATCAAAAAATGATTTTTCGGTAAAAAAGTTAAACTACATCGTTTGATTTTCATTTATAATAAGCATAATTTTTCCGCAGCAGCAATTAATGTTTCATCGGTTTTGGCAAAACAAAAACGCAACATGTGTCTGTCTGTAGCGTCTTCATAAAAAACAGATATTGGAATGGCGGCAACACCAAATTTTGTAATAAGTTTTTTTGCAAAATCCACATCATTTTCTTTAGAAATTGCATTGTAATTGACTACCTGAAAATACGTTCCATCACAAGGCATTAGTTCAAAACGGCTATTTTTTAGAAGTCCCTGAAATAAATCGCGCTTTTTTTGATACATTTTCGAAACTTCACTAAAATCAACCACATCCAAATATTCAGCTATAGCGTGTTGCGAAAAACTATTGACACTAAACACCAAAAATTGGTGTACTTTCTTCATTTCGTACATTAAATTTTCAGGCGCAATTAAATAGCCCACTTTCCAACCCGTAACATGTAACGATTTTCCAAAAGAAGAAGCAATTATGGTTCTGTTTACTAACTTCGGTCGTGTATTAAACGAAATATGCGGTTGCGAAAACGTAATGTATTCATACACTTCGTCTCCTAAAATAAGGATTTGAGGATGTTTCTCTAATATCGTTTCTAAAGATTCAAAATCACTTTCTGTCCAAATTCTGCCTGTAGGATTATGCGGATTATTTACCACAATCATTTTTGTTTTTGGAGTAATCGAAGCTTCAATGGTATTAAAATTAGGTGTATAGTCTAAATTCAATGACACTCGAACTGGTTTTCCACCCGCTACCAAAACCGAAGGTTCATAACTATCATAACTTGGATCTAAAATAATAACTTCGTCTCCAGCTGAAACAAATGTATTTATTGCTGTAAAAACACCTTGAGTAGCACCAGCAGTAATCAGTATTTCAGTTGCGGTATTGACTTTTCTACCGTATTGTTTTAACGTTTGATTTGCAATTTTTTCCAATAACGAAGGCAAACCTGCCATTGGTGTATATTGATGAATATTCGAACGAATTAAGCGCTCCGAAATTTGCAACAGACGTTCGTCTTCAGGAAAATTGGGAAATCCTTGCGATAAATTAATAGCTCCGTGTTCATTCGCTAATTGCGACATTACGGAAAAAATACTGGTGGTGATGTTAGGTAGTTTTGACATGAGATAATTATTTCATACTTGAAAAATCATCAAGTTGTGTTTTGATATGTTGTTTTACTATTTCGATATTATGAAACTCATTTTTGAATACGAATTCGAGTTTGTAACGAATTTCTTCCTCAGGGATTTCATAATTGATTTCCAATTTTGAAAATTCTTTATTATCTGATTTGGAATACCATTTGTCAAATAGTTTACTTCTAAAAAGTTGTTTGTTATCTAAACTATCACAAACATAGTGTAGTAAACTATCAGGATAAGATGCAAAGAAATCGAAAATAATCTCAATGATTGTATTTTCAATCAAATCGTCTTTTATGAATTTCTTGTTGTTTAATTCTCCAAAATCTATGGCATAAAGTCTATTGAAATTCTCATTTTCTAAATCCATTTTCTTAAACGAAACATAATATTCTAAACCATGCTTGGTTAAAAAAGTAAAAAGAGGGTCATTGCCCTCTTTTGTATATGAATATGAATTCGTGCTCATTTATTTTTTTGAAGCCTTAATTTTTGCCACAACAATTTCACGGTTTTCTTTTTTCAAAGCAACCATTTTTTTTAATGTAGCAGCCATTTTGATATCTGCTGTTATTGTAACTGTTTGTTTCATAGTTATGCAAATGTATATTATTTTGTAATATTCTCAAAAATTATTCCAATTTATTCTTTTTGAGAGTATTAAATTTGATTTTATATTTTTCGAGAATATACATACTTTAATTTCTTCAAATTACTTTATTTTGTAGTTTAATTCTAAGATTTTGAAAGTAATTATCCTAACACCGATGGAAATTGAGCGTGAAAAAGTACTAAATGCTTTAGCTCGAATTCCCAATTTGAATCATACCTACGAAATAATCGTTTCTGGAATTGGTCGTGAAAGTACGGCTAAGGCGATTATGCAAATGCCTCCTCACGATATTTGCGTGTTAATGGGTTTTGCCGCTGTAGTTGGAAAAGAAGCTCATTTGCCCGATTATTTGCATTTAGGAAAACCTATCGAAATTACCAATGCTTCGCTATACGGTTACGAAGGCGGCTTGTTTGAAAACGGAAAACCCATTATCACCGAAAAGCCAAAGCTAAATTTACCTTGTTTGTCTTCTTTAACTTCGGATAAGTTTGTAAGAACAACCGATTTAGGCGAAAAAACGGTTGTTAATATGGAAGATTACACGTTTAAATATTTGAAGAAACCACAAGATTTTATCGTGCGCATCATCTCCGATTTTTTACCTCACGAAACCGAAATTGACTTTTTTGAAGAAGTGAAAAGTATTGATTTTTATGATGGGATTTTAGCTGTTGTGAATTTAATTGAAAGATAATTTAATTATTATGTTATAACAAAAACACCAACATTTCTGCTGGTGTTTTTATTTTTAGATGCTGAAACAAGTTCAGCATGACAAGTTTTTATTTATTCCTCCAATAAAACCTCTAAAATCGTAATCGCCGCTTCGCTAATTTTAGTTCCAGGACCAAAAACCGCTACAGCTCCGGCGTCGAATAAGAATTGATAGTCTTGGTGTGGAATTACACCGCCAACAATGACCATAATATCTTCTCTTCCGTATTTTTTTAGCTCTTCGATTACTTGTGGTACTAAAGTTTTGTGTCCGGCTGCTAAAGAAGAAACGCCTAAAATGTGTACGTCATTTTCAACCGCTTGTTTCGCAGCTTCTTGTGGCGTTTGGAATAATGGGCCAATGTCTACGTCAAAACCTACGTCGGCATAACCTGTTGCTACTACTTTTGCACCACGATCGTGACCGTCTTGTCCCATTTTCGCAATCATAATACGAGGACGACGACCTTCTTTCTTCGCGAAAGCATCGGCTAATTGTTTTGCTTTTTCAAAACTTTCATCGTTCTTAATTTCTTTACTATACACGCCGCTAAAACTTCTAATTTGTGCTTTATATCTTCCAAAAACTACTTCTAAAGCATCACTAATTTCACCTAATGTAGCTCTGTTTCGTGCTGCTTCTACTGCTAAAGATAGTAAATTTTCACCACCATTTTTAGCGCTTTCGGTTAATTTTGCTAAACATTCGGTAACTTTAGCGTTATCACGAGTGGCTTTGATTTGTTCTAAACGTTCAATTTGTTGTTTGCGCACCATTTGGTTATCCACATCCAAAATATGTAACGGATCTTCTTTTTCCAAACGGTATTTGTTCACCCCAACAATAATATCTTGACTGCTGTCAATACGTGCTTGTTTGCGTGCTGCAGCTTCTTCAATTCGTAGTTTAGGAATACCAGCTTCAATGGCTTTTGTCATGCCGCCAAGAGTTTCTACTTCTTCAATTAAAGCCCAAGCTTTTTCAGCAATTTCTGCTGTTAAACTTTCTACATAATAACTTCCTGCCCAAGGGTCAACCGTTTTACAGATTTTAGTTTCTTCCTGTAAAAAGATTTGGGTATTACGAGCAATTCGAGCTGAGAAATCGGTTGGTAAAGCAATTGCTTCGTCCAAAGCATTGGTGTGTAATGATTGGGTTCCTCCAAAGGCTGCTGCAGCAGCTTCAATCGCAGTTCGAGCCACATTATTAAAAGGATCTTGCTCCGTTAAACTCCAACCCGAAGTTTGGCAATGTGTTCTTAAAGCTAATGATTTTTCGTCTTTTGGATGGAATTGTTTCAATAGTTTTGCCCAAAGCATACGGCCGGCACGCATTTTAGCAATTTCCATAAAATGATTCATTCCAATCGCCCAGAAAAACGAAAGGCGAGGAGCAAAAGTATCAATATCCATTCCAGCAGCTAAACCGGTGCGAATGTATTCCAAACCATCTGCTAAAGTGTACGCTAATTCAATATCTGCAGTAGCCCCGGCTTCTTGCATGTGGTAACCCGAAATCGAAATCGAATTGAATTTTGGCATATTTTTACTCGTATATTCGAAAATATCCGCAATAATTTTCATAGAAGGCGTTGGTGGATAAATATAGGTATTTCGCACCATGAATTCCTTCAAAATATCATTCTGAATTGTTCCTGACAATAGGTTAGGAGCAACGCCTTGTTCTTCCGCAGCCACGATGTAGAATGCCATAATGGGTAAAACCGCACCATTCATAGTCATCGAAACCGACATTTCACCTAACGGAATTTGGTCGAAAAGTACTTTCATATCTTCCACCGAATCGATGGCAACTCCAGCTTTTCCAACGTCACCAACCACTCGTTCGTGGTCAGAATCGTAACCTCTGTGCGTAGCTAAATCAAAGGCAACTGATAAGCCTTTTTGTCCAGCCGCTAAATTTCTTCTGTAAAAAGCATTACTTTCTTCCGCTGTTGAAAATCCGGCATATTGACGAATCGTCCATGGTCTGCGAACGTACATAGTTGCATAAGGTCCGCGTAAATTTGGTGCAAAACCAGCAGCAAAACCAATATGTTCTAAATTGGAAATATCTTCTTTAGAATAGGTTGACTTTAACTCAATTCCTTCTGCAGTGGTAAATGAGTTTAAAGTTTGGAGTTTAGAGTTTGGAGAAACTTCTAACTTCTGACTTTTAACTTTTAACTTTAAATGTTGTATATCTTTTCTCATAGTTATAAAACTATTTTGGGTATTTTTTGGTGCTTCTAGATGTATGAAAGCAACTTAATATTTTTATTTCTTTATTGTATTCGTCAATTTCAAAAATTAATATAAAAGGAAAAACTTTTAGAGGAATCGACCTATATGATTTATATTTAATTTGGAAATGAGGATTTATACTTAAAACTTTGTATGCTTCTTCAAGTTCTTCCAAAAATCTGACCACAATTTCAATAGTTATAGCTTCATAAAAGTCGGTAATTTTTTCAATATCATTATTTGCTAATGGCGAAACAATAACCTTATATTCCATATTTTTTCTTCAATCTGTTTATTGATTCTTCTCCTGAAATGAAGTCTTCTTTTGGTTGATTGGCTCTAAAATCCAATAACTTTTTATCTTCGTCAGATAAAGTATTATCATCAAATTCAATTCCAACTGAAGGATTCTTTAAATAATTTTCGGTTCGTTCTCTAACTTCATCAATTTGCCATTGTGGAATTTGATATTCCTTAGAAGTTGGAAGAATTATCACTTCTACTTCTTCTGCATTGAAATCTTCAGGTAAAGTGATGTTTACTTGATGATTTTTTACTTTTACAAATCTTCTAATTGCTTCCATGGTCTTCTTTTTCTGAAAGTTACGAAATTATTCCGAAGCTAATCTTTCTTGTTCTAATTTTTCAGCCAAACGTTTTTCGATAATCGGTGTGATTAGCGTTTTTCTAGCGTTTTGTTTTACAAATGGAAATAATTCCAAATCGTTTTTCATTTGGTCGTTTTTGTTTGGATACTTGTTAGTTCCTAACAAAACTTCTTTGCCTGAATCAAAAAGCTCTTGTTCTTTTTGTGCGCTCTCGTTAATTTTTCTTTGAATCGTTCCATCGATTAATTGCGAAATCAAACCGCCGTTTTTCTCGATATCTTTAAATAATTCTAAGGCTTTCTCGGCTAATTGTTCCGTTAACGTTTCAATGTAATAAGCGCCATCAGCAGGATTGTTTACCTTATCAAAATAACTTTCATGTTTTAAAACTAACAATTGGTTTCTTGCAATTCGATCTCCAAATTCATTGTCTTTATGATATAAAGCATCGTATGCTAAATTGGCAACTCCGTTTGTTCCGCCTAGTATAGCAGCCATACATTCTGTTGTAGTTCGTAACATGTTTACGTTGTAATCGTATATCGTTTTGTTACGTTTTGTGGGAGTTGCGATGATATGACAATCGAAATTATGATTGTATTCTGATGCTAATGTATTGAATAAAAGACGTAAGGCTCTTAGTTTTGCTATTTCGAAAAAATAATTCGTTCCAACAGCGACTTCAATTGTAATAGGTTGATTGATTGCTGAAATTCTATTGAAATATTCGTTTGCATGTGCTAAAGTGTATGCCAATTGCTGAATCATATTTGCACCAGCATTTTGATAAATTCCGCTAGAAATAGTTAAAAAAGGAATTGCTATTTTAGTTGCAATATTCTTTAGCTTATCAAAATCTTTTTCAAGGTTTTCAAACCAATTTCCTTCTTTTACTAATTGTCCTATTGGGTCAATTTGAATGGATATGTTGGCCTTGTTTTTTGAAGCAAAATCATTGATTTTGGATACGAAATCGATTGATAGAAAAGGCAAATTAAAGTAATAGATTACTTTTTCTAAGGGAAGATTTTGCATCAAATCATCAATAGAAATTGTTTCGTTTTCAATTGTAAAACGAATACTTTCTGCTCCTCTTTTTAGCGTGTCAATTGCACGTGAATTTGATTTTTGTATATCATGTACAAAAATATTTTGCACAATTGCAAAAGGATCTGAAGGAATAATTGCATTTAAATTTACTTCCGATTCATCGTTATGATAAAACGGTTTTACTTTTATGCCTTCTGGACTTTCCCAAACAAGAGTTTCGTTGTAATCGGCTCCTTTTAGTTCAAATTGAATTTGTTGTTTCCATTGTTTGGTGGAAATAAAATCAAATTCTGAAAATAGTTTATGATTAGTCACGAATTATATATTTAATTGTTACTATTTGTTTTTTCTCGAAATGTTTCGGTAGAATCTTTTTTATTGTCTTCAAAGTCAATAATATAGATATCTTCGTTTTCACGCTTCATATAATATTTTTCACGAGCATATTTTTCAACTCTATCATCATTTTTTAGATGTTTGATACTCGTACTGTCTTTTTTTATTTCGTTTTTATAATAATTAATGTTGTCTTCAATTTCATTAATTTCTTTATCTAAAACACGATGTTCTAAATAGGAATAATTATCAAAAAACATCATCCAAATCCCAAAAAGAATTAATACCAAAATATACCGATTCACTAAAAATTTTAGGAACGGATATTTGGAAATTAAATTTTTGAGTTTTTTCATAATTATGCAATTCTTTGGTTAATTACAGCTCTAACAACATCAATAGCTACTGTATTGTATTTGTCATTAGGAATTATAATGTCTGCAAAAGCTTTTGTAGGTTCGATAAATTGTTCGTGCATAGGTTTTAAAGTGTTTTGATAACGATTTAAAACTTCCTCCATATCTCTTCCACGTTCTGCAATATCACGTTTTAATCTTCGTATTAATCTTTCATCAGAATCGGCATGCACGTAAACTTTAATATCGAACATATCTCTTAATTCAGGATTGGTTAGAATTAAGATACCTTCAACGATCATTACTTTTCTTGGATGTGTGATAATTTTATCATCTGTTCTATCGTGAGTTACAAAAGAATAAACGGGTTGTTCAATAGTGTGACCTGCTTTTAGTTCTTTTAAATGAGCAACTAAAAGTTCAAAATCGATAGCTCTTGGATGATCAAAATTGATTTTGGTACGTTCTTCATAGCTTAAATGATGTGTTTCTTTATAATAAGAATCTTGAGAGATAATACCCACTTCTGAAGAAGGTAACTCGTTCATAATCTGATGTACAACTGTTGTTTTACCACTTCCGGTACCGCCGGCAATTCCTATAATAAGCATAAAGATTCTAAAGTTGATTATTTTAGCAAAAATAGAAATAATATTCTAGGTCTTTTTTGTTTTGATAAGAAAGTTTTTGGAATAAGTGCTAAAAAAATATAGGTTATTGATGTTAAATAATTTATTTTAAAAAAAATAATTGATTTTTTTGATACAATAGAAATTAGTTATATATTTGCACTCGCTAATACGGGGTGTAGCGTAGCCCGGTTATCGCGCCTGCTTTGGGAGCAGGAGGCCGCAGGTTCGAATCCTGCCACCCCGACGAAACCTTCTTGTTTACTCAAGGAGGTTTTTTTATTGTTAAAAACTATACGTTTATAATTAATTCTAATCTATTTTTAAGAATTATTTTTAATTAAAAACTTACATTTGCTATTCTTAAAAGATTATAAGTTATGTCAGATACAATTGAAAAAGTAAAATGTTTAATAATTGGTTCAGGACCTGCAGGATACACTGCAGCTATATATGCAGCAAGAGCAAATATGAATCCTGTTTTATATCAAGGACAACAACCAGGCGGACAATTAACAACTACAAATGAAGTTGAAAATTTTCCAGGATATCCTGAAGGAGTAACCGGACCTGAAATGATGGTTCAGTTACAAGAGCAAGCAAAACGTTTTGGCTCTGATATTCGTGATGGATGGGCTACAAAAGTTGATTTTTCTGGAGCTATTCATAAAGTGTGGATTAATGATACTATTGAAATTCATGCGGAAACAGTAATTATTTCAACTGGAGCTTCTGCAAAATATTTAGGATTAGAATCGGAGCAACATTACTTAAAACTAGGTGGTGGTGTTTCTGCTTGTGCGGTTTGCGACGGATTTTTCTATAGAAATCAGGAAGTTGTAATCGTTGGAGCAGGAGACAGCGCGTGTGAAGAAGCACATTACCTTTCTAAATTATGTAAAAAAGTAACGATGTTGGTTCGTAGCGATAAATTTAGAGCTTCTAAAATTATGGCTGAACGTGTACAAAAAACAGAAAACATCGAAATTTTAATGCATACTGAAACCGAAGAAGTTTTAGGTGACGGACAAGTGGTAACTGGTGTAAGAGCTAAAAATAGAGCAACTGGAGAAGTAAAAGAAATTCCAGCAACAGGATTTTTCGTAGCGATTGGGCATAAACCAAATACAGATATTTTTGCGGATTATATTACGTTAGATGAAACCGGTTACATTGTAAATGTTCCAGGAAGTTCAAAAACAAATGTAGCTGGTGTTTTTGTAGCAGGTGATGCTGCAGATCATGTGTATCGTCAGGCTATTACAGCTGCAGGAACAGGTTGTATGGCAGCTTTAGATGCAGAACGTTATATGGCGGCAAAAGAGTAATTCCAATACTATAAAAACCAAAAGCTCCTATTGAAAAATAGGAGCTTTTTATTTAAAAATCCAATCTTTATTTACAAATATAGCGCTAAGAAATAACATCGTTAAACTTGTTAAATAGTATATTAAAACAATAAATATAGATTCGATTGTTTTGGATCTAGGATTTATTTTTGTGTACGCATTGTAAATTTTTTCATAATTTTTATTGTAAGAGTATTTCAAGATAATTAATCCTCCCAAAATAGTTAACAAAATGATTTCTAAGATTTCGTTTTTTAATTTAAATAAAATAAAAAGTGATTGAATATTAAACATGAAACATAGAAATACAAATAATAAAGATATTATTAAAGGATTGTCTCTGTTGGCTTTCGATTTTAAAGCTAGTGAATAAATGTTTACAAATAAATGATTATAAATCATGCAAAAAATAATTAGTATATCTAATTTAATAATAATTTGTTTTAAAACAACAAAAAGCTCCTAGTTTCCACCAAGAGCTTTTAAAATTTTAAAACTATCTACTAATAGTAGCTGTATCTTCTTACTTTAGCAATGTATTTTGCTAAACGTATAACCTGGTGGCTATAACCATATTCGTTATCGTACCAAACATACATTACAATGTTTTTTCCGTCTCCAGAAACAATAGTTGCGTTACTATCAAAAATAGCAGGAGCTGATGTTCCTACAATATCCGAAGATACTAACTCGTTGTTTAAAGAGTATTTAATTTGCTCTACAAGATCACCTTCTAAAGCGTATTTTTTCATAATGTTGTTTACTTCTTCAATAGAAGTGTTTTTTTCAACTTCTAAATTCAATACTACTAATGAACCATTTGGAACTGGCACACGAATTGCATTTGAAGTTAATTTTCCAGCTAATGCAGGTAATGCTTTTGCAACAGCACTTCCGGCACCAGTTTCGGTAATAACCATGTTTAAAGCAGCAGCACGACCTCTACGGTATTTTTTGTGCATGTTATCTACTAAGTTTTGGTCATTTGTATAAGCGTGAATTGTTTCTAAATGTCCTTTTACAACACCTAAAGTATCTTCAACAGCTTTTAAAACAGGTGTAATAGCATTTGTTGTACACGAAGCTGCAGAGAAAATATTTACTTCATCTGGATTATAATCTTCATGATTTACTCCGTAAACAATATTAGGAACTCCTTTTCCAGGTGCTGTTAATAAAACTTTATCAGCTCCTTTAGAAGTTAAATGACGTTTTAATGCTTCTTCTGTAGTGAATGCTCCTGTATTATCAATTACTAATGCATCTTCAATGCCATATGCTGTATAATCAATTTCTTCTGGAGAATTAGCTGTAATGATATGAACGGTTGTTCCATTAATTATTAAAGCATTATTTTCTGGATCAGCAATTACAGAACCTGGAAAATCACCATGAACAGAATCGTAACGCAATAATGAAGCTCTTTTTTCTAATAAAACGGCATCATTTTTATCTCTAGTTACAATCGCTCTTAAGCGTAATTGTTGTCCTTTTCCAATTTTAGACATGATTTCACGAGCTAATAAACGACCAATTCTACCAAAACCATAAAGAACCACATCTTTTGGTTTTATTTCTTGAAAGTTTTTAGCATTTTTTAATTTGTCAATTACAAAGGCTTTTGCATCATTGTATTTGTCATCTTCTAAATGATATTCGTAAGTTAATTTTCCAATATCAATTCTTGAAGGTGGTAAATCTAAATCTACAATTGCACTTGCAATTTCAACAGAGTCGAAAACGTTAATAGGTTTTTCAACAAAAGCACCAGCATATTCGTGTAAGTTGATAATTTCACTTACGTTTTTGTCAATCAATTGATTGCGGAATAGAACCAATTCAATTGATTTGTCATACCATAAATCACTGATAATTTTAATGAATTCTACACCAGCTTTTCTTCTGTCTGCCTGAAAAGCTAATTCTTTTTCGTATAAAGAGATATTGCTCATGAAATAATTATGTGTTGTTTTGTGGTGCAAAAGTATATATTTCAAACGTTTTCGTAAAATTTATTTTAATTTTTTTTAGTCTTATAAAATGAATTTTTAAATCGCTCTTTTTATTTTGTTTATTTTTCTATTTTTGAAAAAAAATGAAATGAAATTAAAATTCATATATATCTTTTGCCTTTTGTTTTTTGGTTTTGGTTATTCTCAAGATTCAATTCCTAAATATAAGTGGTTAAGAACGGGTTTGGTTTTTGGTTATGCCTCTCAAAATACTTTTATAAATCAAGATTCAGATTATACTTATGAAACAAAGTGTATTAAATTTTCTAATCATTTTAATATCTCTAAAAAGAGAAAACATTCATGGGAAATCTTAATTGAGCCAAGTTATTATAGATCCAAACATCAGTTGTTAAATTATTGGTTTATTAGTCATACAGTTGAAAATGGTGATGAACTTAGAGCTAAATTCATGCCTCTAAAATCGATGAATGAATATGTTTTAAATGTAGGAGTTGTATACAGACGATATTTAAATTTAAATTCATCAGTATTTGCAACATTAAACTCGGGTCCAATGTATATTGATACTGATACAGAACGATTAAAGAAAGGATTTGCTTTTAGTGATATATTGACCTTCGGCTATAATTATAGGTTGAAAAATGTATCTTTTGATACAAAATGTGTGTTTAGACATGTTTCAAATGCAGATCTTCAAAAGCCAAATTTTGGACTAAATTCCGTTGGGTTTGAATTTGGAACCTATTTTGAGCTCAATTAAAGAAAAATCGCAACACCTATTAAGTATTGCGATTATATTTAAAAAGAATTTAGTTTGAATTTTACATGATGATACTATACATTTGACCGTTTTTGGAAATGATTTGATATCTTGCTTTTTGGTTTTCTTTTTTTGCCAAATAACTAGACACCGTTTCCATATCTTTTGCCTTGTTGCCATCAATGCTTAAAATTACTGCACCATCTAAAATATCGCTATATTCTGCATATTCAGGATTATTCACTTTTTTAATTTTGATACCTTCCTTTATATTAAATTGTTTTTTATCAGAAGCATCAATGTCTTCAAACTCAATTCCATTGAACTCGTAATTCAAAATTTCTTTTTTGGTTAACTTTACAGGAAGTGTTTTTTGTTTTCCATCTCGTAATACACTTACTTGTATTATATCGTTAGGTCGTTTTGTATTAATATAAGCTGATAATTCAGCAAAACCATTGATTTTTTTATTATCTAATTTTATGATGATATCGCCTTTCATTAAGCCTGCTTTTTCAGCTCCAGAATTTTTTGTCACTTTATTTATGTAATAGCCTTGTGTTTCTTTTATGTCTAATTCTTTTGCAAAGTTTGAATTCAATTCTCCGCCTTCAATTCCTAAAACACCTCGCTGAACGTTTCCAAACTGCATTAAATCTTCTATGATTTTTCTAGTTAAATTTGAAGGAACAGCAAACGAATAACCAGTATAGCTTCCTGTTGGCGAAGAAATCATGGTGTTAATTCCTACTAATTCGCCACGGGTGTTTACTAAGGCACCACCACTATTTCCAGGATTAACTGCAGCATCGGTTTGGATAAAAGATTGAATGCCGTTGTTTGATAAATTTCTAGCTTTTGCCGAAACAATTCCAGCGGTAACAGTAGAATTTAAGTTATACGGATTCCCAACTGCCAAAACCCATTCGCCAACTTTAATAGCATCAGAATCTCCAAAAACCACATAGGGTAATTTTTCATCAGCATCTACTTTTAAAAGCGCAATATCCATTTTAGAATCGGTTCCAACTAATTTAGCCTTGTACGATTTGTTGTCGTTTAATGTAACCTCTAATTCCGTAGCATCTTGAATTACGTGGTTGTTTGTAACAATATAGCCGTCTTCGGTAATAATTACTCCAGAACCTGTACCAATTTGCGTTTGTTCTCTGTCGCCTCTATAACCATACATAAAATCAATAATATTACCAGGAACTTTTGATACACTTACATTTTTTACGTGTACAACTGCGTGAACTGTATTTTCTGCTGCAGCTGTAAAATCTATGTTTTCAGCTCCTAGGCTTACATTTTTAGCGTAATTAGTTGATGCAAGTGTAATTTTGCCTGCGTTATTTGGTTCTAAAAAGAATTTGTAAGCGCCTAATGTTACGGCACCACTAAATAATGATACGAATACTAAACTTCCAAATTTTTTCATGATTTCTATATTTTTGTTTACTCAAAATTAAAATAAAAAATAATTCATAAAATCACTTTAACGCTCGATTAACAATGTTTAACATCTTATTAATAATTTGTACTTTTGTGTAAATTAATTACCATGCAAATTTCATTTTATAAATATCAAGGAACTGGAAACGATTTTGTAATGATTGATAATCGATCTGAATTTTTTCCAAAAAAAGATACTAACTTAATTAAGCAACTTTGTGACAGAAGATTTGGTATTGGTGGTGATGGTTTGATTTTATTGGAAAACCATCCACAATATGATTTTAAAATGGTTTACTATAATTCGGATGGTAATGAAAGTTCGATGTGTGGTAATGGAGGTAGATGCTTGGTTGCATTTGCTAAACAAATCGGTGTTATTGATCATAAAGCAGAGTTTGAAGCGGTTGATGGTTATCATTACGCAACTATAGATGCTAAAGGAATTGTAGCCCTACAAATGAAAGATGTAGATACCGTTAATCAACAAGAAAATTATACTTTTTTAAATACGGGTTCGCCACATCATGTGCAATTGGTAGACAATTTAGTTGAATTGGATATTAAAACAGAAGGCGCTAAAATTCGATATTCTGATTTGTATGGAGATGCAGGTAGTAATGTAAATTTTGTAAGCCAATTAGAAAATGACATTTTTGCTGTTCGCACTTATGAAAGAGGAGTAGAAGATGAAACCTTATCTTGTGGAACAGGTGTAACAGCAGTTGCTATTGCCATGCATCAAACCGGAAAAACAAGTAATAATATTATAGATTTGAATGTTGAAGGCGGAAAATTAAAAGTGCAATTTGATGTTGATAAGGGAAATTATACCAATGTTTTCTTAATTGGACCTGCTACTTTTGTTTTTGAAGGTAAAATTGATTTAGAATTTTGATTGAAGAGTAACGATTTTTGATTTTTGAACTTGTATTTGAACTTGTATTTGAACTTGTAATTGATAATGATAACATTAAAAGGAACTAATATATACCTACGCGCACTCGAACCTGAAGATTTGGATTTTATCTATGCCATAGAAAATAACGAATCGGTGTGGGAAGTGAGCAATACACAAACACCATATAGTCGTTTTTTAATTCGTCAGTATTTAGAAAATGCACATCAAGATATTTATGAAGCCAAACAATTACGTTTAGCCATTTGTTTAACTGGTAGTTTTGAAACAATCGGATTAATCGATTTGTTCGATTTTGATCCTAAAAATAATAGAGCTGGTGTTGGTATTGTTATTTCAAATGAAACGAATCGAAATTCAGGAATTGGTTCAGAATCATTACAACTTGTTATTAATTATGCTTTTCATCATTTGCAATTACATCAATTATATGCAAATATTGGGAGTAATAATGAAATTAGTATAGCTCTTTTTACTAAATTTGGCTTTGAAAAAATAGGAGTTAAAAAAGATTGGAATAAAATGAACAATCAATATGAAGATGAAATTTTATATCAATTAATCAATAAATACTAAAACTGCACCCCTTGAACGTAAAAAAACTTATTTCAATAGTAGCTGTAGCTGGGATAGTAATAGCAACTATATTAGGAACATTTGTTTATTTTAAAGCATTTACTGCTAATACCCAATTTGCACAAGATGAGGTGTTTGTTTATGTGCCAACCGATGCTTCCTATGAAGAGGTAAAAGAAATGTTATCTCCTTTATTAAAAGATATTGATAAATTTGATTTTGTTGCGACCTCAAGAAATTACGCTACGAATATAAAATCAGGCAAGTTTTTGTTGAAAAAAAACATGACTAGTTTTGATATTGTTAGAAGTTTACGTCTAAATGTTCCTGTTAAAGTAGCATTTAACAATCAAGAAACTTTAGGTAAATTAGTTCAACGTTTGGCTACTCAATTAGAACCAGATAGTTTAAAGTTAGAAGTAGCGTTTACAAATACCCCATTTTTAGAAGAAAATGGTTTAACAGAAGAAACGGTTTTAGCTCTTTTTATACCCAATACATATGAATTTTATTGGAATACAACGGCCGAAAAAATTGCTAAAAAATTATCAAAAGAGTATCGAGTTTTCTGGAATAACGAACGTTTAGAAAAAGCAAAAGCTAAAAATTTAACCCCTATTCAAGTGTATATCTTAGCTTCTATTGTTCATAAAGAAACGGCTAAAGTAGATGAAAGACCAACGGTGGCTGGTGTTTACTTAAATCGTTTGATCCAAGATATGCCACTTCAGGCAGATCCTACGGTTATTTATGCAATTAAAAAACGTTCTGGCGATTTTGATCAAGAAATTAAACGAGTTTTTTACAACGATTTACGAATAAATTCACCTTACAATACGTATATTAACAAAGGTTTGCCTCCTGGTCCAATTGCTATGCCAGATGTTTCAGCTATTGATGCTGTTTTAAATGCAGAAAATCACGATTATATTTATTTTTGTGCCAATCCAGATAAACCAGGTTATCATGCTTTTGCTTCTAGTTATGAAGCGCATCAAGTTAATGCCAAAAAATATGCAGATTGGGTAAGTAAATTGGGAATTAACAGATAATTTTAAGCGAATGGATTGGGCTTTATCAGTAAACCATTTTCCTGCTTTCCATTTCAATCTATGCTTGCAGCATAGGATTTTCATTACAATCAGGGCTAGTTTGCTGTCCATTTTTTTGTTTGTGTCTGTTTTTTCTCAGGCGCAATCCGACATCAATACTTTCTTAAAACCTTCTGACACGCTCAATAAACCAAGAAGAACTGGTGTTTATGTAGGAGAATCTGTTTTTTTGGGAGCTACTTTAATTGGTTTAAACCAACTTTGGTACAAAGATTATCCAAAATCAAATTTTCATTTCATCAATGATAACAATCAATGGCTGCAAATGGATAAGTTAGGACATATGTATTCTGCTTATCATTTAGGTAGCGTTGGTGCTGATATGTTGTATTGGAGTGGCGCTTCTAAAAAAGAACAACTAATTTATGGTGCTACTCTAGGATTAGGATTTTTAACTGTAGTTGAAGTATTTGATGGATTTTCTCAAGAATGGGGCGCTTCAACAGGAGATGTTATAGCGAATATTTCAGGAACCGCTCTTTATGTATCACAAGAGTTACTTTGGGAAGAACAACGCATTATACCAAAATTTTCATTTCATCAAACTAGTTTTGCTTCGCAACGGCCAGAAACCCTTGGAGTCTCTTTTAATGAACAACTTTTAAAAGATTATAATGGTCAAACCTATTGGTTGTCTTTTAATATTCATTCTTTTACAAAAGACAACTTTATTCCTAAATGGTTAAATGTTGCTATTGGTCATGGAGCGGAAGGTATGTTATATGGCAAAAATAAAGAAGCGGTTGAAAATGGAATAATTCAAAACCCATATCGTCAGTTTTATCTTAGTTTGGATGTAGATTTGACGAAAATTAGTACAAAATCAAATTTTTTGAAGACACTTTTTTCTATTTTTAATACCATAAAAATTCCGGCTCCAACTTTGCAATATGATGATTTTAACGGAGTTAAAGCGCACTTTATCTACTTTTAGAAAAGATTAACACGCTGTAAATCAATATTATAATTTTTTTTGTATATTTGCACCGGTAATTTCAGATGGGGTGACAGACGCTGAGAAATAACAATTCATGATAAAAAAAAGGTCGTATTTTATAGGATTGACACTCCTAGTATTAGTTGTATCTTCAGGTTTTATAACCTTTAAAGAAGAAAAATTGGAAGGGTTTCATTTAACGAACAATGAGGTTATTAAATATCATGTTCCAAATGAAAACGAAAACGAAAACGAAGAGATTACTCCAGTTAAAGTACCACACGTTGGTAAATCATTTGCTGGTTTTGCTCAAAAAATGGCTTACAAAGAGTCAAGAGGTATTTTGCATTTAGTGAATCCATACGGATACATGGGAAAATACCAATTCGGAAGAAGTACACTACGAACTGTAGGTGTATATGATTTTCAAGAATTTTTACGTAACGCAGAATGGCAGGATAAAGCTTTTGAAGCTTTAATTGCACGTAATAAGTGGGAATTACGTAAAGAAATTGATAAATATTCAGGTAGAATTATCAACGGTGTTGAAATTACAGAATCGGGTTTAGTGGCAGCAGCACATTTAGGTGGAGCAAGTTCAGTAAAAAAATATTTGCGAAGTAACGGAAGAAATGGTTTTAAAGATGGTTTTGGAACTTCATTGTCAAGCTACATCAGAAAATTTTCAAACTACGATATTTCACACATTAAACCAGATGTAAATGCTAAAGTAGTTTTAGAATAATTTACATTTTGTGAATAATAAAAATACAAGGTCGATTATGTAAATCGGCCTTTTCTTTTTTCCATTGGTTAGCCGTTTTAGTTTTTATAAATTCTGTAGGTAAAGTAATATCACAAGCCACACACAAATACGTATTTGGTTGTAAAATTTGCAACAAATCTTCCATTAATTTATTATTACGATACGGAGTTTCAATAAACAATTGCGATTGATTTTTATCTTGCGATATACGTTCGAAATTTTTCAATGCTTGTTTTTTATCGTTTTTATCAATAGGTAAGTAGCCATTAAAAGCAAAACTCTGGCCATTCATTCCACTTGCCATTAAAGCTAATAAAATAGAACTTGGGCCAACTAACGGTACTACTTGTATTCCTTTTTCATGCGCTAACTTCACAATCACAGCCCCAGGATCGGCAATTCCAGGGCAACCCGATTCGCTCATTAAGCCAATGTTTGCTCCGTTTAATAAAGGTTGAATAAATTCGTTATGCTCTGTAATTTCTGTATGCTTATTTAATACCGAAATTTTTAATTCAGGTTGTTTCTTTTCTGGATGAATACTTTTTATAAACTTACGAGCCGTTTTTTCGTTTTCTACAATGTAATAATCAATAAAATCAATTGCTCTTTTAATGGTTTGTGGTAAAACATCTTCAGGAACCACCGTAGTTTCACCAGGATTAGATAATGTAATGGGAATTAAATAGAGTTTGCCTAAAGTATTCGATTTCATGATATTATCTCTTAAGTTTTCTTGCAATTTCTTCACAAGCTTTGTCTAACATGTTGTAAACGTTTTCAAAACCATCTTGACCGCCATAATACGGGTCGGGAACATCAACGTTTTCACCAGGAAAAATTTCGTTTAAAATAAGTTTGACTTTCGATTTTGCTTCTTCATTGGGTGCTAACGCCATAACATCTTTGTAATTGGAATTATCCATTACAAAAATATGGTCAAAAGTATCAAAATCACTTTTTTTAAATTGTCGAGCTCTTTGGTTGGTAATATCTAGGCCTTTGCTTTTTGCTGTGGCAACAGAACGTTTGTCAGGTAATTCACCAGCATGCCAGCCGCCTGTTCCTGCAGAATCCACTATAAAATCTTCAGAAAGTTTAGAATGCATAATGCCTTCTGCCAAAGGAGAACGGCAAATATTTCCTAAGCAAACCATTAAGATTTTAGTAGCCATTATTTATAGCGATAATTTCTTGTTGATATCGTCAACGAATTTTCGGAATTGTTTGTCTGTAGTAACTAAATTGTCAACTGTTTTACAAGCATGAAGAACCGTTGCATGGTCTCTATCTCCAATTTGTGATCCAATATTTGCCAAAGAAGCTTTTGTGAATTTCTTTGCAAAAAACATAGCTAACTGTCTTGCTTGAACTACATGACGTTTTCTGGTTTTGGATTGAAGAGTTTCAACATCCAATTGAAAATAATCAGAAACAATTTTTTGAATGTAATCAATTGAAATTTCACGTTTTACATTCTTAACGAATTTTTCAACTACTTGTTTTGCTAATTCAAGGTTTACTTCACGTTTGTTAAATGAAGATTGTGCAATTAAAGAAATAATAGCACCTTCTAATTCGCGAACGTTTGATTTGATGTTTTTAGCAACATATTCTACGATTTCGTCAGGAATTTCAACACCATCTCTAAATAAAATATTTTTTAAGATAGAAATTCGAGTTTCGTAATCGGGTTGGTGTAATTCGGCAGATAATCCCCATTTGAATCTAGATAATAAGCGTTGCTCAATATCTTGCATGTCAACCGGAGCTTTATCGGAAGTTAAAATTACTTGTTTTCCATTTTGGTGTAAATGGTTAAAGATGTGAAAAAATACATCTTGTGTTCCTGATTTACCTGATAAGAATTGTACGTCGTCAATAATCAAAACATCAATTAATTGATAAAAATGAATAAAATCGTTACGAGTATTTTTCTTAACAGAATCGATATATTGTTGTGTGAATATTTCAGCCGAAATATACAACACGGTTTTTTCTGGATATTTATCTTTAATTTCAACACCAATAGCATGCGCTAAATGCGTTTTCCCTAAACCAACACCACCAAAAATTAACAATGGATTAAATGAAGTTCCGCCAGGTTTATTAGCAACAGCCATACCAGCACTTCTTGCTAAACGGTTTGAATCTCCTTCAAGAAAATTATCAAAACTATAATTAGCATTTAATTGCGATTCGATTTTTAAATTACGAATTCCTGGAATAACAAACGGATTTTTTAATTCTGGATTTTTGTTAACAATTGGCACATCGACTTCCTGAGGTTTTACCGCTGTTCTGTTGTAACTTGGAATTTGCTCAGTAAATGGAAGTTTATTGCCATAAGTGTTTTCCATCTTAATTTTATACAATAACTTTGCGCCCGGACCTAACTCTTTTGTTAGGGCTACTTTTAATAATTTTACATAGTGTTCTTCTAACCATTCGTAGAAAAATTTACTAGGTACTTGAATAGATAACGCGTTATCGTTAAGCTCAACTGACTGTATAGGTTCAAACCAAGTCTTGAATGCTTGGTCTTGAATATTGTCTTTTATAAAAGACAGACAGTTGTTCCATACCGATTGCGCAGTTTTTGTCATAAATTCAATTAATTATTATTTGTTTATTAGTGTTTTGTATAGTTTACAAAAGCGAACAGAACGAATATTCTGTTCTTGTTTTTCGGGATAGCAAATATGTGAACAAATTTCTTTAAAAAAAATTTTTTTGCTATTGATTTTTCGAAAAAAAAATTGTAAGCCTTGTAGGTAATTTTTTAAGATTAATTTAATGTTAGTTTAATATGAAAGAATATCAGTTTCAAGTTCGTGTGCGTTATGCCGAAACAGATCAAATGGGAGTTGTTTATCATGGTAATTATGCCCAATATTTTGAGATGGGACGCGTGGAATGGCTAAGGAATATGGGGGTTTCTTACAAATGGATGGAAGAAAACGGCGTAATGTTGCCTGTAGTAACTTTAACCATGAATTATAAAAAGCCTGCTCGGTATGATGACTTGCTAACCGTTAAAACAATTTTTAAAAGTCAGACTTCTGTGAAGATAGAATTTGACTACGTAATATACAATGAAGCAAATGAGTTGTTAACAACGGGTTATTCTATGTTGGTGTTTGTAGACATGAAAACAGGACGTCCAATGTTGCCTCCAAGTTATGTTTCGGAGAAGATAAATGCGTTATAAAATTTTAAATTTCGGTTAATTTAATTTCGTACAAACTTTCAAAAGTGTCCAAAAGATTTTGGACATTTTTTTTTCGAATTGCGATTTCAATTTCACAATCCATTTCCATTTTTTGAGAAATTATTTGTAAATTTTTTTCTTTAATGATTCGCATTACTTTATTCATGTTTGCATAACCAAAAGAAATAACGAAATGTTTGTTAATTGTTTTTTCAATAATAACTGCATTTTCTAATGCCATTTGGGCGGCGGTTTTATAAGCAGAGATTAATCCGCCAACGCCCAGTTTTACGCCTCCAAAATAACGCACTACTACAATTAGTATGTTTGTAACTTCAAACGACTGAATTTGTCCATAAATTGGCATTCCGGCACTATTATTTGGTTCGCCATCATCATTAGCGCGATATTGTATTTTTTCGGCACCAATTTGATACGCATAACACCAATGTCTGGCTGAAAAATGTACTTTTCTAAGTTGCTCTATAATTTCTTTAATTTCCTCTTCTGTTGTTACAGGATATGCATATCCAAAAAATTTACTGTTTTTTTCTTTGAATAGCACTTCTTCTGACGGAAGATTTATGGTTTTATAGGTATCGTTATCTGAAAGCTCCATTTTAATAAGTAACTAAATAAAGTGCAAATAAAGCCAATACAATCCCAAAAGCATTTCGAATTGAAATTTTTTCTTTAAAAAAAAGAATTCCCACAAAGGTTGAAACAATAACAATTGAAATATTGTGAATCGTAAATAATGTGGCACTTTGAAAAGCTTTTGCTTCTAACATTTTTACTAAAAAATATAAAGAAAAGTAATTTGGAATTCCTAAAATAATTCCGCCTAAAATATTTCTGCCATTCAGTTTAAATTGACCTTTAATTGCTTGAATGGTTAAAATTAAGAGACCAACACTAAAAGCACATAAAAATGTTATGGATGAAAATAAACCAATTTCATTTGATGCAACATGATGTGTTTGAAGGTATTTTAAACTTGAATCAATAGTTCCGGCTCCAAAAAAAACTAAAATAGGATATATTAAATTACTTATTTTTTGTATTTCGCCTGTTTCTTTTTTTGAAGTGAAATAAACTGCAATTAATGCTAAAATAATTCCAATAACTTTAATAATTCCAAGAGTTTCATTATACAAAAGAACACCAAGGCTAATAGGAATTATAACCGACATTTTTGAAGCTACTGATGCTACAGATAATCCGTTTATTTGAGATGTTAATGTGGTAGCATAAAAAGTGCCAATAAAAACTAATCCTAATAAAACACTTCCATAAAACCAATTACTTTCAATGACTGATTGTGGATTTATTTGTTGGTCTAAAAAAAACAACCCAACTCCAAAAGCTACTATATAATTAATAACTAATGCGGGTAATGCGTCGATGTTAAATTTTGCAAAAAGTTTTATAATTACAAAAAGTAAAGCATTAAAAATGATGCTTAATAATAAATAGATCACTTAGCTGTTATATTATTTTTTTATCAAAAAGTTCAATTACATCTTCTTTGCCTACTTGTAGATTCCAAACTTGTAATCCAAGTTGTTCTGCAATATCTGTGTTTTCTTTTTTATCATCAACAAATAAAGTCTTTTTGGGATTTAAATTATGATTATGAATTACATATTTGTATGCGTCCTCGTTGGGTTTTCTCATCCCAATTTCATATGAAAAATATACTTTTTCAAAGCAACTGTAAAAATCGCGTGCAAAAGTTTGACCTTCTTTGTGTTCAAATTTTTCAATATGAGTGTAATCGGTATTGCTTAAAAGAAATAAACGATACTTTGATGCAATCATTTGTAAAAATTCTAAACGATACAAAGGAAAATCGCCTATAATTGAGTTCCAAGCAGTTCTAATATCGATTAAATCAACATTCGGAAGGTGTTTTTGAAAACCTTGCATGAATTCTAATTCATCAATTTTTCCAATTTCGTATTTTTTATTTAATTGATCTAAGTCGTCATGCCATTCAGTTAACCCTAATTTTCTAAATTCAGTTTCAACAGCTTCTTTGTTTAAATTAAGAAATACATCGCCAAAATCAAAAATAATTGCTTCAATCATAATTGTTTGAAAATTTTAAGTTCATCATTTATTATGTCAAAACGAGCCACTGGATTTCCAGAGATTATAGGTGCAATAATACCGTTTTGAAATATTTTTTTCCCTCTAAAAACTCTAGCTTCATCCCATAAATTTGCATCTATAAATGTTTGTAAAGTTTTAGTTCCGCCTTCAATTATAATAGATTGTATGTTGTTTTTATACAAAATATCACAAATAGAACGAACAAGGTTAACATCAAAGATAGTATTTTCGTAGTTACAATTTTCTGTTGACGCGTATTTTTCACTTTCTGTTATAAAAATTGTCTTTTGTGAATTATCTTTAACATGATAGTTTTTTGATACTTTTCCTGATTTATCTAAAACAACTCGAATTGGATTATTCCCAGAAAAATCACGCGCATCTAATTTCGGATTATCTTCTAAAACGGTATTCGTTCCAACTAAAATAGCTTGTTCTTCTGTGCGCCATTTATGAACTAATTGTCTGGAATATGGATTCGTTATCCAAACAGGACTTTTTTCTTCCTTCGAAATAGGAGCAATAAAACCATCAGCGGTTTCAGCCCATTTCAGGATAATATAAGGTCTTTGTTTTTGATGAAAAGTAAAAAATCGCTTGTTGAGTTCGTTGCATTCGTCTTCTAAAATGCCAACGGTTACATTTTTACCGCTTTCAACTAGTCTTTTAATGCCGTTTCCAGCCACTTTTGCAAACGGGTCAACCGTTCCAATAACTACATTCGGAATTTCATTTGCAATAATTAAATCACAACATGGAGGTGTTTTTCCAAAATGACTACAGGGTTCTAAACTTACATAAATCGTGGCTTCTTTTAATAGCGATTTATCTTTAACCGAATTAACAGCATTGACTTCCGCATGAGGCTCGCCAGCTTTTTTATGCCAGCCTTCTCCAATAATTTTCCCATCATGTACAATCACACTTCCTACTAACGGATTTGGATAAGTAGTTCCCAAACCATTTTTGGCGAGTTCAATACAGCGTTTCATGTAAAATTCGTGCGTCGTCATAATACAAAAGTAGTATTTTTAAGATAGAATTAATAATCGATTCTACCAATTTACGTACTTTTACCCAACAATAAAAATGCTATGCTAATTAGAGAAATCCAACAAAAAGATAATGAGTCGATTGCTAAGGTAATTCGTGCTATTTTTCATGAATTAGATGCGCCAAAAGTAGGAACGGCTTATGCTGATCCAATTTTAGATACACTATATGAAGTCTATCAAGCGCCTCGTTCAGTGTATTATGTAGTGGAACACGATGGAAAAGTGGTGGGAGGCTGTGGTGTGGCGCTTTTAGAAAATGGTGATGATTCGGTATGTGAATTACAAAAAATGTATTTTGCTCCCGAAATCAGAGGAACAGGTTATGCCGAGAAAATCATTGAAAAATGTTTAGAATATGCCAAAACTCAAGGATTTGAAATCTGTTATTTAGAAACTTTATCTTTTATGACAACCGCTCAAAAACTTTACAAAAGAATTGGTTTCGAAAATATCGATGGTCCAATGGGAAACACAGGACATAATAGTTGTGAAGTTTGGATGATTAAGAAGTTGTAGTAAGATTTGAGTATTAAGTATTAAGACAAGAAGTATGAAGATTAAATTTTTGTTTTTTTTATTAATTTCAGTGGTTGGTTTTTCTCAAAATAAGAAAATTAACGAAGAATATGATTACATCAATAATTACTATCAGTTTGTATATCAAGCGCGATATGAATATTTGAATAAAAATTATCAAAAAGCCTATGATTTATTAAAAATAGCTGAAAAGAATTGCCCGTTATTGAATCAAATGGGAATTTATGAACCCACAATTTTGGCTGCGTGTGCAGTTAAATTGGGTAAACAAAAAGAAGCTTTAAATTACATTGAATTTACATTAAAAGAATTTGGAACAAAGTTCAGTTATATTGAAAACGATTCTGTTTTTCATGAATTAAAGACTTACAAGCGATGGAAGAAAATTAAAAATAACGCTGAAAAATATTTTAAAAATTACTCAAATAAAGTTGATTTTCAATTACGAAAAGAATTGAATTTTATGTCCATAGAAGATCAAAGAGTAAGGGTCGATGGTTTTGATGCAGAAGGAGCGAAAATAGTTGATAGTGTCAATAATGAGAAGTTGAAAAAAATAGTAGCGAATTGTGATTGTTATCCAAATTACTCTATAAATTTAGTTGGTAATTATGATGTAGACGAATTCGACCCAGAAATTTCTGTTTTAGTTATGCATATTAATAGTGAAAGAGCGGAATATTGGAAACCTATTTTTTTAGATTTAATTAGAAGGGGTAGGGCTCCTGCAAGTATTTATGGCGATTTAATTGATAGTAACTTAAGAATTAATGGTGTTTTTGATTATGGAATATATCAAAATGTTGGGCCTGATCGCATAAATGATTATGAAAATTTAGATAAGAGAAGAATTGCCGTTGGTTTACCAACAAGGGCTTATCAAGATTTTGTTTATGAATATTGGCAAAGAGAATACAGGAAATACAAGAAGCAAAATGGTAATTAAAGAGCTAAAAACCCACTTTTTCAATTCACTGAAAAGCATACAAGACGAGCGAGAAATTGAAAGTTTCTTTTTCATCTTAACCGAATATTTGCACAACTTAAAGCGAGTAGATGTCGCTTTGAATCCGAATTTTGAGCTTTCAGAAGATGATGTTAAAAGGTGGAATGCTATTTTATCTGAATTACAACAAGAAAAACCCATTCAATATATCACAGGTGAAGCTTGGTTTTACGGTTTGCAATTTGAAGTCAATGAAAACACTTTAATTCCAAGACCAGAAACAGAAGAATTGGTAGAATGGATTTTAAATTCACCCATTACCCATTACCCAACACCCATCACCATTTTAGATATCGGAACGGGAACGGGTTGTATTCCAATTTCATTAAAAGCGAATTTACCACAAGCCAATGTTTCTGCTATTGATGTTTCTGTAAAAGCGTTAGCAGTAGCTAAAAGAAATGCTCAATCCAATAAGGTTGAAGTCAATTTCATTGAAGCTAATATATTAGAAGTTGAAGACTTATTTAAGCTGCCATCAGCCATCAGCCATAATCCATCTTCCTACAATATTATCGTTTCCAATCCGCCATACGTTCGCAATTTAGAAAAGCAAGAAATCAAAAAGAATGTATTGGACTTTGAACCGCATTTAGCACTATTTGTAGAAGATACCGATGCGTTACTTTTTTACAGAAAAATTGCGCAATTGGCTTTAAAAAACCTATCACCAAACGGATTGTTATTCTTTGAAATTAATCAGTATTTAGGAAAAGAAACCGTTGAATTATTAAAAAATCTAGGTTTCAAAAACATCGATTTGAAGAAGGATATCTATGGTAACGATCGAATGATTAAGTGTAAAAAGTAAAAAGTAAAAAGTAAAAAGTAAAAAGTAAAAAGTAAAAAGTAAAAAGTAATTTTGCACTAATCACTAATCACTAATCACTAATCACTAATCACTAATCACTAATCACTAATCACTAATCACTAATCACTAATCACTAATTACTCATATCGCAACGCTTCCACAGGGTCTAATTTAGCAGCCTTTAAAGCCGGAATTAATCCTGAAAGAATAGTTACGGCAAATGTTACTACAAAAGCCCAAATAATTGCCATCCAAGGAATTGCAAACGAAAAGCCAATTGCAGTAGCAATTGCATATCCAATTAATATTCCTAAAATTATTCCAACAATTCCACCTATTTGTCCAATAATTAATGTTTCAGTAAAAAACTGCCAAGCAATGGTGCTTCTTTTCGCACCAAGAGATTTTCTTATTCCAATTTCTCTAGTTCTTTCAGATACTGAAACTAACATTATATTCATCAAAGCAATAGAAGAACCAAAAATGGTGATAATTCCAATAACCCATGCCGAAATTCCAAGAACAGCAGTGTTTGAAAGTAAGGTTTGGATTAAATCATCACTTCGTTCAATTCCGAAATTATCTTTTGAAACCGGACTTAGTTTTCGAACTCTTCGCATGGTAATAATGGCATCATCAACCGCTTCATCAAGTAATGCTTCGTTATTTACCATGACATCTAAATCATAATTAATATTAGGAGCAGAAAATAATGAGCGTGCAACTTGAATAGGAATCATTACGCGTAAATCTTGACTGTTTCCAAACGTAGATCCTTTTTCTTTTAAAACGCCAATAACTTTAAATTTAGCACCACGAATAGATATTATTTTATCTATAGGATTAATGTTTTCAAATAAACCTTTTTCAAAATCAGAACCTAAAACACATACATAATTATTGTTAGATATATCAAATGAATTGAAGTTTCTGCCTTTCACCACTTCTAATCCTTTGTTTGGACAAAAATTCTCATCAATTCCTACAATAGAAATTTCTGGATCGGTTTTCTTTTCGCCATATTTTACTTCAATTGCAGAACCTGCTGTAAAAGATAAGGATGTATTTGTAAAAGGAAAATTATATTTGTCCTGAAAAGCCTTTGCTTCTGGATAACTAATAATAGGATTTACACGTTGTTCTGCATCATTCTGATTAATTTCGGAAGAAAAATCATATCTACTAATTGAAAAAGTATTGGCTCCCATTGAAGCAAAATCTTTTAAAATAGTGTTTTCTAAAGCAGAAACTACGGTTAGAATTCCAACTAAAGCGGTAATTCCAATAGCAATAATCATTACAGTTAATGAAGTACGTAAAGCCTGACCTTTAATAGAATCAAGCGCAATTTTTGTATTTTCTTTAAATAATCCTACCATAACTATAAGACTAAAAAATCTTTTTTTTGTTACAGTTTAAAGTGAGAATTTTGTCAGTTCGAGCGAAGTCGAGAACTTTTTAATGAATGAATCTCGACTCCGCTCGAATTGACAATAATAAAACAGCACTTCAATTTTTGAAATGTTTGATTTGATTTTTTAAACTCCACAATATATCCGATATTTGCACTTCAAAATAATTAAAATTGTCTGATTGACATATTTTCAAATTGACACATTATAAAGATGGCTCAAAAACCAAGCATACCTAAAGGAACTCGAGATTTTTCGCCTGCAGAAGTAGCGAAACGTAATTATATTTTTAGTACAATAAAAACCAATTTTGAGAAATTTGGTTTTCAACCGATTGAAACACCTTCGTTTGAAAATTCAGAAACTTTAATGGGGAAATATGGCGAAGAAGGCGATCGATTGATTTTTAAGATTTTGAATTCGGGTAATTATTTTTTCAATAAAAATAAAATTGAAATTCCAGATTCAATTGACGATTTACAAGTAAAATCAGCAGAAGATATTTCTAAAGAAGAACTAATTCAATTAAATCAGTTTACATCTAAAATTTCTGAAAAAGCCCTTCGTTACGATTTAACCGTTCCATTTGCGCGTTACGTAGTACAACACCAAAATGAAATTGAGTTTCCGTTCAAACGTTACCAAATTCAACCTGTTTGGCGTGCCGATAGACCTCAAAAAGGACGTTTTAGAGAGTTTTATCAGTGTGATGCCGATGTGGTGGGTTCGAATTCGCTTTGGCAAGAAGTAGAGTTGGTGCAATTATATGACTCGGTTTTTTCGCAATTAGGATTAAACGGAGTGACTATAAAAATTAACAACCGTAAAATATTATCTGGAATTGCTGAGGTAATTGGTGCTTCGGATAAATTAATTGATTTTACGGTAGCTTTAGATAAATTAGACAAAATAGGTGAGGATGGCGTGAAGAAAGAAATGTTAGAAAAAGGTATTTCGGAAACCGCTATCGAAAAAGTACAGCCTTTATTTAATTTCACAGGAACTATTTCAGAAAAAATACAAAAATTAGCTGTTTTATTAGCAAATTCTGAAGAAGGAATGAAAGGGGTTAATGAGTTACAATTTATTTGTGATAATGTTTCGACTTTAGGTTTACAAACCGCTTTCTTAGATTTAGATGTTACGTTAGCTCGTGGTTTAAATTACTACACTGGTGCTATTTTTGAAGTTGCTGCGCCAAAAGGAGTGGCAATGGGTTCCATTGGTGGTGGTGGTCGCTATGATGATTTAACCGGAATCTTTGGATTGAAAAACATGAGTGGTGTTGGAATTTCATTTGGTTTAGACCGAATTGCTTTAGTAATTGAAGAACTTGGATTATTTCCAGAAGCTGTTTTAGCGACATCAAAAGCGTTGTTTTTAAACTTTGGAGATAAAGAAGCTTTGTACGCAATGCAAGCAATTGGAAAATTGCGTCAAGCCGGAATAAAAGTAGAATTATATCCTGATAATGCAAAAATTGGAAAACAATTTCAACATGCCGATAAACGCGGAATTCCTTTCACAGTTTTAGTAGGTGAGGAGGAAATACTTAACAATCAGTATGCTATTAAAAATTTAGCATCAGGTGAGCAGCAAAAAGTAGATTTTGCAACATTAGTTACGTTATTGCAATAAAATTAAGTCGAACTTTGCTAAACACAAACTTGTTACACTGAAAAGTGTCTTTTTTTACACAGAGTTACACAGAGTTTTTTTTATTTTGATTGTGTTGACTAGAGATACACTGAGCGTTTCACTTAAGTGAGTTTGAATTTGTTTTTGATTTTTGAACTTGATTTTGATTTTTGCCCTTGAACTTGTAATTGATTTTTGATATGAATGTAGACGACGAAGCAAAAAAAGTAATTTGGTCACTTCAAAACAATAAACGTTCTGAAGCTGAACGAAATGTTTTTGAGCCAACAGGAAAAAAGCCAATGAATAAAAATGTGGTTTATATTTTTTCGGCTATCGGAATTACACTTTTAATGAGTTTTGCGTTGTCTCAGTTTTCTAAAGAAGCTACTTATTTTTGTTTTTTAATTGAAAATTTTTGTTTTAATTCTGAAGAAAATCCAATAGTGTATGCGTTTTATGTTTTTATGAATCTATGGATTTTAATCTTAGGAATTGGAATTGCCTATTTGATTGGTAAGAGGTTGGGTGATCGCTTTAAAATTTAATTTTCCGATAAATGTCATCAGAATTTTTTTTAGACGATTTACAAATTACTAAAAAGTTACTTTATATTAAATGTGGTTTTCAATTGCAAAACATACTTCTAAGCACTGAGAGCAACAATTATAGTGCTTGTACTTTTGAATTAAATAATAAAAGAATTGAATTTCGTGTTGCTAACATTACTCCTGCAAAAATTGGACAGTTTGTTGCTGTTTGGAAAAGAGATTATAATGGGATAACAGTTCCTTTTGATGTTGCTGATTCTTTAGATTTTATGATTATTTCAGTACGAGATTCAGAAAATTTCGGTCAATTTGTCTTTCCAAAACCAGTATTAGTTTCGAAAGGAATTATATCTTTAAATGGAAAAGGTGGAAAGCGTGGATTTAGAGTTTATGCTCCTTGGGATAAGCCATTAAACAAAACAGCTAAGCATACACAAGAATGGCAAACTAATTACTTTATTCATATTAAAGAAGAAAATAGGGTAGATGTAGAATTAGCAAAACGGATACTTTTAATTTAAAAGTACCCGTTTTTTTTAGAGAGTAATTAATCTGTAGTTGTCTTCTTTTTATTATTTTACAATAATTTTTTGGCTAAAATAAAGGTTGTCAGTTGTTTTTAATTTTACAATATAAACCCCTGTTTCAATATTTTTAACAGGTATTTTTATGCTTTTTTCGGAACTATTTATTTTCCAATTACTTATTTTTTGACCTAAAAGAGAGAATAATGTAGCTTCTTCAATTTCCAAAATTTGGTTGTTTTTAATTTCTATATTATTTTCTGTCGTATTAAAAAACACAGTAGTTGGCATTGAATCAAAGTCAGTTGATGAAAGTGTTTCGTTAGTAAATCTGAGTGAGAATCTGTTGGTTATTTCTCCCGCAGGTATAGTAATACTTGCGTTTGAAGTTCTTAAGTTGTAATAAGTATTATTACTGTTATCGTGAATATAAATAGGTTGGTTAGGGTCAAAATTTTCTAATCCATCAATCATGAAATTAACCAAACCTGTTTGACTTGATTTTAGGGTTAACGGATAAGAATTATTTATGTTAAAGAATCCAACTCCCTGAATCACTAATTTGTAACTTCCTGCTTGAAAATAAATATCGTTTGGTTGAATATCTATAATTTCGGCATCATAGCCTAAATTATAGCTATCGTCTGCATGTTCGTTCATAAAACCTATTAATAGTTGTCTGTGATAATTAGTGCTCCCCGTATAGCCTAATCTTATTCTAGAAAATAAATCTGGAATAACTTCTACATCATTATTATTGTTTAAACTAAGAGATTGATTTGGTGTTCTGAACATTTCGTTTGAGTTTACATTGTCTTCTTTAACAAATTTACGTTGACTATTTTGATATATAATTTGTCCGCCATTTGTATTTCCTTTTACAAAAAAGCCTTGTGCTACTGGAATGTATCTTCCAGGAATTCTAGAACTTGAACCTAATCCGCTTATTAATGCTGGGGAAACAGGAGGAACACCGCCTACTAAATTTCTGGTAGCATAACCACCTTGATATCCTGATAGAACGTGAGTGCTATTAGAAGTATAATGTTCCCAAAAATATAGCGATCCAGTAATAGCGCTTAAGTTGTCTATAATAAATTCATCTGCATCAAGCGCTGATGCATATGGATTTCCAACTAAGTTAATATTATTAATTCCTATTTGAATTCCAGTATTATTGATTAATCCGTTATTTGGTTTTCCAGAAAAAACATAATTTTGAGCCAACACACTTGGAGGTATTACAATACCACTTCCTTTCATTGTGTACCCTTGACCAGATTTAAGTAATGTGTTTTCTGTAATTTGTTGCCAATTAGCATACTCAGATGTTAAGTTGGTGAATTTATATAACCAATATCTTGCAAGTCTCATAGGGCTTGAAGCGCCATTTACACCAGCAATCCACGTAATTGTTTGAGGCGACGCAGGATTGGTTCCATCTCGCAAAATATTTCCAACTGTAAATCCGGTGTTGTTTTCGGTACTACTTACAACAGAACTAACGGGAGAAGACCAATAGTTGTAATTATATAAGTTTCCTGTCCCTTTTTGGTCTTTTTCTATACTTCCGATACTTGCAGGATCTAAATCGCTATCATCTGTTTGTAGTAATTGCGAATACTCTTGTAAATCAATTATGCCATCTAATTTTAAATACCAATCATTTTGTATTTTGGTGTCGTTAATAACATCTATTCTAGCACTTGCGTTAACAAACATTCCTAAGTCGATATGGTTAGAATTAGATGTAATATTATGATTTACTTGAATAATTGACCAATCGTAATCATTTACATCTAAGCCACGAATTTGTTTTGAAATTGAGTGAGAAGCAGTGGCAAAATCACCCGTTTGTTCTGTAATAAATGGCATTGGCGCTTCTTGAGGAGCAATTGTTTTTACATTAAAAATTTTAGCTCCGGGAGTTGTATCAATAATTAATGTAGCATGATTGTCAATTACATCGTCTTTGTAGTTATCCATTCTATAATAGCGAATTAGATTTGGCCAAAGTAAGTTTGGAACATCTTTTGGAATAATAGCTCCTCTAACTTGGTTGCTGTTTTCTTCAATTTCTTGATACACTATTTTTTGAAATTGTGAATCAGATAAAGCGATATCAAATAATCGTACTTCATCTATTTTGCCTTTAAAGAATTGTGTATCTGAAATTGCATTTTTCCCAATAGTAAATAGTGAAGTGTCAGAAGAGATAACTCCGGAAACAGATGTACTATTTACCATTTCTCCATTAATAAACAATTTCAGTGTTTCATTTGTACCGTCATAAACCGTTCCAACATGAATCCATTGTGCTGTGTTTAAGATTTCACTACTAATTAGAGAAACTCCGTTGCCAATAACTTCAACTTGTTTAGAATTTGTTATTTTAATTTGAAATTTATTTTGACCAACAACAACTCCTTCAGAAGTAAATGCATTATTAATGTTAATCCAAGCCATTAAAGTAGCATTTTCCCAATTTATAATAATATTGTCATCTGTTGCATAGTCGTTTCTACCGTCAAAGGATAAGAATAGTTTTCTTTCTAAGTTTCTTGGAGAACCAAATACACTATTATTGGTGTCAAAAGCATCTAAAATTCCATCTCCATCACTATCGGTATTTCCATCAATGATTCCATCATTATTGGTGTCTAAATGGGCATAAAGTGTTTGTGAAATATCAAAAGTTAATCCGTTAGACATTACATCTAAATAATCTGGATTTCCATCTCCATCAGTATCTTTTACGTAATAATTAAAAGGTGCAATATTAGTTCCTTGATCATAGTTACCATAAATATTTACAGCATAATCATATATGTCTAAAATTCCATCGCCAAAGCCCTCAAGAATTCCATCTCCATTAGTATCTTTATTTCTAAACGTTTCTGTTTCAGGTCCGTCTCCGCTTCCATCTCCGTTAATATCTCCATCTCCATTTTCATAACCTACATAAGCATTTATATTTTCAGACCACGATTCATCAACATCAAATACACCATCATTATCGCTATCCAAATCTAAATAATTTGGAGCTCCATCTCCATCGAAATCAGGAACAATGTTTGATTCTGCACTATCATGCATGCCGTTTAAATTTGTGTCAACCCAACTGTGTAAATAGGCTTTTCCATCTGATAGATTTCCTAAACCAACTTCAACAACATCTGGAATTCCGTCATTATCTGAATCTAAATCAAAAACATCGGCAATATTGTCTCCATCTAAATCACATAATGTTTGAGAAATTAAAATATCGTCTAAGGCTAAATCATTACCAGTACCACCAGTTTCGTTGTTAATAAAAATTACACGAAAAGCACTTACGTTTAAATTTAAATCTGCTGTAAAATGTTGCCAATCTCCAGCTAAATTACCAGCTGTTGTTGGAGGAATATCACCGGTTTCTATAAATGTTATTAAATTATTACTCATGTCTCTAAATTCAACTCGCACGTTTGGGCGTAAACGTGTTGCAATTCCTGGCGCATCTGTTCTATCTAAGTTAATTACCCAAAAACTATAAGTAATGGGTATGTTAGGTAATGCCCCAGTAATAGTTGCAGTATAAAAAATTCCAGGTGTATAAGAAGCGTTAAATATTGCCATTCTTCCGTTGAGGTTCCCTGTATGATCTCCACCAAGATACCAATATGTTGGAGCCCATGATGCTATTTGAGCTGATTGACCTACTGTATATTTTCCATCGTTTAAGTCAGTTAAATCTTGTTTTGGGCATTCAGGGGTGTTTATTCCAACGGTTCCGTCCTCAAAACAGTAAGTGGTTAAAGCATCGTAGGTTGTATTAATTGTAGTTCTTGATCCAGCCCCAAATGTTTCGTTTAGAAATTTATAATTGATTTTATTTCCGGTTAAAGAATTGCAATTTGATTCTTCAATATCATCACGAATTCCATCATTATCATCATCAATATCTACATTGTCAAAAATACCATCACCATCACTGTCAAAAAAAGTTTGTATTCCACTACCTATAATTTCAAATAAATAAGGATTCGCATCGTCACTGTTACTTGCGATTGAAACCTGAGCTGTTTTTATTCCGGTTGTAGTTGGGTTGAATTCTATTTCAAATGTTGTTGAATTACTTACAATAATAGAACTACTAGGGTTTACAGTAACAGTAAAATCGGTACTTCCAATAATTTCTACTAAAGGACTTCCTGTTAAATTAATAGTTGTTGTTCCTGTATTTTGTATGGTAAATATTCTAGTAACTGGATCGGTGTAAATTTGAGTTTCTCCAAAATCGGTGCCATTTGCTAAAATAGCAGAGGAATTGTGCGCAACTAATAAATCGTTTAAACCTAATACATTAAAATGATTTCCAATACTATTTCCATACAGACTAACGTTATCAATAAAATAGAAGTCATTGGTGTTATTTTGTCCATTATTTTCGTCAAATCGTATTTTTACTTTTATTTGAGTATTTCCGCTAGGAACTGAAAATATATAAGGAGAACCAACTGTGTTTCCAGAACTCGCACTATGAGTAAATGAGTAAATATCTGAAGAAGTACTCGTTTTGCCATCAATAAGTTTTACAGAAGTTGCGTAAGTAACTCCATTATTATATGAAATATCTAGATATAAGTCATCTTTATCATCAGGTGAGCCGTTTGATGAAAAATAGATTTTTAAATATACATTTGTGTATAAACTTATATCAACGTTATCTAGTGTTATAAAAGGGTCATCTGGAGAAGAACTCCCAGAACCGCCCAATCTTAATGAATTAGGTGTAGAAACAAAAGTAGACGTGTTGGTTTGAATTGTACCTGTATTGAGTGTTGAGGTATAATTCCAAGTATCTTCTATAGTACTATCAAAACCTTGATAATTAATTTGTACTTGAGCATTGCCAATTGCTACATAGAAAAAAAATAAAATAGAAATAACTATTTTACGGTGCTCTAGGGTGAATTTTTTTTCCATAATAAAATGTCTTTTTTTTAAAGAAATGACATTATTAGCATCGAGAGCTTAAAATTTATTACGGAAAATTCTTGGTAATATTTTTCAGTTCATAATCTGTTGATAATAGTGTTTGTTTCTTTAAGCTATTTATTAGAGTAAAGTTTGGAAAAAAATACTACAAAAAGGATTGCAAATTAATAACTGTATGGTTTTTTTAAACAACTGTTTTGACAGGAAATTAGTCGTTTAAAATGTTGATTTTTAATATTTTAAAATATTTTTTTTGGTTTTAGCCATTTTTAAAAATTTCTTTAACAGCTAATTCATAATTTTTACTATTTCCTGCCTTTTTAATTTTTTTGTACGTCTTTTGAGGATTTGAAAAAGATTCTGAAAAGTATTCCCAAAAACCCAACATTTTCATACGAATTGGAGTTGGACCTTGTAAATAAGCATCGTATTCTTGATAAATAGTATCATGAAACTCTTCAAATAGTTGATATCTGTTTTTTGGGTATTCTGTAGTGTTGTTTTTAATCATACTTGGCAAAAAAGGATCGGCAATTAAACCTCTTCCTATCATAAAATGATCTATAGATGGGAAACGTTCCTGCATTTCTTTAAATTTAGTTACCGAAGTAATGTCACCATTGTAATATAATTTATGTTTAGAATGATCTAAGCACTTTTGAAAAGAATCTAAATCTACACCTCCTTTATACAGTTGTTTGCCAATGCGAGCATGAATTGCAATATTTTTTATTGGATATTGTTCTAAAATAGGGAATACATCTAATATTTCTGAAGGATTTTCATAACCCATTCGCATTTTCATTGAAACTATTATGTCTGTCTCATTATGAACTCGTTTTAAAATATGTTCAATTTGGTCTGTATTCTTAATTAATCCAGATCCCATGCCACATTTCGCCACCATTGGGTAAGGGCAACCTAAATTCCAATTTAATTCTTTGTAACCAAATTGCTGGACGTATTTAGCAACAAATAAAAATTCTTCAGCATCATTTGTTATAATTTGTGGAATTACTTCTAAAGTTGAATTGTTTTCTGGTAAAATATCACGTTCATATGAACCTTTTATAACCATTTTTCCATTCAATTTTATGTACGGAGAATAAAAAGTGTCAATACCACCAAAGTGTTTGTGAAAAGCATTTCTGAATCGGAAATCGGTAAAACCTTGTAAAGGAGAAGATAATAATGTAATACTCATAATGCAAAGATAAGTGAAAGCAGTGAATTACTCTCTTTTCTGTTTAAATAACCAATTGTACATTGCGTCTTCATGAAATATACTTTCAACGGTTCCGTGATTTCCTCCTTTTATTATTGTAAAAATAAGATTGGCTTTGTCGTTGCATTTTCTAATAGCATTTACAATTTTTTGCGATTCAGAAAGAGGTACTATATAATCTTTATCTCCATGCTGAATCCAAATAGGGATTGTTGCTAATTTACAAGCATCATTTGTATTTCCTCCACCACAAATTGCAACCGCTGCTGTAATTTTATCTGCATATTTTCCTGCAAAATGTAAAGTTCCGTAACCACCTAAACTCATGCCGCAAACATAAATTCTAGATTCATCAACATTGTAATTTTTCTTTACATATTCTAAAATTTCTAAAACTTTGTCAGGATTCCAGTTGCCTTTTGCTAATTGAGGAGCTACTACAATAGCAGGAATTTTTCTTCCTTTATCCATTGCGCGAAGAACTCCATAGCGTCTTACGCGATTTAAATCGGTTCCCGAAAGGCTTTTTCCGTGCAAAAAAATTAATACGGGTTGCTTTTCAGCGCTTTCATTTTGTGGAATATTAATCCAAAATGGATATGTGGTTTGGTTGGTAATAGTTTTTAACTGAGAATATCCAAAAGAACTTAAAAATATAAATAAGGATATAAAAACAGGTTTTAATTTCATAATCAGTTAATTAGCTTTAAAAACAAAACCCGAAATTTACAATAATGTAAAATTTCGGGTTTTTGTAGCGAAGACGGGAGTTGAACCCGTGACCTCAGGGTTATGAATCCTGCGCTCTAACCGACTGAGCTACCTCGCCAAATTTGGTCTAGCATCCTTGTTGAATGCGGGTGCAAATATAAAACTATTTATATTCTTTGCAAATATAATTTTTAAAAAAATAAATAAAATGTTTTTTTGTATATTCAATTAATTCTGTATATATTTCCAACATTAAAAAAAACAATAATGAGTGTTAAAGTAAAATATGAATTAGAATTTCCAATTCAATCTTCCCCACAACTACTATATCAATATATTTCAACGCCATCAGGGTTATCGGAATGGTTTGCCGATAACGTAAATTCAAGAGGTGAATTTTTTACTTTTATATGGAATGACTCTGAAGAAAAAGCAAAATTAGCTTCAAAAAAATCAGGAGAAAGAATAAAATTTAGATGGTTAGAAGAAGATAATACAGAAACCGATTACTTTTTTGAGATAAAAATTATGGAAGACGAAATTACAAAAGACGTTTCTATAGTTATTTCAGATTTTGCTCACGAAGATGAATTAGATGAATCTAAATTATTGTGGGAAAATCAAATTTCCGACTTAAAACATGTGTTGGGTTCTGTTTAAAAACTCAATTATATAAGTTATATTTGTCCCGATTTAAAAATCGGGATTTTTTTATGGTAAATTGTAACGGAAATATTCAGGATAATAGCGCAATTAGTATTGATTCGAACAGAGGTTTCTTGTATGGTGATAGTGTTTTTGAAACTATTAAAGTATTAGATAATAAGGTGCTGTTTCTTGAAGATCATTATTTTAGATTGATGGCATCTATGCGTATTTGTCGTATGGAAATTCCGATGAATTTTACAATGGAATACTTTGAAGAACAAATTTTGAATTTAATTTCTAATTTTTCAAATTCAAATTCTTATCGCGTTCGTTTTTCTGTGTATAGAGATTCTGATGGTTTTTATATGCCAACAGCGCGTGGTGTTCGATTTATTGTTACTGCTTCGTCTTTAAGTAATGATTTGTATGCTTTTACAAAAACAGAATACGAAGTGGAATTGTACAAAGATTTTTACGTTTCAAAACAATTGCTTTCTACTTTAAAAACAAATAATAAAATGCTTCAAATTACAGGAAGTATTTTTGCCGATGAAAATGGTTACGATAATTGTTTGGTTTTAAACGATGAAAAGAATGTAGTGGAAGCTTTACAAAGTAATTTGTTTATGAAAACAGGTAATGTTATTATTACACCTCCAGTTTCTGATGGCTGTTTAAATGGTATTATGCGTAAACAAGTTATTGAAATTTTAAAAAAAATGGAGGGAATAGAAGTAAAAGAAGTTTCTATTTCTCCTTTTGACTTACAAAAAGCAGACGAGTTATTTTTAACTAATGTAATTTCTGGTGTTCAACCCATTACTCAATATAGAAAGAAAGGCTACCAGTTCGATTTTGCAAATGATGTATTAAAACGATTGAATGCTAAAATCAGACTTAGTTAAGCATAGGATTTTCTGGCGAATTTGAAAAAAGTACATATTCTCCTCCTTGTTCAATAATTTTTTCTTTCCAAAACAAATCACTTGCCTTAGATAATAATTTATCTTTAAGCGTGTTTTCAGAAACTATCCATGCGTTTTCTTGCATTTCATTTTCTAGTTGATTAATGCTCCATCCGCTATAACCTAAGAAAAAACGAATATGGTTTCTAGTTATTTTACCTTCGTTTATAAGTTGTTTGGTAGTTTCAAAATCACCACCCCAAAAAATACCATTAGATATTTCTACACTGTTGGGAATAACATCTGGAATATTGTGAATAAAATATAAATTATCTTGCTCAACAGGTCCGCCATTGTATATTTTAAAGGAAGCTTCTATTTCTGGAAGTAAATCGTTAATTGTGTAATTCAAAGGTTTATTTAAGATAAAACCTATTGAACCTTCATTGTTATGCTCTGCTAATAATACTACAGAGCGATTAAAAGAAACATCGCCTAAAATAGAAGGTTCTGCTATAAGCAAATGGCCTTTTTTTGGTAAAGTTGATATCATATTTCTGCAGTTTATTAATTAAAGTTATCAAAAAAAATCAGAAATTCAAAATAATCTCATATAAATGTAAAAAAAAAGTCCCGATTTGTATCGGGACTCTCTTATTTTTATGTAACAAAAATATTATTTGTTTACTGCACCTTCTAATTCAGCACCAGCTTTAAATTTTACTACATTTTTAGCAGCAATTTTGATAGTTTTACCAGTTTGTGGATTTCTACCATCTCTTGCAGCTCTTTTAGATACTGACCAAGATCCGAAACCTACTAAAGATACTCTTCCACCTTTGTTTAGAGTTCCTTCAACATTGCTTAAAAATGATTCTAAAGCTAATTTAGCAGCTGCTTTTGTAATACCAGCAGAAGCTGCCATTGCATCGATTAATTCTGATTTGTTCATGATTAAAGTTATTTATAATTGGTTAAACTTAATTATTTATCACAAATTTAGCGGTATTGTTGAACTACGCAAGCATTCGTGCTGTTTTTCGATTAAAATGTTAATAAAATAGATTAAATGTTAATAACATTGTTTGTTTTTTAAAATTTCACCACCATTTATAGTGTTTTCGGGGCTTAAAGTGCTATTGCATTTTCAGAAAATGAAATTCCGTTTAATAATTCATGTGCTAGCATTCTTTTCTTTCCTGGAAATTGTAAGCTTTCTATTTTTAATACACCATCTTTAGTATTTATAAAGATTTCTTTTTTTGTTGTTGTTATTTTTCCAATTGTATCTGAGTGATCCGACTTTTCAAAACTAGCTATGTATATTTTTACATTCCATTCGTTTTCTCCGTCTTTAATGTAAGTCCAGGCAGCAGGATAAGGCGATAAACCTCTAATTAAATTAAAAATAGTTCGTCCAGATTGCGACCAATCTATTTTGCAATTTTCCTTATTTAATTTATAAGCGGTTTTAACCTCAAGATTATTTTCTTGTAAAGTAGTGCTTGCCTTTTCGGATTCAATTAGTTGTAAAGTTTCTAAAACGGTTTCACTTCCTAAATGCATTAAACGATCGTGTAATTCTCCTGCAGTTTCGTTTGTACCAATTGCAGTTTCTTTACTTAAAATCATAGCGCCCGTATCTATTTTATCATCTATAAAGAATGAAGTAACTCCGGTTTTAGTTTCGCCATTAATAATAGCCCAGTTAATAGGAGCAGCTCCGCGATATTCTGGTAACAAAGATGCGTGGAGGTTAAATGTTCCTAATTTTGGCATTTTCCAAACTACTTCGGGTAACATTCTAAAAGCAACAACAACTTGTAGATTGGCATTCAAACTTTTTAATTCGGCTAAAAAATCTTCCGATTTTAAATTGGTAGGTTGTAATAAACGCAAGTTTTTTTCTAAAGCATATTCTTTAACAGCACTTGTACTAACTTTTTGTCCACGACCTGCTGGTTTGTCTGGAGCTGTTATAACGCCTACAATGTCATAGTTATTTTGATAAATGGTATTCAGAATCCCAACAGCAAAATCAGGTGTTCCCATGAATACAATTCTAAGTTTTTCCATTATAATAAGTAATATTGATTGTTTGAATTTAGTGCAATTTTATTGTTCTCTAATAATAACTGTAGGGCAAAGATAGTAGCTTCTGAAGAAATGTTAAGTTTACTTTCTATTTCTCTAGAAGAAAGCGCTTCTTTTTTTAATAATTCAATTACCAATTGTGTGGTAGCTATTGGATTGTCTTTATTTTTAGAAAAGCAATAGGAACAAATGCCGCAATCTTCTTTGGTAACTTCATCAAAATAAGCCAGAAGCATTTTGTTTTTGCAAGTATCCTCATTTGAAATATAATTTACAACACTCTGAAATTGTTCTTGCTTTAAATTGTTTTGATGCTCTAAAAATTTAGCGACACGATTTATTGTTAAATCGTCTTCTCTTGCCTCATTAAACGTAATGTAACTATCATTGTTTTTGGCATGTAAAATTATGCAATTACTTTTGGCTAGTTTATCTATTACCTGTTCAACTTGACTTTCTGTGCATTGCGATTTTTTTGCAACTAAATGCGGATTAATTGTGGTTTCTACCTCAAAAATTCCAGAATAAGTTCTTAAAATAGTAGTGATAACGGTTTCGTCATGCGGATGCAAACTAATGTAACGAATTACTTCTTTACTTGGAATAATAAATTGCAAATTAATTTTTTCCGAAGATTCATTCTGGAAAGTTAAAATGCCTTGTCGGTCTAAAAATTGTAAACTATTAAAAGTTTTAATTATTGGGAATTGATATTGCGCACAAAACTGGTTTAAATTAAAGGCAAAACTTTCATTATAACCTTCACCATAAGCAATTTGGAAGTAATTATTTAGTTTTACATAAACATCTCTTACAAATTTTTTATCGGGTAAAACATCAATAAATTGTGCTTTAGTGTAATTAATATCTGTAGCATTGGTTAAAATAATTCCAAAAGCTTTTTCGCCATTTCTTCCTGCTCTTCCAGCTTCTTGATAATAGTTTTCAATATTTTCTGGTAATTGAATGTGAATAACCGTTTTTACATCGGGTTTGTCTATTCCCATGCCAAAAGCATTGGTGGCAACCATAACTTGTGATTTGTTTTCTAGCCACGATTGCATGTTTTTTTCTTTCTCTTTAGCAGGCAATCCACCATGATAAAACGTACAAGTAAATCCTAATTGATTTAACTGTTGCGATGTTTCAATGCACGATTTTCTATTTCGAACATAGATTATCGAAGATTGCGGATTTTTAGTTAAAATCTGACGAATTTTAAAGAGTTTATCTTCGGTTTTTATAACGTGATAGGCTAAATTTTCTCGTGTAAAAGACTTTGTAAATACTTTTGGGTTAACAAAGGCTAAATGGTTACAAATATCTTCCTGAACTCTTTTATTTGCTGTAGCGGTTAAGGCTAAAAATGGAGTAGAAGGGAAGTGTGTTTTTAAAGCCGAAATTTTTAAATAGGCGGGTCTAAAATCATGTCCCCATTGGCTTACACAATGTGCTTCGTCTATTGCAATTAAATTGATAGGCAATTGTTTTAGGCGTTCCACAATCCAGTCGTGCTGTAAACGTTCGGGTGAAAGGTATAAGAATTTGTAATTTCCAAATTGGCAATTATCTAATATGTCTATTACTTCGTCCTGAGAAACGCCACCAGTTAATGCAATAGCTTTGATGTTTTTACTTTGTAAATTCTGAACTTGATCTTTCATTAGAGCAATCAAAGGAGAAATAACCAAACAAATTCCATTTAACATCATAGCCGGAATTTGAAAACATACCGATTTTCCTCCACCTGTTGGTAAAAGGGCAAAAGTGTCATTTCCATTTAATACCGACTGGATTATTTCTTCTTGAGGTTCTCTAAAACGCTCGTGTTTCCAATATTTTTGAAGAATTTGTAAGGCTTCAGACATGTTGTTTGGCTTTTAGAAACACTAAAATACAAAAATAATTATTTAACAAGATGTTTCATGATAAAATCAACTCTATTTGCAACCGTATCTTTAGGAACTTCTGTAATAGAATAGCCATAACTTTTATAGGTTTCCATTAAATGTTCGTGAATTAAAACTGCTTGTTCGTAATTTTCATAACGTTCTGCATCACTTACATAAATTTCTTTCCATGGAGGTAAAACAAATATGGCCGTGTATTTGAATTCCTGACAAGCTTTATCAAAAAACGAAGGGTAAGAGTCACCAATGTAATGCATATATGCCAAAACATCTGGAATACCACGATCTAAAAAAACAATATTAGAGGATTCATTTAAAGCTTCTTTGTACTGTCTTTTTCTGCCTTCTAAAAGCAATTCACTAAACAAAAGTGGTTTCTCAAGAAACAATTGTTCAATTCCTTGTTCCTGAGCTTCACGAATAACTTCGCGCGAAACTTCTGGATAACAAGTATGTCCATTTTCTTTTAAAGCATCAATTAAAGTGGTTTTCCCAGAGCTTGGTCCACCAATTAAAACCACAATTTCTTTATTCATATCTGAAATTCTAAGGCGCAAAAGTAAGTTTTTTTAAAAATCTAATCAACTTTAAACCCAGAATCCGCATTAGACTTCGTAGCGAAACTGAATTATTCAATAAAATCAAGAGCTCACGGACTATTTTTAAAGATGTAATACTAAAGTATATTGAATTTAAAAATGGGAGTAAGTTCTTGGTTTTGAAGAAGAATTTAGTTGGAGTAGATTTCTATTTCGGAATCTGGGTTAAATTTATAAGTTACTACAATATAATTCTGAGTAGAAAAAAGTATATTTGCTTTTCCAATAAGAAATGATGATGGATAAGAAAACAGAAGATTTTTACGTTAGATTAAAAGAAGAGTTAACAAATTCAACCCTTTGGCCTTCAGAGTATTTGTATAAATTTATTATGCCTTCTAATGCGCATAGTATTGCAAAAGTAGAAGCTGTATTTAACGATATGGGTGCGGTTATTACTACACAACAGTCTAAAACAGGTAAATTTACTAGTGTTTCTATCAGTGTAACGATGGTAAGTCCTCAAAGTGTGATAGATAAATACATTGCCGTTTCAGATATTGAAGGCATCATTTCATTATAAATTAAACATGCAAGAAGAAGTAAGTTATTTAGAATATAATTCAGAACGTTCACATTTGATTATTCCAGAATATGGAAGACATTTGCAGAAATTAATCGATCAAGCAACCGCAATTGAAAATCGTGAGGAACGAAACAAAGCGGCACGATACATTATTTCTGTAATGGGTTCTTTAAATCCGCATTTAAGAGATGTATTGGATTTTCAACATAAATTATGGGATCAGTTGTTTATCATGTCTGATTTTAATTTAGATGTCGATTCGCCTTATCCAATTCCATCAAAAGATATTTTATTTCAAAAACCAGATCGTTTAAAATATCCTCAGAATTTTCCAAAATATCGTTTTTATGGAAATAACATCAAATATATGATTGATGTTGCGAACAGTTGGGAAGAAAGCGATTTAAAAAACGCTTTGGTCTTAGTGATTGCTAATCATATGAAAAAGAGTTATTTAAGTTGGAATAAAGATACGGTTACAGACGAAATTATTTTTCAACACTTGTTTGAATTATCTGATGGAAAAATCGATTTAAAGAGCACAAAAGAAGAACTTTCGAACACACACGATTTAATGAAAGTGAACAAGAAAGTTTCTAATAAAACACAATTTGGTCCTAGTAAAGTTGGAATTATCAAGAAAAACAACAATACAAAAGGACATTTGAATAAAAACAATCAAAATAAAAATACATTTAAAAAATAGGCAGTTACATGGGAACATTTAAAATAGAAGGAGGAAAAGCTTTAAAAGGAGAAATAACACCACAAGGTGCAAAAAATGAAGCTTTACAAGTATTGTGTCCTGTTTTATTAACTTCTGAAAAAGTAAGAGTAACCAATATTCCTGATATTATTGATGTTAACAAATTGATTACACTTTTAGGTAATTTAGGAGTTAAAATTCAAAAAAACGGACCTGGCGATTACACGTTTCAAGCAGATGAAGTAAATGTAAATTATCTTAAAACGGAAGCTTTTAAAAAAGAAGGCGGAAGTTTAAGAGGTTCTATTATGATTGTTGGACCTTTATTAGCGCGTTTTGGTTGTGGTTATATTCCAAAACCTGGAGGAGATAAAATTGGGCGTCGTCGTTTAGATACGCACTTTGAAGGTTTTATTAACCTTGGAGCAAAATTCAGATACGAAAGAGAAGACCATTTCTACGGAGTGGAAATCGAAGGAAGATTAAAAGGTTCTTACATGTTGTTAGACGAAGCTTCAGTAACAGGAACAGCAAACATTGTAATGGCAGCTGTTTTAGCAGAAGGAACAACAACGATTTATAACGCTGCTTGTGAGCCTTACTTACAACAATTGTGTAAAATGTTGAATTCTATGGGTGCGAAAATTACTGGCGTAGGTTCAAATTTATTAACGATTGAAGGAGTTGAAAGTTTAGGCGGATGCGAGCATAGAATTTTACCAGATATGGTAGAAATTGGTTCTTGGATTGGTCTTGCGGCAATGACACGAAGCGAAATAACGATTAAAAATGTGAGTTGGGATAACTTAGGACAAATTCCAAACGTGTTTAGAAAATTAGGAATTACGTTAGAAAGAAGAGGCGAAGATATTTACATTCCAGCTCATAAAGAAGGTTATGAAATTAAAACCGATATTGATGGTTCTATTTTAACAGTTGCCGATGCTCCTTGGCCAGGTTTTACACCTGATTTATTGAGTATTGTTCTTGTCGTTTGTACACAAGCAAAAGGTGATGTTTTAATTCATCAAAAAATGTTTGAAAGCCGTTTGTTCTTCGTGGATAAATTAATCGATATGGGAGCCAAAATTATGTTATGTGATCCGCACAGAGCTGTGGTTATGGGGCATAATTTCCAATCGCAATTAAAAGCAACAACCATGAGTTCTCCAGATATTAGAGCCGGAATTTCCTTATTAATTGCTGCTTTAACTGCAAAAGGAACTTCTACTATTCAAAATATTGAACAAATTGATAGAGGTTACGAGCGCATCGACGAAAGACTTCGCGCTATTGGAGCTAATATCGTAAGAGTATAATATTAGTTTTCAGTTTTCAGTTACAGTAAGCAGTTTTACTGTGACTGAAAACTGAGACTGAAAGCTGTAGTATGGAGACTTACATCATCATTTTTCTTTGCATTGCTTCCTTCATAGCTGGTTTTATTGATGCTATTGTGGGTGGCGGTGGTTTAATTCAAACTCCAGCAGCTTTAATATTGTTGCCAAATGTATCTGTTGCTTCTATTATTGGAACACTCAAAATTCCGGGCTTTAGCGGAACAAGTATGGCAACCTATCATTATTTAAAATCTGCAAAAGTAAATTGGAAGTTATTTATTGTAATGGCAATTGTTTCTTTTATTTTTGCTTATTTAGGCTCGAGTTTACTTAACGTTATGCAAAACGATTTCATGAAACCCTTGCTTTTTGTGATTTTGATTTTGTTATTACTTTACACCTATTTCAAAAAAGATTTTGGCCAATTTCAAATTGATAAATTAACCACCAAGCAAACTTATATTTACGGAAGTGTTATTTGTGTTTTTTTAGGTTTCTATGATGGATTTATTGGTCCAGGAACAGGAAGTTTATTAATTATGGCGTTTATAGCCATATTAGGTTTCGATTTTTTAAAAGCAAATATCTACGCAAAATTAGTCAACTTGGCTACTAATTTTGGTTCTATTACTTTATTTGTTTTAAAAGGAAAAATTATTTGGACGATTGCTATTCCTATGGCAATTTGTAATGTTACAGGCTCGTGGTTAGGTGCCAAGTTAGCCATTTCTAAAGGAAATGGATTTATTCGAATCTTCTTTTTAATTGTGGTAGGATTAGCGTTGTTGCGTTTTGGATATGATGTGTTTTTGAAGTAAAAAATCAATTGATAATCTATTTATTTAACTAGCACGATTTTTGTATCTTTGTATTTAAATTCTATAATCATGGCAGAAATAACATTAAAATTCGATGCAAGAAACCCAATTGCAAAAAAAACGATAGACTATGTTCTTTCACTTGGAGTTTTTAAAAAAGTTTCAGGCTTAGATCAAGCAATTGAAGATGAGAAGAAAGGTAAAGTGAAAAAATATAAAAATAGCGAAGATTTGTTCAAAAAAGTATTGGGTTAATGTATACTATAACTACAACTAATAAATTTGACAAAAGTTTAAAGCTTTGTAAAAAGAGAAATTATGATTTGTCTTTATTAAAAGTTGTTATCGATTTACTTCAAAAAGACGGTAAGCTTCCTCAAAAATATAAATCGCATAAATTATCTGGAAACTATAAGGATTGTTGGGAATGCCATATAAAACCAGATTGGCTTTTAGTTTGGAAACAAAACGATACGGAACTCATTTTACTTCTTCTTGACACAGGTACGCATAGCGACTTGTTTTAGTTTTTCCGAATTTATAAAATTGCATTCGTTTTGGATATGATGTGTTTTTGAAGTAAAAAAAGCACTCCTGTTATTGAAGTGCTTCCTTTATTTTTTTTAAAACTTCAACCCAAACATTACACCATCACCCTGATAACCATTTTGATAGCTTCTAACATAATCAACACGTAAGAATCTGAATTTACCAAAACCAATGTTATCAAACCCAACAGTAAATTCTTGATACGGTTTCATGTTCGGAATGTTCAACTGATGAAATCCTCCAATTAAATTCCATTGTAATTTATTTAACAACGGAATTTTGTTCATAATAAAACCTTTAAAATTATGTTCAATATGGGTTTCTAAATAAGCATCATTTGTAGAATGACTATAATAAGGTAGTAAATTAAATGAGTTTAATGAATTATTCATCAAATTTACATGCGTTTGATTTCCGTTGAAATGTTTATAATCTACAAACGAAATATTCTCGGCATTAAAGAATTTTCCGGCTTTAAAGCGTAAGCCAAAATCGCCTTTATTACCTATTGTTTTGTTATAATCAACCGTTCCGCTAATTAAATCATAATGATAATTACTGTTCGACGCACCAAATGCTTTTTCGTAATAAAAACTCAACACCGGATAATCATCGTTTTGGATATTTAATTTTCCGTTAGGACGCGAAATGTATTTTTGTCCAAATCGAATACGCGTTCCTAAACTTGCTTTCATTATATGATGGTTTTCAAAAGGAACCGAAGTATAATTATCAGGTTGCAACGGATCATTAGAAAAATACAAATCATCGTTTTTAATAAAGGTATAATCTGTAGTATTAAATAAAGCCCTACGATTTTCATAAAGTAATTTTCCAGAAGCATAAATGCCGTTTACAACTTCTCTTCCGTAGTTAATTTCTGCAAATTCTTTATTATATAATTTCATGAAATTGTTTTTAAAGAATAAGGTTGCAATTGTATTTAACATAGGACTTATAGGTTCATTTGGATTAAACTGACTAATAGCACTTCCGCCACTAATATTAATGTATGCGTTGTTAATATTGTTAAATTGGTGAATATATCTTCCGCTAACACGTAATCTGTCTTCAGAAAATCCGTAATTAAAGGTAGTGGAAATAGAGGTATATTTCCCAGTTTCGTCATTCCATTTTCTAAAAGAAAACCCACTATCTAAATTATAGCCTTGAACGGTATTAAAACTTAGAGAACTTATGTCTGTAAGTCCTTGATAGTTGAAATTCCATTTTTTATGTGTGTTTTTATAATTATAACCCGTAATTATTTTAAGAAAATTAAATTTATTTCCTTTCGCATCTATAGAATCTAAATATACTTGAGATTTTCTAATTGTTTGAATGCTGTCTTTTTTTAAGTAATTAGTAGATTCTTCTTCGGTTAACGGAACAGGTCTAAATTCATTCCAAAAAGTAGCTTCTTTCTTATTTGCGTTTTCGGCAAAAGTCACAATTTCTTTCCCAAAGGTTTTTTTCTCAAACGCATCTTTAAAATTGTAATTCGTAAATACATGTGTAAACTTACCCGTAAATTTCATTCCGAAAATTCCGGCCTGAAAATCTAACGTTTGAATATTTTTTGCCCAAATTTTATTTTCGCTATTGTAACTAAAATTTTGAGTTAGTTTCATAGTTTCTAAAATAGGCTGTTGCATGCGATAGCCTTTAATATCCAAATCAATACCATAAATAGCCCACGAATCTTCAACTATATAAATGTAGCCTTCAAAAACAGGTTCTTTATCGCGTTTTGTAATAACCTGTATTTTATTAATTAATTGGTTTTTATCGTCGTAAAATGTACTTTCTAATTTGTATTTATAATAATTAAAAGCGTTATCTGCAATTGGAGAAATCATATTAATTCCAAAATCAACATAATTCTCATAAAAATCATAATTTGTATTTAAAGCTGTATTGTAACTAAAGCCATTATCGTCACCAGCAATTTTAGATGCGATGATTTCTTCTTTTAAATTATCTGGTTTTTGAAACTTTATTTTAGATACGGTTTCCGATTGGTAAATAATACCACTTCGGGTAGAATCTAAGTTGCCTTCTAAATCACCAATTTCAACTCCCATAAATTTCTTAGGAATGTCTTTTGCTTTAAAAACACCTCTCGAATAAAAATCGGCTTCAAACTTATCTGTTTTTGCAGCGTTTTTCTTTTTTTCTTTAATGGAATTTCTAATTATTTCATTGGCAGGATTTTCATTATTGACCACAACTACTTCTTTTAGCTGAAAATCTTCTTCAATTAAAACGACATCAAATTGATATGGGAATTGCGAAATATTTAGAATTTGTTTTTGTGTTTTATAACCTAAATATTGAAAAATTAAAGGAACATTACTTTTTTCAGTTGTGCTTAATTCATATTTACCTAATTCGTTAGAAGTTGTACCTATATAAGTGTTCTCTATATAAATATTTACAAACGGTAATGGGTTGCCGTCTTTGTCTTTAACTGTTCCTTTTATTTGTGCAAAGGAAATGGTGGTAAAAACCAGTAGGAGTAAAGTAATTTGTTGTTTCATTTGGTTTAATTTTTTTTACACAGAGCTCCACCGAGCTTTTTTAAATTTTCTTTGTCTTTTATAGAGCTACACCGAGGCGTTTCACTTGTTTTTTACACAGAGCTACACAGAGCTTTTTTTGATTTTTATTGTCTTAAAAGAGTTACACAGAGTCCGAAGTTTCGGACCGAAACTTCGGACGTTACACTTTAGACGTTTTGTGATAATTATTGTTACATGGAAAATCTTTTAATTCCTTGAGATAATAATTTGGTATTAAAATTAATTAGCAGACCTGTTTTGTAATTCCCTAATCTCATATACGTTAATATTTGTGCTTTATGAACATCCGTAAAAGTTTCAACTGTTTTTAATTCAAGAACCAATTGATCTTCTATTAATAAATCAATTTTATACCCATGATCTAATTTGATTTCTTTGTAAGCAATTGGAAGTTTTTTCTCTCGTTCAACTTTCAAATTAGCTTTTTTTAATTCATAGTATAAACATTCTTGATAAGCAGATTCTAATAATCCCGGACCCAAATGACGATGAACTTCAATAGCTAAACCAATTACTTGTTCAGTTAACTTATCAACTTCCATAATATAATTTCAATTTTATAAATGTTCTTTAATTAACGAAGTTTAACACTCTCTCAAACTCAGTTTCCACTAATTGTATTTTAAAACTCTGTGCTTCTCCTTTTACTCGGAGCATCTCTGTGTAACAAACAAGTGCAACGCTCTCATCATCTCATTCATCAACGCCAAGCATATAAATAAGCTCGGTGCATCTCATTTCTCTCGGAGCATCTCTGTGTAACAAAAAAGTGCAACGCTCTCCATCACTCACATTCAACACAAAGTTTATAAAACTCTCGGTGCATCTCCTTTTACTCAGTGCGCCTCTGTGTAACAAAAAAGTGCAACATCTCTCAATCACTCTTTCAACACAAAGCAAATAAAACCTCTGAGAATCTCTTTTTAACTCAGTGCATCTCTGTGTAACAAAAATGTGCAACGCTACTCAAAAGCTCTCAAAGCCAATTCATAACTCTGCAACCCAAAGCCAATAATTATTCCCTTTGCATTTGGTGAAATGTATGATTGATGACGAAACGATTCTCTTGAAAACGTATTGGAAATATGAACTTCTATAACAGGTGTAGTAATTGCTTTTATAGCATCTCCTATACCTATAGAAGTATGTGTATAAGCACCAGCATTTAAAATAATACCATCATATGAAAATCCGGTGTCTTGAATTTTAGAAATGATTTCACCTTCTATATTACTTTGATAATATTCTAGTGTTAAAGAAGAAAATTGCACTTGTAATTTATTAAAGTACGATTCAAAAGTTTCATTTCCATATACTTCTGGCTCTCTTTTACCTAATAAATTAAGATTTGGACCGTTTATAATAATAATCTTCATGCGGATTGTTTTTGTAAAAATAAAAAAACCATTCCTTTTGAGAATGGTTTTAATAAAATATTGTGAGTTTTAGTCTTAAAACATATAACCTACTGAAAATTGAATTAAAGAATTCTTAACATCAGCATCTTTTTTAGGTTCTGTTAAACCTGCAGCATAACGTCCAGAAACAAAAAAGGCATCTGTAATTTTAAAACTCAATCCACCGGCAATAGCAAAGTCAAAACTGTTACTGTCTCCAGCATCAACATTATTGCGCTCACTTACAAGAAAAGAAGCTTGCGGACCTAACTCTAAACTTAACTTATTAGGTGTTAAATAAAATTTTGCTAAAACAGGTATAGATATATAACCTAACTCGTTTTTAATTTGGTCTCCCAAGCCATCTAGCTCAGAGCCCTGAGTAGAATATAAAAGTTCGGGTTGTAAAGCAAAGTTTTCAAACAATTTTACTTCCATTACAGCTCCAGCATGAAAGCTTGTTATGGTTTTAAAATCGACACCCGAAACATCTCCACCAGTGTAGTTAGCAAAGTTAAGACCTCCTTTTACTCCAAATTGTAGTAATTGTGCTTGCGATAAACCAGTTCCTAGAACTAGTAATATCATTGTTACGATTGTTTTTTTCATGATGTGTAAATTTATTAAATTATAGTTTTATAAACAATTTAAAATTTTATATAATTACTTCATTGCACTCAATTGTAAACGTAATTTTATATCAATTTATTAACAAGTGTAAGGCTATTTAGCGTTTTTAGGCATTTTTTTGTGTTTTACTCGATGAAATACATTTTTTAACGATTTTGGGAAGTATTTGATTTTCAGTTATTTGATGTTTTTTATTAAAATATTTTATCTTTTTGTTTTATTAAAAAAACTTTAATTTTTTGTTTTTTTGTTTTTTTAACTCCTTGATTATTAACATTTTCTATTTTTGTTGTTAATAAAATTGTTAATAACATAACAAAATATGTTATTTTGTATAGAAAAATGATATAAATTTGCCCTATTAACTTTAAATTTAAACTAAACATGAAAAAAGTTTTATTATCTGCAGTAGCATTATTGGCTTTCGGTTTTGCTAACGCACAAGAAGAAAAATCTACAAATGGTGGATTTGCTAAAGGAGATGTTTTTGTAACTGGTGCTTTTACATTTGGAAGTACTAATGACAAAGATTCTGATGTAAAAACAAACGGATTCGAAATTGCACCACAAGTTGGTTATTTCTTAACTGAAAACATCGCTATTGGTGGTAAATTAGGTTTTGCTTCAATGAAAGAAAAGTCTTCAGGTGTTGATACTTATGATATGTCAGGTTTGACATTAGGAGCTTTTGGTCGTTACTATTTTACTCCTGCTAACCAATTTTCTTTATTCGCTAATTTAGGTTTAGATTATTCTTCAATGAAAAATAATTTAGCTGGTGGTGGAAAACTTAATGGTTTTGATGCTGGTTTAGGTGCTGGTTTAAACTATTTCGTATCTTCAAACTTTTCAATCGAAGCTGGTGTAGCTGTTTTAGGTTTTTCATCTGAAAAATCTGATGCTTCTGGAGCTAAAGGAACTTCTTCTTTTGGATTTGGTGGAGACTGGAGAGCTGTAACTTTCGGAGTTAACTACAAATTCTAATTTGTAACTTTCTTATAAAATTAAATCCCGCTTCGGCGGGATTTTTTTGTTTTTATACTATTTCATAATTGAAGTTTTTTCGTTTTTATAATGGGTTAAAACTATTTTTTTTAAAATATTGCATAAATTTGTGCTATAAATCAAAAAAAAATAAGTAAAATATGAAAAAAGTCGTATTCATCTTTGTTGCCATTTTAGGGTTTACATTGGCTAATGCTCAAGACGGACAATTTAAAGGAGGTCTTACTGTTGGTTTACCAATGGGAGATGTTAAAGATTCTTATTCTTTAAACGTAGGATTAGATATTGCTTACACATGGGCAATTACTGATAAATTTAATGCAGGTGTAGGGTTAGGTTTTACAAATTTTTCAGGTAAAAAAGAAGAATTTGATTTAGGTGTTGGACCCGGAACAGTAGAAGTTAAAAATTTAGATGCTGCTTTTGTTCCTGTATATGGAACGGCACAATATTCTTTTACTGAAAATATTTTTGCAGGAGCAGATTTAGGTTATGCCTTAGGAACAGCTCCAGAAGGAAATGATGGAGGTTTTTTATTTCAACCAAAAGTAGGGTACCAAACAACAAAATTTGAAGTGTATACAGGGTATAAAGGAATTTCTGTAGATGGTAGTACTTTTTCTTCTTTAAATTTAGGCTTTAATTACAAATTCTAATTTGTACTTTTTAAATATATCATTATCCCGAGTATTCCTCGGGATTTTTTTTAACTATTAATTAAAAACATTTAAAGAAGCAAATGTTTTTACGTACTAAATTTCTTTCTTTTTTAAATACCTTTGCGTATTATTTATCATTATCAATTTAATATGAAAAAAGTTTTATTGTCAACCGTAGCTATGATGGCCTTCGGTTTTATGAGTGCTCAAGAGGAAGTAAAATCAACTTCAGAAGTAAAATTTGGAGCAAAAGGAGGAATTAATTTAGCAAATATTGTTGGCGATGATGCTGGCGATGCTAACATGTTCGTTGGTTTTAATGCAGGTTTTTTTGTTGAAATTCCAGTTACAGAAAAATTAACAATTCAGCCAGAGATTTTATACTCAGCTCAAGGTTCAAAGTCAGAGGGACCTTTGGTGATTGATGGTAGTTTATATGATGTAAAGGCTACAATGAAATTTAATTACATTAATATTCCTGTAATGTTTAAATATAATGTTGTAGAAAAATTCTCATTAGAAGCAGGTCCTTATATTGGTTTTTTAACAACAGCTAAGATAAAAGTTGATGTTAATGGTTTTGGTTCTGCAACTGAAGATATGAAAGATTTAGTAAAGTCGACAGATTTTGGAATTGCTTTGGGTATGAACTATGAGTTTTCAGATGTTATTTTTGCTAATGCAAGATATCAAGGTGGTTTGTCGCAAATAGGAGATACTGGTGAAGGAGATAATATTAAAAATTCAGTATTCCAATTAGGATTAGGGTTTAGATTCTAATAGTTTTAAATATCTATTATTTATCCCGCTTCGGCGGGATTTTTTTATTCCTATAATTTGTCTATTTTTGGTACATGAGTACTTGGCAATCGTATATTAAAGAATATCAAAATTATCTGCGTTTAGAACGTGGTCTGTCTAAAAATACCATTGAAAATTACACGTTTGATATTGAAAAACTGGTTGTGTTTTTAAATACTCATGATATTCAGGTTTCACCTATTCATATTTCAGAAGAAACCATTCAACAATTCATTTATGAAATAGCGTCAAAAGTAAATGCCAGAAGTCAGTCGCGACTCATTTCAGGATTAAAAAGTTTTTTTAATTATTTGGTTTTTGAGGATTATAGAATAGACACGCCACTTGAATTAATTGAAGTACCTAAAACCGGTAGAAAATTACCCGATACTTTAGCTACAGAGGAAATAGACGCTTTAATTGCTGCAATCGATTTATCTACACCAGAAGGAGAGCGTAACAGAGCAATGTTAGAAACCTTGTACAGTTGTGGTTTACGTGTTTCTGAACTGGTTGGGTTAAAGATATCTGATTTATTTTTTGAAGAAGGCTTTATTAAAATAACAGGCAAAGGAAATAAACAGCGTTTTGTTCCTGTAGGTGGTTCTACAATAAAATACATTACGTCGTATATGAATTTAATTAGAGTGCATTATACGGTTCAGAAAGGACATGAAGACACACTTTTTCTAAATAGGAGAGGTAAACAATTAACTCGCGCTATGGTTTTTACGATTATTAAGGATTTAGCCGTAAAAATTAATTTAAATAAAACCATTAGTCCGCACACGTTCAGGCATTCTTTTGCAACTCACTTATTAGAAAATGGAGCCGATTTACGTTCCATACAATTAATGCTCGGACATGAGTCTATAACGACTACAGAAGTGTATATGCATTTGGATAGAAAATTCCTTTCAGAGGTATTGAATAACTATCATCCACGTAAATAGTTAGCAGTCTCAGTTTTCAGTCACAGTACTATAACGTACAAAAAAAAGATGTTTCAATTTTGAAACATCTTTTTTTTATCTGTCAACTGCGACTGCGACTGAAAACTAAAACTTACTTAGCAATATTCACAGCTCTTGTTTCTCTAATTACTGTAATTTTCACTTGACCAGGATATGTCATTTCAGTTTGAATTTTTTGAGAAATATCAAACGATAAGTTTACGGCTGCATCATCAGATACTTTTTCGCTTTCTACAATTACACGTAATTCTCTACCTGCCTGAATTGCATAAGCATTTTTAACTCCGTTAAATCCAAAAGCGATATCTTCTAAATCTTTTAAACGTTGGATGTAAGAATCTAATACTTGTCTTCTTGCACCAGGGCGCGCTCCAGAAATAGCATCACAAACTTGGATAATTGGCGAAATCAATGATTTCATTTCAATTTCGTCGTGGTGAGCTCCAATTGCATTACAAACTTCTTCTTTTTCACCGTATTTTTCAGCCCATTGCATTCCTAAGATTGCGTGTGGTAATTCGCTTTCAGTATCAGGTACTTTTCCAATATCGTGTAACAAACCAGCTCTTTTAGCTAATTTAACGTTTAATCCTAATTCTGCTGCCATAATACCACACAACTTAGCTACCTCTCTCGAGTGTTGTAATAAGTTTTGTCCGTAAGATGAACGGTATTTCATTCTACCCACAACTTTAATTAATTCAGGGTGTAATCCGTGGATTCCTAAATCAATTACAGTACGTTTACCTGTTTCAATAATTTCTTCGTCAATTTGTTTAGCTGTCTTAGCCACAACTTCTTCAATACGAGCAGGGTGAATACGACCGTCGGTTACTAACTTGTGTAGCGCTAAACGAGCAATTTCTCTTCTAACAGGATCAAAACAAGATAAGATAATTGCTTCTGGTGTATCATCAACAATAATTTCAACTCCAGTTGCCGCTTCTAAAGCTCTAATGTTACGACCTTCACGGCCAATAATTCTACCTTTAACATCATCAGACTCAATGTTGAATACAGAAACACAATTTTCAACTGCTTCTTCTGTTCCTACACGTTGAATAGTACTAATAATGATTTTCTTAGCTTCTTGATGAGCTGTCATTTTCGCTTCTTCTACAGTGTCTTGAATGAAAGACATAGCATTTGTTTTAGCTTCAGCTTTTAAACTTTCTACTAATTGGTTTTTAGCATCTTCAGCAGATAAACCAGAAATCACTTCTAATTGTTCTACTTGGCTTTTATGTAATTTGTCAACTTCTTGCTGTTTTTTCTCTAAAAGTTCAATTTTAGCAGCGTATTCCGCAATTTTGCTTTCTGCTTCATCGTTAACTTTTTTAGCTTTTGCTAACTCATTAGAAATTTGAGATTCTTTATCTCTAGTTCTTTTTTCGGCTTCAGTTGTTTTTTTATCTCTAGCTAAAATAACTTGTTCGTGTTCCGCTTTAAGTTCTAAAAACTTCTCTTTTGCTTGCAGAATTTTTTCTTTTTTAGTGGCTTCGGCTTCTGTTTTAGCGTCTTTTAAAATAGAACCTGCTTCTTTTTTTGCGTTTTTAATAAGGTTGGAAACATTGCTTTTTTCTAAAAATTTAGCAATTCCAAAACCTCCGGCAATCCCGACAACAATTCCAATTATTATGCTTAGTATATCCATTATATGTGTTAAAAAATTATATAAAAAAAGCCTACATTAGGTGTTTGTATAAACTCTGTTATACAAGATTTAAGCTAACCTGCAGTTCAAACTTCCCACTAAAGGGCCTGTTATAGTTGCAAAGATTCACTCGTTTAATTTGTTAGTGTTGAGTTTATCAAATATATACTAATGTAGGCAGTATCTTTGTTATTGTAAGAACGTATTTATTTAGAAAGTAACTCGCTCAATTTTTTATCCAAATTTTGTAATCTGGTTAAAGCTGTTTCATTGTCTTGCGAGCCCGATATTTGTTTTTGTTCTACTTGTGCTGCAAATTGCAAAGCACACATAGCCAAAACATCTTGTTTATCTCTAACGGCATAACTTTGTTCAAACTGTTTAATCATGGCTTCTATTTTTTTAGTAGCACTTCGTAGACCTTCTTCTTGTGATGGATCCACGGTTAATGGATACACACGATCTGCAATTGATAATTTAATTTTCAGTTTTTCACTCATATGCTTTCTAATCAGAAAGTTGGGCTATACAATAATCGATTTCTCGAATTAATGAATTTATTTTGAGTTTTGTTTCTCTTTTGTTTTCTTCACTGCCTAATAATGAGTTTACCATTTTAAGAGTATCCAATTGGTTCTTTAAAGCTTCTACTTCGCCTGATTGCTCTTGTTGATTTTTTTTAGAAAGCAACAATTCTTCTTGCAACTCTACGTTTTTCTTTTGAAGCTGAGCCACTTTTTGATTGAGCTTAAAAAATTTAACTTCTAGAGAATCAATTAATTCAGATAATCCATTCATTAATGATACAATTCATTCATTATTTCACAAAGTTAGCATTAGTATTCAAAAATAGCAATACTTTTTACTAAATTTTATGAATTAATTTTTATAATTTGTAACTTATTGGAAATTAATTCATTATTAAAGGTATGGTTTTTGTTTACTTTATCTATCATAATTTTTATTAATTTAGCGCAAAACATAAAACAATGAGATTACTAACTATAAATTGTAGTTTGTATCCTCCAATTTTTACATGCAATATCCTCCAACTTTTGAAATAGACAAACACTCCATATGAAATTTTTATTAGCCTTTTTACTTGTTCCACTTTTTGTTTTTAGTCAGGATTTTCCTCAAGATTATTTTCAATCTCCTTTAGATATCCCGCTCGATTTGTCGGGTTCTTTTGGAGAATTACGAAGCAATCATTTTCATTCTGGTTTAGATTTTAAGACAAAAGGAGTAGAAGGTTTACCTGTTTATGCCGCCGGAGATGGTTATGTTTCCCGAATTAAAATTTCTACATTTGGTTATGGAAAAGCTATTTATATAACGCATCCAAATGGCTACACTTCGGTTTACGGACATTTACAAGCGGCTAACGGAGCAATTCAAAACTACATTAAGAAAAAGCAATATGAAGAAAATTCGTATGAAGTAGAAATGTATTTGTATCCTACAGAATTGCCTGTTAAAAAAGGTGATATTATAGCTTTTACTGGAAATACTGGTGGAAGTGGTGCTCCTCATTTACATTTTGAGTTTCGAAATACAAAATCGGAAGAAATTTTAAATCCGTTGCATTTTGGTTTTAAGAAATTATTAAAAGATGAAAGAAAACCAGTTATTCAAGGTGTTGTGGTTTATCCTTTAGATTCTACTGTTGTAAATAAGTCGCAAAAACCCATTGAAGTCAATTTTTCTAAGCAATCAGACGGAAGTTATTTAGGAACAAAAGTTCATGCAAATGGTAAAATCGGTTTTGGAATTAATGCGTATGATTTTTGCACAAATGGCTACAATAAAAACGGACTATACAAAGTAAAAGCGTATTTAAACGGTGTTTTGTATTACCAATATGATTTTGATGGTTTTGCGTTCGATGAATCTAGATACATTAATAATTTTATCGATTATGAACGTTTTCATTTAATGGGGCAACGTGTACAAAAACTTTTTCAACTAACAGATTATCCACTTTCAATTGTTGCAGATAATAAAAAAGATGGCACAATAAAAGTACAACCCGGCGCAAATTATAACTATAGAGTTGAGTTGTATGATTTTCATGGAAATAAAGTAGAATTAATACTTCCAATAACTTTTTATAGTACTGAGATAGCAATTAAAAAGGAGATTAAAAAAACACCTTATTTTGTTAAAGCTAAAAATGAAGCTATATTTGAGAAAGAAAATGTTTCGGTACAAATTCCAGAAAATGCTTTTTATTCTAATTTTTACTTGAATTTTGATGTTGCTAATGATGTTTTAACATTGCACGACGATAGTGTACCTGTTCATAAAAACATTACCATTACTTTTAATGATGTAAAAGGTTTAACCGAAGAACAATTAGCAAAAACATATATTGCTACATTAGATGGTTATAAATTAGATTACAATAGAACGTATAGAAAAGGGAACACGTTTTCGATAAAAACAAGAACTTTAGGAAAGTTTAAGTTGGCACAAGATATAACACCACCCCGAATTTATAATGTAAATTTTGTAGAAGGTAAAACGATAAAAGAACAAAAAACAATTAGTGTTTCTGTCAGTGATTTACAATCGGGAATTAATACCTATAATGGATATTTGAATGGAAAATGGATTTTGTTAGAATATGATTATAAAACAAAAAAACTAGTGCACAATTTAGACGATGGTATTTACGTTCAAGGTAGAAACGATTTCAAGTTAGTTGTTACTGATAATTTACAAAATTCTACTACCTTTGAATCTTACTTTTTTAGATAATTAAAACGAATTCTTTTGAAAAATATATTTTTAGTACTCATTATTGCATTGTTTTCAACGACACTTTTGGCTCAAAAAGCCAGAGTTAAAGGGGTTATTTTAGATGAATTTAACAATCCGGTTGAAAATGTAATGGTAAAAGTTGGAGAAAAGGTAACAGTTTCCAATGAAAATGGTTTTTATATTTTAGAAATTGATGCCAATAAAAAAGTTGCCATTACGTTTTCTCACGTTTCATTAAAAAAGACAACGCTAGAGTTAAAACTTAAGCCAAATGAAGATTTTGAATTGAATCCGGTGATGAATTCGAAAGTAGAAGAGTTTGGCGAGGTATTTATTACGGCAGATAGTAAAAAACGTATCGAAGGAATTACCGCAATTGACCCCGTTGTTATTAGAAAAATTCCAGGGGCAAATCCCGGAATTGAAAATATTTTGAAAACACTTCCTGGATGGAATAGCAATAATGATCTAAGTACTTCTTATGCGGTTAGAGGTGGAAATTACGATGAAAACTTGGTTTATGTCAATGAAATAGAAATATATCGTCCGTTTTTAATTCGTTCTGGACAACAAGAAGGTTTGAGTTTTACCAATACCGATATGGTATATAATGTTGATGCATCAGCAGGTGGATTTCAGGCTAAATATGGAGATAAATTATCATCGGTTTTAGATATAACTTATAGAACACCAAAGCAATTTGCAGCAAATCTTGAAGCTAGTTTTTTAGGTGGTAGTCTTACCATTGAAGGAGTTTCTAAAAATCAAAAATGGAGTAATATAACAGGGGTTCGATATAGAGATAATAGCCTTTTGGTAAATAGTCAGGAAACACAAACCAATTTTAGACCTACTTTTTTTGATGTACAAACATTGTTAAATTTCAATGCTTCAACCAAATGGAATTTTAGTTTTTTAGGAAATATATCTCAAAACACATACAATTATCAGCCTTTAACGCGTCAAACTAATTTTGGAACTATTGATGAACCAATTGCTTTATTGGTATTTTATGAAGGTCAAGAAAAGGATCAATACCGAACTTTTTTTGGTGCGGGAAAAGCAGTTTATGAGTATAATGAAAATAATAAATTAAAATTCATTCTTTCGGGTTATCATACGCAAGAGCAAGAATATTACGATATTTTAGCGCAATATCGCTTAGGTGAAGTAGATGCAAATATTGGTTCTGAATCTTTTGGAGATGTTGTTTTTACCCGCGGAATAGGTTCGCAGTTAAATCATGCTCGTAACGATTTAGATGCTTTAATTGTAAATGCCGAAGTAAAAGGGTTTCACCAACTAAATGAAAAATCTCAGTTGGAATGGGGAGCAAAATTAACTATTGAAGATATTAGAGATCGATTAGTAGAATGGGAAGTGATAGATTCTGCTGGTTTTTCATTGCCAAATCCTATTTTAGACTATCAAAATGATCAACCTTACAATCCATATGTGGGACCATTAGCGCCTTATCAAAATGTTAGAGCTACAAATTATACCCGAATTAATCGTTTTTCGGGCTACTTTCAATGGAATTACAGAGGGAATATTGGCGAACACGAATATTGGATGAATGCCGGAGTTCGTGCTCATCAATGGCAAGTAGATGCAGATGGAAGACCTAAAGGCGATAGACAAATTACATTTTCTCCAAGGGTTCAGTTTGCTTTTAAACCCAACTGGGACAAAGATATGCTGTTTCGCTTATCAGGAGGATTGTATCACCAACCACCATTTTACAGAGAACTTCGCGATTATGAAGGAGTTGTGCAAACGAATGTAAAAGCGCAACAATCAATTCATGTGGTGTTAAGTAACGATTATAGTTTTAAAATGTGGAACCGACCATTTAAATTGGTTTCCGAAGCGTATTATAAAAATATTACAGATGTAAATACATATACAATTGATAATGTGCGTATTAGATACAGAGCTAACAACAATGCTGAAGCGTATGCTTACGGATTTGATGCGCGTTTAAATGGAGAATTTGTACCAGGAACAGAATCTTGGTTTAGTTTTGGTTATTTAAAAACAGAAGAAAATCAGGATGGGAAAGGTTTTATAGCTCGTCCAACAGATCAGCGATTAAAATTTGGAGTCTTATTTCAAGATTATATGCCAAATATTCCCAACCTAAGATTGTATTTAAATTTAGTATATAACACAGGATTGCCAGGAGGTTCGCCATCATATGCAGATCCGTATGCTTATCAATTGCGTTTAAATGATTACAGAAGAGCCGATGTTGGTTTCTCTTTTGTGTTTAAAGATGAAAAAATAAAGTCATCTAAAGTGTGGTTAAAACCTTTTAATGAATTGTCATTGGGATTAGAAATTTTTAACTTATTCAACAATCAAAATTCAATTACGAATACTTGGGTAAGAGACGTGTATACAAAATCGCAATACGGAATTCCAAATTATATGACCACACGAGTTTTTAATATAAAATTAGTTGCAAGGTTGTAATCAATGTTTTTTAGTATATTTGACTATAAAAATTTCAGAATGAAACATATTCTTTTTTCATTAGTTTTATTTACAGCTTTAATTAGTTGTAAAAAAGAAGAAACAACACCAAAAGTAATTTACGAAGAAGGTAAAGCTAAATCGGAAGTGGTTGTAAGAGATAGTGGTTCAATAAAAATTGCCGATTTGCCTATCTTAATGGAAGGAACAAAATATCTGATTCATCCTATTGGCGATGTTAGGGTGTACGATACGAATAGTAAAGTATATGGTAGTAGTAAAACCAATCAAGTGAGTTATGCTATTTCTAATTACAATCGTTTTGAAATTACTGGTTTTTTTGATAATTTAAATTTCCAACATATCGATTCTACAAATGCAAAGCCATTAACCGATAAAAAAATCCAAATTCAAACTGCTACTTTTTTAGACGGAATTGCTGCAAAAACTAAAAAACAAATATTTGTTTATACTTTAGTAGATTCTGATACGAATAAAGATGGTAAAATTAATCAAAACGATATTAAGTCATTGTATTTAAGTACAGCAAGTGGAGAGAATTTCACAAAACTTTCAGAAGAATTTCAAGAATTAATCGACTGGAATATTATTGAAGCGCAAAATCGTTTGTATTTTAGATGTATTGAAGATATCAACAAAAACGGTGCTTTTGATAAAAATGATAAAGTTCATTATCACTATGTAAACTTGTTATCAGACGATTGGAAAGTGGAAATGTATACTCCGAATTAAAATCTGTAGACTTGAATAAAGAAAAATTAAGAAGCGTTATTGAGGATAATACAACTTTCAACGGAAAAGTTTTTGATTATATCATTCAATTATTAATTTTCGTATCTTTAATTGCCTTCACTATAGAAACTTTACCGAATAATTCTAAGAGTTTAATTTCAATTTTAAATTGGATTGAGTTGATTTCTGTTTTAGTGTTTTCTTTTGAATATTTGATAAGAATATATGTTGCTAAAGAACCATTTAAGTATGTTTTTAGTTTCTATGGAATAATTGATTTATTCGCAATTCTACCTTTCTATTTAAATTTCGGATTAGATTTAAGATCGTTAAGGTCATTTAGAATTTTTAGAATTTTCCGAGCTTTAAAAATTGTTAGGTATAATAGAGCATTAAAACGTTTTGGAGTCGCTGCCAAAATTGTAAAGGAAGAAGTTATTCTTTTTTTGATAATAATAATGATTTTTATTTTCATTGTTTCATCAGGAATTTATTATTTTGAAAATGAAGCACAACCCGAATCTTTCAAATCGATTCCTCACAGTTTTTGGTGGACTATTGTTACTTTAACAACCGTTGGATATGGAGATGTTTATCCAATTACAATTGGTGGAAAAATATTTACCTTTTTCGTTTTATTGTTAGGTGTAGCTGTTGTTACTGTCCCTGCTGGATTAGTTGCAACTGCATTAAGTAAGGCGAGACAATTAGAAGACGAAATTGACAATGACGAAAAGGAACTTTCCTAAATTAAAATATCACTTTCTAAATCCGATTTTTCAATTTCAAAATCAAATCCTAATTTCGAAACCAATTCAATTACCAAATTTTTATACCAGTTTTCACTTTTAGGGTGAATGTATATTTTTTCTATTAATTGATTGATGTCAATGTCAATTTTTAAACCGTTATCAATTTTCATTCCGCTTGTTGAAACGTCAGATATTATTCTAATTTCACGCTCGTATTGAAAACTTTTTCGTTTAAACAAAAATGGAAAAAATGTATCCTCAAACGGAATAAACTCTTTTTTGTAATCAATATAGTTTACAGCGCCAATGTATTGCTCTGTTTTTTTCTCAGAAAGCAAGGCTTCTTTTAATCTGCCAATAGTAGTTTGAATGGCTAATCCTTCTGTATTTTGGGTAAAAATCTGCCACATGGCAAACGATTCATATTCATTAATATGCCAACTGCTTATGACTACTTTTTCACGATGCGATTTATAATAATCTAAAAACTTAGGGTTATTAGCTGCTATTTTCTTGATTTCTTCAAAAGTAGGTTCCGAAAACGTGCCTTCATATTGATCTTCAAACTTATCAGAGCGTGACATAAATAACTGACGCGACAACAACATGTCTAAAAACTTAGACAAGTCCAAATACTTCCAAACAATGGTATCATTGTCATCGGGTAACGTAATATTTGAGCTGTTTATGTACATTTTTCAATTTCAAATTTCAATTTCAAAAATCAAATTCAATTACAAGTTCAAAATTCAATTATTAAAGAGATTCCTAACGGGATGACACGTTTGTGTGTAAATCTTAAATGAACTTATCCATAAAGATACGAAACTTTAAAATTTATGTTACTTATATATTTAAAATTCAAAATTCTGTTTAAATCCGCGAGCTAATCTACTCGAAACTCTGCATCATCACTAACTTAGAATATGTTCCGTTTAAAGCTAATAATTCGTCATGCGTTCCTTGTTCCACGATTTCACCTTTTTGCATTACCACAATTTTATCTGCTTTTTGAATAGTAGATAAACGGTGAGCAATTACAATTGATGTTCGGTTTTGCATCATATTTTCTAATGCCACTTGAACAAACTTTTCACTTTCTGTATCTAAAGCAGAAGTAGCTTCATCTAAAATCATAATCGGTGGATTTTTCAAAACAGCTCTTGCAATCGATAAACGTTGTTTTTGTCCGCCCGAAAGTTTTCCACCAGCATCGCCAATATTAGTTTCAATTCCGTTAGGTAAATCTGAAACGAATTCGTAAGCATTCGCCACTTTTAAAGCGGCAATAATTTCTTCGTCAGTTGCATCTTGTTTTCCTAAGCGAATATTGTTTTTAATCGAATCATTAAATAAAATAGAATCCTGAGTAACCAATCCCATTAAATCACGAAGCGAATGTAACGTCATATCTTTAATATCAATTCCGTCAATTTTTACGGTTCCTTCTTGCACATCATAAAAACGCGTTAATAAATTCGCAATTGTACTTTTCCCAGAACCTGATTGCCCAACCAAAGCCACAGTTTTCCCTTTAGGTACTTCTAGAGAAAAGTTTTTCAACACATTTTCTTCAGCATATCTAAAGTTGATGTTTTCAATGCTAATTTTTTCGTTGAAAGAATCTTTGATTATAGCATTTTCTTTGTTGGTAATTGTATTTTCAACTTCTAATATTTCAAAAACACGTTCAGCAGCAGCTAGTCCATTTTTAACGGCATAAGATGCTTTAGATATTGATTTTGCTGGAGTTAGAATGTTATAAGCTAGTCCGAGATAAACAATAAAAAGTGCTCCGTTTAATGTTTTATCAATTAATACTAAATTTCCGCCATACCATAAAAGTGTTGCAATTGTAACTATTCCCATAAATTCGCTCATAGGAGAAGCTAAATTGTTTTTCTTTCCAATGCTATTATTCAATCGAAGTAATCTATCAATTGAATCATTGAAAATAGTTTTGAAATAGCTTTCAGAATTATAGCTTTTAACCACTTTTAATCCGCCTAAACTTTCTTCTACCACCGAAATTAAAAAGCCGTTTTCTTTTTGAGCATTTTGCGATTTTGATTTTAAACTTTTCCCGATTTTAGATATAATAAATCCAGAAATAGGTATAAAAATAAAAACAAACAGCGTTAATTCGAGACTTATTCGCATCATGGCAATAATGGCAAAAACAATGGTTAAAGGTTCTTTTACAATAAGTTCTAAAACCATGAAAAATGAATTTTGAACTTCATTAACATCACCAAGCATTCGAGCCATAACATCACCTTTTCTTTTTTCAGAATAGTAGGAAATCGGCAAAGAAATAATTTTATCGTACATTTTTTCACGCAAATCACGAAGTACTCCGTTTTTTACTTTTGTTAAATGTTGCGATGCAAAATAGTTAAATATATTTTTGAATAAAAAGGTAGAAATAACTAATGCAACTGTTAGTAATAGTGCATATTGAGGTCCGTTTTCTACTGATAATTTAGTAATGTAATATTGTAAATATTCTTTTCCATACGATCCTGCTTCCCAAATTCCAGTATATTTTGGTAATTCTGTAACAGCTTCATTCATTTTAAATAAAACTTCCATTAACGGGAAAAGCGCTACAAACGAAAGTGTGCTAAACAAAGCATACAAAACATTAAAGAACACATTCCAAAAAATGTGTCCTTTGAATTTTTTTGCAAACGGAATTATCTTTTTAAAATTTTCGTCCATTTAGTTTAGTTTCATTGCCGAAATAATTCCTGCAATTTTGTTATCTAATTCTTTTTCAACTGATTCAGCGTTTTCAATTGTGTCTAAAACCCCATTTACACTGAAATAGAATTTAATTTTAGGTTCGGTACCACTTGGTCTTGCGCAAATTTTACTTCCGTCTTCCAAATAATAAATTAATACGTTTGATTTTGGAATGTTAATTTCAAATTCCTCATTGTTCATGAAGTCTTTCCCTTTTGCAGTTTGATAGTCTTCAATGCAAATTACACGCTCTCCGTTAATTTCTTTCAACGGATTTTCGCGTAAATCAATCATCATTTGTTTGATTTCGTTAGCACCTTCAATTCCTTTTTTAGTAATCGAAATTAAAGATTCTTTATAAAATCCAAAATCAATATATAAATTCAATAATTCCTGATATAACGAACTTCCTGAAGCTTTTGCTTGAGCTGCAATTTCACTCACTAATAGGATAGCTGCAACCGCATCTTTATCACGAACGGCATCGCCTACCATGTAGCCAAAACTTTCTTCACCACCACCAATGAATTTCTGATTTGGGAAATCTTTAATAAATTTTGCAATCCATTTGAAACCTGTTAACCCAACTTTACATTCCACATCATAAGCCGCTGCTAATTCTAACATCATTGGTGTAGAAACAATGGTGGAACCAATGAATTCATTTCCTTTGAATTTATCAGCGCGTTTCCATTGTTCTAAAAGGAAAGCCGTCATGATAACCATCGTTTGGTTTCCGTTTAGCAATTTGATTTTTCCATCTAAATCACGAACAGCAACACCTAAACGGTCAGAATCTGGATCCGTTCCGACCACCATATCCGCACCAATTTTGTCTGCCAAAGTAATTGCCATTGACAACGCTTCTGGTTCTTCTGGATTTGGAGAAACTACAGTTGGGAAATCACCATTAGGTTCCGCTTGTTCAGGAACAATATGTACATCAGTATAACCAGCTTTTTCTAAAACATTCGGAATGGCTTTGATAGATGTTCCGTGCAACGAAGTATAAACGATTTTTAAATTCGCCTTAGCTTCTGCATTAGTATTAAAACTTGCGTTTTCGATAGTAGAAGTAGCAAAAGCTTCATCCACTTTGGTATCAATATATTCAATTAAGTTGTTGTTGGCTTCAAACTTAATTTCGCTGTATTTTAAATCTTCGATTACTTTAATAATTTCGGCATCTTGTGGCGGAACTAATTGACCACCATCTTGCCAATATACTTTGTATCCGTTGTATTCTGGTGGGTTGTGAGAGGCAGTTAACACAATTCCGGCATGGCAATTCAAATAACGAACCGCAAAGGATAATTCTGGCGTTGGGCGCATATCTGAAAACAAATACACATGAATTCCGTTTGCCGAAAACACATCAGCAACCACTTTAGCCAATGTATTACTGTTATGACGACAATCGTATGCAATAGCTACTTTTAATTGCTCGTTTGGAAATGATTTATGTAAATAATCAGATAAACCTTGTGTGTTTTTTCCAAGTGTATATTTGTTGATACGATTCGTTCCAACACCCATAACACCGCGCATTCCACCCGTTCCAAACTCTAAATTTTTATAGAAACTTTCTTCCAACTCTTTTGGAGCCGAAGTCATCATTTCTTTGATTGCGTCTTGAGTTGCGTTGTCAAAAGTAGGAGTTAACCACTCGTTTACTTTGTTTAAAATACTTTGTTCGATATGCATATTCTGTATGTTTTGAGAAGACTAATGTTTTCTCGTGATATTATAATTCTTCTGAAATTTTATAACGTTCTTCGTTATTTTTTGTTCGTAGGATAATTTCACCTAAAAAACCAGCTAAGAATAATTGTGTTCCTATTAACATTGCTGTTAATGACAAATAAAACTGCGGTCTTTCGGTTATTAATCTTCCTGAAGTGTTGATGAATAATTTATCGATTCCTAAATAGAAAGCGAATAAAAATCCAATAATAAACATGATAGATCCTAATAATCCAAAAAGATGCATGGGTCTTTTTCCGAATGTGGATAGAAACCAAATGGTAATTAAATCTAAGAAACCATTAATAAAACGGCTCATTCCAAATTTAGAATTGCCATATTTTCTGGCTTGATGAATCACTACTTTTTCACCTATGTTTGAAAACCCAGCATTTTTTGCCAAAACCGGAATGTATCGATGCATTTCGCCCGAAACTTCTATGTTTTTGATAACACTATTCTTATAGGCTTTTAATCCACAATTAAAATCGTTCAATTTTACGCCTGAAGTTTTTCTAGCTGCCCAATTAAATAGTTTTGAAGGAATGTTTTTTGCCACAACCGAATCGTAACGTTTTTTCTTCCAACCCGAAATTAAATCATAGTTTTCATCATTAATTAAACGAAATAACTCAGGAATTTCATCAGGACTATCTTGTAAATCAGCATCCATAGTGATAATAACATCGCCTTTTGCTTTTGCAAAACCAGCATGTAACGCTTGTGATTTTCCGTAATTTCTAAGAAAACGAATACCTTTTACATTTGGGTTTTCACTTGAAAGCTGTGAAATAGTTTGCCAAGAAGCATCGGTACTTCCATCATCAATAAATAGAATTTCATAAGAAAAGTTATGAGTATTCATAACTTTCACAATCCAATTGTGTAATTCGGGTAACGATTCTTGTTCGTTTAATAATGGGATAACTATGGATAAATTCATTTATTTAGAATACAGGTTTGTCTTTTTTTACAATAACTCCAACAATTAATGAATGAATTAATCCAATAACACAATACATTATAATTGTAAATGGAACAACAACATATGGATTCATAAACATTTTGACAAATTTCATTGACATTTTTAATTGTTCTGAAGTCATACTTGGATTTTGTTTAACTGTAATTTCTTGAATTTGATTTAACAATTCATCTTTAAATTCAGGAAAAATAAAATCAAATATTAAGTAAAAAATACCATACATTAAAGCTGCAAGAGCACTTATTGTAAGCCCAATTTTTAATGTTTCACCTAATGAAATAAAGCCATGATTAATTTTTGTTTTGTAATGGTTTGCTGCCAAATAAATGAAAAGGAATGGCAAAACCAAATAATTAAGAATATTAATCGCAGCACCAATTATAGGCGATTCTTGTGGATTAATATCTAAAACATACATTATTACAAATTCTAATATCATTATGATACCAAAAGTAATAGCATAATTTATTGCCGATTTGCCTGGAGATAGTGTTTCTGTCATAATAGGTTTAATTAATTTACAAATATAAGAATTCTAATCGTTACTCTATTAGAGATAAAAAATAAAAAAAAGTTACAGAAACATTGGTAAATTAAAAATTAAATGTAATTTTGCACTCTCAAATAAAAAGTTTATAAACAAAAGGTTATAAATTGTTTACACCTTTACTTAAGTAAAGCCGCGGAACAAGTTGTAATCGCAAATAAAAAAGATTTATATTATGCAAAAAGGTATTCACCCAGAAAATTACAGATTAGTAGCATTCAAAGACATGTCAAACGAAGATGTTTTTATTACTAAATCTACAGTAGAAACTAAAGAAACTATTACTCACGAAGGTGTTGAGTATCCAGTTTTCAAAATGGAGATTTCAAGAACGTCTCACCCTTTTTACACAGGTAAATCTAAACTTATTGATACTGCAGGTCGTATCGATAAATTCAACAGCAAATACGCTAAAAAAGCAAAATAATTTTTTGTTTTTTCAAAATATAGAAAAGCTTCACTCAGGTGAGGCTTTTTTTATGGAATAAATTGTATTTTTGAATTTATAATCTAATAAAAATTAAAAGTACAGACAAGTCAAAGACTTGTCTCAACAAAATAATAAAATATGAACTATATACTATTTGATGGAACCGTTCGCAATGCGTTACTTCCATTTACTTTTACTCGTCCAGTTGCCGATATTCGTGTTGGGATTTTAACTATTCGAGAAAAATGGGAAAAACATTTAGGTACTACAACAACTACTCTAACAGAAGAGTATTTAATGGAAAAGTATCCTATGGTTGAAATGGAACAAAACGTTATGATTAATGCTTCTTTTTTGCCTAATCCTATTTTGGTAGAAATGGTTCAAAATTTAGAAAACAATCAGGCTATTTTTATTAATGATGAAGTAGTTGCTTTTTACACTTATGAAAATCAAGAAGAAGTAGATTTTGACACCTATGAAATTATAGATTTTACTTCAGATTATTTACGAATAGAAAATACATGGGACATTTTTGCTAAAAATGATGCAGCTATTCGTGAAGATTTTGATTTACTAACAGAAGATAGAGTATCACAGCCAATTCCAAAATCAGTAAATGTTATAGCACCAGAAAATATATTTCTTGAAGAAGGAGCAAAATTAGAATTTGTGACTTTAAATGCTTCAACTGGACCAATTTACATTGGAAAAAATGCTGAAATTATGGAGGGTTCTGTAATAAGAGGACCTTTTGCACTTTGTGAAGAAGCACAAGTAAAATTAGCTACAAAAATATATGGAGCAACAACTGTGGGGCCTCATTGTAGAGTAGGAGGAGAGGTTAATAATTCGGTTTTATTTGGTTATTCTAATAAAGGACATGATGGTTTTTTAGGGAATTCTGTTTTAGGAGAATGGTGTAATATTGGTGCCGATTCTAATAACTCGAATCTTAAAAATAATTACGAAGAGGTGCGCTTGTGGAGTTATGAAACAGAAGGTTTTGCAAAAACAGGATTACAGTTTTGTGGTTTAATGATGGGCGATCATAGTAAATGTGGTATTAATACGATGTTTAACACCGGAACAGTGGTTGGTGTATCGGCAAACATATTTGGTTCTGGATTTCCGCGAAATTTTGTGCCAAGTTTTTCTTGGGGAGGTGCTTCTGGTTTTACAACTTATTTAACTAAGAAAGCTTTTGAAGTGGCTAAAGTTGTAATGAGTCGTAGACATGTTGAATTTTCAGAAGAAGACGCTAAGATTTTAGAACACATTTTTGAAGAAACTAAAAAATACAGAAAAGAATAGTCAATATGTCAATTTTTCTATAAACCAGAGTTCATTTGTATTCCTACGTAATTGATTTTTGTTATTAAATAGATTACCAAAATCGCAACGATAATTGAGAGAAGTGCCAATATTATTTGGTACTTCTTTCTTTTTTTGTTTTCGGTTTGTATTCTAAAGCGAATAGCTTCTAGCTGTTCAGGAGTAGATGTAATAGGATCGTTTCCAGGAGTTAGGTCTTGGATTTTGTAATCTTTCCAGGTTACACGATTATTTCTGCTTCTTAAAGACTTATTGTAAGCTAAACTTTTAATTGCATGTAGCATTGAACCCTCTCCTGCCATAAGTATTTGTGTTTATTTCTTATACGCATTTTTACAAATAAAGTTACATTTTACCACTTATTACCTAGACAAGTACACTTGTTAATTTGCATGTACACAAGTTGTAAAATGATATTACTTTTACATTATAAAAATTTTTAATTCTGTAGGGGGAATATAAAAATTAATAAAAAGCTAGACATTTGTCTAGCTTTTTTATTTGGTACTACTTTTAATAAAAACAGCTAAACTTGTCACTTATTACCTAGACAAGTACACTTGTTAATTTTCATATGCATGGGTTGGAAAATGATGCTAGTTTTACATCATAGAAATTTTTAATTCTGTAGGGGGAATATAAAAATTCATAAAAGGCTAGACGTTTGTTTAGCCTTTTTTTTGGTACTATTTTTAGTTTTCTATTGTGCGATTTTTAATAAAACACCTAAATTTATCACTTATTACCTAAAATGACCCACTTGTTAATTTTCATATATACAGGATGGAAAATGATATTAATTTTACATCATAGAAATTTTTAATTCTGTAGGGGGAATATAAAAATTCATAAAAAGCTAGACATTCGTCTAGCTTTTTTATTTATTGGTGTTTTTAGTTTTAGTTATTTATTTTCTTATAAATTCAGGTTCATTTTACCGCTTGTTACTTAAATACAAACACTTATTAATTTACACATGTTCATTCATTCAAATGATGTTACTTTTAACCCATAGAAAGAAATTTTTAATTCTGTAGGGGGATTTTAAAAATTTTAAAAGGTCAGACATTTGTCTGGCCTTTTTATTTTGGTGCTAATTTTTTTGTCCGTAAATTTGCATTCTCAATTTTTTGACAACGATTTCATTAATTGAGTTTTACTTATGGAAAACAAGAAAAAAGTCGCATTCTACACTTTAGGATGCAAATTGAACTTCTCAGAAACGTCTACTATTGCACGTGATTTTCAAAATGAAGGTTTTGAACGTGTTGATTTTGAAGAAATAGCCGATATTTATGTAATTAACACATGTTCGGTTACGGATAATGCCGATAAGCAATTTAAGCAAATTGTAAAAAAAGCAATGAAGCTAAATGATAAAGCTTTTGTTGCGGCTGTTGGGTGTTATGCCCAATTAAAACCAGAAGAATTAGCAGCAGTTGATGGTGTGGATTTGGTTTTAGGAGCAACTGAAAAATTCAAAATTACAGATTACATAAACGATTTGTCTAAAAATGACATGGGAGAAGTGCATTCTTGTGAAATTGAAGAAGCCGATTTTTATGTAGGTAGTTATTCATTTGGAGATAGAACGCGTGCTTTTTTAAAAGTACAAGATGGTTGTGATTATAAATGTACCTATTGTACTATTCCTTTAGCTCGAGGAATTTCTAGAAGTGATACTATGGAAGGTGTTCTAAAAAATGCAAAGGAGATTTCTGCCAAAGGAATTAAAGAGATAGTCTTAACCGGTGTTAATATTGGCGATTACGGAAAAGGAGAGTTTGGAAACAAAAAGCACGAACATACTTTTTTAGATTTAGTTACCGAATTAGATAAAGTAGAAGGAATAGAGCGTTTGCGAATTTCTTCAATAGAACCTAATTTGTTAAAAAATGAAACGATTGAATTGGTTTCAAAATCAAGAGCTTTTGTGCCTCATTTTCATATTCCTTTACAAAGTGGAAGTAATGATATTTTGAAAAAAATGAAACGCCGTTATTTGCGTGAATTATACGTAGATCGTGTAAATAAAATTAGAGAAGTAATGCCACATGCTTGTATTGGAGTAGATGTAATAGTAGGATTTCCTGGAGAAACCGATGAGCATTTCTTAGAAACCTATCATTTTTTGAATGATTTAGATATTTCCTATTTACACGTTTTCACCTATTCTGAAAGGGATAATACAGAAGCCGCAGAAATGGAAGGAGTAGTTCCTGCAAACGTACGTTCTAAAAGAAGTAAAATGTTACGCGGACTTTCTGTAAAGAAAAGAAGAGCTTTTTATGAAAGTCAAATAGGAACTAAAAGAACGGTTTTATTTGAAAACGAAAACAAAGAAGGTTATATTCATGGATTTACCGAAAATTACGTAAAAGTAAAAACACCGTGGAATCCTGAATTAGTAAACACATTACACGAAATTAATCTAACTAAAATAGATGAAGATGGAAGTGTACGATTACAATTTATAAACGAAAAATTCCAAATTCCAACTGTTTAAAAGGTTGGAATTTGGAATTTTATTTGATGAATTTCTTCTAAGATATTATTTATATCATCAATCCTGGAGGTAAAAGCGTTCTGTATTTTCTATTCTTTCTAAAGAAACTTATGAATTTTGCGTGCGTTGGCACCACTTTTAATTTTCGTTCCTCTGCTTGTTCTAGTACGGTTTTAATAAACTCATGATGTAACTCTTCATCTTCATTGTTATTATTACAAAACTTCGTTAAAAATAGCTTGCGTTCTTGTACAGAATACTCAATTGCAACCAAACCTGTTTCGGTAATAATTTCAAATTGTCTTAAAAGTTCATTATCTTTGATTTCCATGATAACTTCAATTAGAGTGCAAATTTACGAAACTTTTTTAAATTAATGGTAATGAGTAAGGTTCCAGTTTATTTTATGCCTGGTTTAGCGGCAAGTCCTGCTATTTTTGAAAATATAAAATTACCAGAAGATCAATTTGAAATGTATTTTTTGGAATGGTTTTTGCCTAATGATAAAGAGTGTATTGAAAGTTATGCATTACGCATGATTAAAAATATTCAGCATGAAAATCCAGTTTTAGTTGGGGTTTCTTTTGGAGGTGTTTTAGTTCAGGAAATGGCGAAACAAATGAAAGTAAGAAAAGTAATTATCATTTCGAGTGTAAAATCGAATACGGAATTCCCTTCCCGATTTAAAGTCGCAAAAACAACTAAAGCCTACAAGTTAATTCCGACTCAATTATTAGCTGATATTGAAAAATTGGCAAAATATGCTTTTGGAGATAATATAGTAGCAAAACGATTAAAGTTATATGAGAAATATTTGTCCGTTCGCGATAAGAAATATTTAGATTGGGCAATTGAAACTATTTTGTGTTGGAAACAAAAAGAAGTAAATGAAACGGTTATTCATATTCATGGCGATGCAGATGCCGTTTTTCCAATAAAAAACATTCAAAATTGTATGGTATTGAAGGGTGGAACACATATTATGATTGTTAATAAATTCAAATGGTTGAATGAAAATTTACCTAAACTAATTTTAAAATAAAGGAATAATGAAAAAGTTAATGAAAAAGAAAATAGCTATCCTGGTTTTGTTGGGTATTTTGGGTAGTTTTTTTATTTATGGTGTAGTTTCAGATGAAACTAAATATGCGCCAATAGGATATAACTTAAAAATGGATTTCGCTGGAGAAGAAGTGCCAACTTTTATGGCAGATGTTCAGGAGCGTTTGGATAAGGAAATGATTACCAATATGAATTATCATACCAATACAACTTTAGTGATTAAAAGAGCTAATAAAGTATTTCCTATAATTGAGCCTATTTTAAAAGAATATGGAATTCCAGATGATTTTAAATATTTGGCAGTAATTGAAAGCAGTTTGGTTAATGCTGTTTCTCCAGCTGGAGCTAGAGGCGTTTGGCAATTTATGCCTGCAACTGCTAAAGAAAAAGGAATGGAAGTTAGTGATGAGGTAGATGAACGATATCATTTAGAAAAATCTACAAAAGCTGCTTGTAAATACTTATTAGTAGCAAAAGAAAAATTTGGTTCTTGGACACTTGCTGCAGCTTCTTATAATGGTGGAATGAGTGGTATAAATAGAAAAATGGATGAGCAAGGAGTTGAAGATTATTACGATTTATTACTTACTGAAGAAACGTCTCGTTATGTTTTTCGAATTTTAGCTTTAAAAGAAATTATGTCTCATTCTGAAAAATATGGTTTTAAAATTCCTAACGAAGCTTTATATTATAATGTTCCCACTCGAAAAATTGTAATCGATTCGAGTATTACAGATTTAGCACAATTTGCAAAAACACAAGGAGTAAATTATAAAATTTTAAAAATTCATAATCCTTGGTTGAGAGATAAAAAACTAACCGTAACTTCAGGAAAATCATATGAAATCGAAATACCAACCTCAGGATATAATAAACAATAAGAACCCAATGGATATTCAAGTCATTTTATCTTTAGTATTAATTGGCGTTTTAGCTGGAATTTTAAGCGGACTAGTTGGAGTAGGTGGCGGTGTAATTATGGTGCCGCTTTTGGTTCTTTTTTTTGGCTTTAGTCAGCATCAAGCACAAGGAACAAGTTTAGCTGTATTAGTGGTTCCGGTAACGGCAATTGCAGTATATACCTATCATAAAGAAGGATACATCGATTGGCGATATGTGGGAATAATAGCTGTTTTTTTTGTTGTTGGAGGTTACTTTGGAAGTAAAATGGCAGTTAATCTAGATCAAAAAATATTAAAAAAAGTATTTGGTTTTATTCTTTTACTTATTGCAGGAAAAATGCTCCTCGGAAAATAAAAAAAGCACCTGTAAAGGTGCTTTTGTATTATAAAATAAAAATGGATTACATTTTTTTCATTTGGTCTTTCATCATCTTAATCTGTTCTTTTAGCATATTTTGCTTGTCTAATTTTTTAGCTTCATTTAATAAAGCAGTTGCTTCCATTTTTCTTCTTCGGGTCATTGCTATACCAGCTAATTGTAGTTTAGCTAAAGCTAAATCCTGGTCCATAGATAAACCTAGTGCAATTGCTTTCTTAAAATAGCGTTCAGCTTCATTTAAATTGGTTTGTGAAACCATTAAGCCGTGTAAGTAATTAAAATACCCTTGTTGCTTTTGTACTAAAGCAGCTTCTGGGTTTTTAATATAAGACAACCATTTTTGCGCTCCAGGAAAATCTTGCTTTCTTAATTTTAAAAAAGCTAATAAAATAAATTCGTTTTTAAAATATAAGAAAATAAATATAGTAGAAAATAAAATTAAAAAAATTCCATTACCTATATTGTTTTCAGTAAACTGATAAATTCCAAAAGCAACGATTAAAGCGACTAAAACTAATTTGATATTTTTGTGAAACATTATTGATGTATTTTTGTTGTGTACAAAGATAATAAAATGAATTAAAAATATTTTTAAAAAAGTACTTGCGAATGAAAAAAGTCTTTGTATATTTGCACTCGGTTTTCAGGGGATGAAAACCTACGAGTTTTAAAAAGATTTTTATTATAGATTTTAAAAGATACTACAATGAGTAAGAGAACGTTTCAACCATCAAAAAGAAAAAGAAGAAATAAGCACGGTTTCATGGATAGAATGGCTTCTGCTAATGGAAGAAAAGTGCTTGCTCGTAGAAGAGCTAAAGGAAGACATAAGTTAACTGTTTCTTGCGAACCAAGACACAAAAAATAATGTTTATAGCTTAAACAAATATAAAGCCGTTACTTTTATTAGTAGCGGCTTTTTTTTAAACTTGTTTATAAAATTTAATAAGTTTCAACTGTAAATGAGAAGTTTAAATAAGTTTCTTATTATTTTTATAACCAAATTAATAATACATACAACACATTACTTACCTATAATATAACTACAACAAAATGCCTAAAGACACAACAATCAAATCGGTATTAATTATTGGATCAGGACCTATTGTAATTGGACAAGCTTGCGAATTTGACTACGCAGGATCTCAATCTGCACGTTCGCTTAGAGAAGAAGGAATTGAAGTTATTTTAATTAACTCAAATCCGGCAACTATCATGACCGATCCTTCAATGGCTGATCATGTTTATTTAAAACCGCTTACAACCAAATCAATTATTGAAATTCTTAAAGCGCACCCGCAAATTGATTCAGTTTTACCAACAATGGGTGGACAAACTGCATTAAACCTTTGTTTGGAAGCTGATGAAAAAGGAATTTGGAAAGATTTTAATGTAAATATGATAGGTGTTGATGTAAATGCCATCAATATTACCGAGGATAGAGAACAATTTAAACAACTTTTAGCTAAATTAGGAGTTGGGGCTGCCCCTGCAAAAACAGCTAACTCTTTTCTTAAAGGTAAAGAAATTGCACAAGAGTTTGGTTTTCCATTAGTAATTCGACCTTCTTTTACTCTTGGAGGAACTGGAGCTGCTTTTGTTCATACAAAAGAAGAATTTGACGAAAAACTAACGTATGGTTTAGAAATGTCTCCAATTCACGAAGTTCTTATCGACAAAGCACTTATTGGTTGGAAAGAGTATGAGTTAGAGTTACTTAGAGATAAAAATGATAATGTTGTAATTATTTGTACTATTGAAAATATGGATCCAATGGGAATTCATACTGGAGATAGTATTACAGTTGCTCCAGCAATGACATTATCAGATACAACATTCCAAAAAATGCGTGATATGGCAATCTTAATGATGCGCTCTATCGGAAATTTTGCTGGAGGTTGTAACGTACAATTTGCAGTTTCTCCAGATGATAAAGAAGATATTGTAGCTATCGAGATTAATCCTCGTGTTTCTCGTTCTTCTGCATTGGCTTCTAAAGCAACAGGTTATCCAATTGCAAAAATTGCAACGAAATTAGCCTTAGGTTATAACTTAGATGAATTACAAAATCAAATTACAAAATCAACTTCGGCTTTATTTGAACCAACGTTAGATTATGTAATCGTAAAAATACCAAGATGGAACTTCGATAAGTTTGAAGGTTCAGACCGTACGTTAGGACTTCAAATGAAATCGGTAGGAGAAGTTATGGGAATTGGACGTTCTTTCCAAGAAGCACTTCACAAAGCAACTCAGTCTTTAGAAATTAAACGTAATGGTTTAGGTGCCGATGGTAAAGGCTATAAAAACTACGAACAAATTATCGAAAAATTAACCTTCGCAAGTTGGGATAGAGTTTTTGTAATTTATGATGCCATTGCAATGGGAATTCCGTTAAGCAGAATTCATGAAATTACAAAAATCGACATGTGGTTTTTAAAACAATATGAAGAATTATTCCATTTAGAAAGAGAAATTTCAAATTATAAAGTTGATACACTTCCAAGAGAATTACTTTTAGAGGCCAAACAAAAAGGCTACGGTGATAGACAAATTGCTCATATGATGGGTTGTTTAGAAAGTCAAGTTTATAACCTTCGTCAAGTACAAAAAATTAATAGAGTTTACAAACTTGTTGATACTTGTGCTGCCGAATTTAAAGCGGTAACGCCTTATTTCTATTCTACTTTTGAAGCGGAAATTGAGAAAGCTGATGGAACAAGATACGTTCATAATGAAAGTATTGTTACAGATAAGAAAAAAGTGGTTGTTTTAGGATCTGGTCCTAATAGAATTGGACAAGGAATTGAGTTTGATTACTCATGTGTTCACGGAGTTTTAGCAGCAAAAGAATGTGGATATGAAACCATCATGATTAACTGTAATCCTGAAACGGTTTCTACCGATTTTGATACAGCTGATAAATTATATTTTGAACCTGTTTTTTGGGAACATATTTATGATATCATTCAACACGAAAAACCAGAAGGCGTAATTGTGCAACTTGGTGGTCAAACCGCTTTAAAATTAGCTGAAAAATTATCAAAATACGGAATCAAAATTTTAGGAACTTCATTTGACGCTTTAGATTTAGCTGAAGATAGAGGAAGATTCTCAGATTTATTAACAGAATTGAATATTCCATTCCCTAAATTTGGAATTGCAGAAAGTGCAGAAGAAGCTTCTGTTTTAGCTGACACTTTAGATTTTCCGTTGTTAGTTCGTCCTTCATACGTTTTAGGTGGACAAGGAATGAAAATTGTAATTAATAAACAAGAACTAGAAGAACATGTAATTGATTTATTAAAATCGATTCCAGGAAATAAATTATTGTTAGACCATTATTTAGATGGCGCTATAGAAGCTGAAGCAGATGCTATTTGTGATGCTGATGGAAATGTTTATATTATTGGAATAATGGAGCACATAGAGCCTTGTGGAGTGCATTCAGGCGATAGTAATGCTACATTGCCTCCTTTTAATTTAGGAGAATTTGTAATGCAGCAAATAAAAGATCATACACACAAAATTGCTAGAGCATTACAAACAGTTGGTTTAATAAATATTCAGTTTGCCATTAAAGACGATACAGTTTATATTATTGAAGCCAATCCGAGAGCTTCTCGTACTGTTCCGTTTATTGCAAAAGCGTATGGCGAACCTTATGTAAATTATGCAACTAAAGTAATGTTAGGTCATAATAAGGTTACCGATTTTACTTTTAATCCGCAATTAAAAGGATATGCAATTAAGCAACCTGTGTTTTCATTTAGTAAGTTTAAAAATGTAAATAAAGCCTTAGGACCAGAAATGAAATCAACCGGCGAGAGTATTTTGTTTATAGATGATTTAAAAGACGATCAATTCTATGATTTATACGCAAGAAGAAAAATGTACTTAACTAAGTAATACAGAAAATCCCAATCGATAGATTGGGATTTTTTATTTAAATGGCTATTGAATTTTATATCAATAATATGTAATTATTACATTGAGAAAGAAAATTAATTTTCAAAAAAACTTTTAACAAAAGCATCTTTTTCATTATCTGTCATTTTATCTGCTGCTTCAATATCAATTTGAATGTTTTTAAAATGTAAATCTTCGTTCAAATAATTATTTAATTCTGTTTTAGCGTCTGTTGGGCCAAATAACAACACATGATCGTAGTTTAAAATGGTATCTGCAATTTCTTTGTAATACGCTTCATGCAATTGTTGGCGTTTGTTGTGCATGCTTTTTTCACTTCTTTGTAAAACGGCTTCTTTGGTTTCAAACGTAAATTTTGAAGTTATAGAGTGACTCTTTTTTTTTGAATTTAAATCAATTAATTGAGCTGTTGCATGATCCATCCAAATACCTAAGTTTTTTTGTGTTTCCATTTTCTTCTTTATTTGCTTTTATTAAAGCTGTTTTACTTCCGTTTTTATTTATGATTCAATTAGTTACGCTATTAATTAGATTCTATTGTTTTTTTCATAGCGTTAAATTCTTCTTCATTTATTTCTCCTAAGGCATATCGTTTTTTTAATATTCCAAGGGGTGAATCTTTTTTTGTTCTTTTACCGGGAATGTCATAAGGTGTTGCAAATATCCAAAAGAGAAACACTAATAAAATAACCCACCATATTAAGTGCATTCCCCAAAATTGATAATCGTTATTGTTCATTTTGTTTTTTTTATCCGTTATCTTCCTCTAAATTATTGTGGTTATCTCCTCCTAAACTATAATAGTTGTTTTCTTCATCTTCACTTCCTATACTTTCTTGTAAATCATCTAATTCTGAGCCAGGAACATCTAAATCTTTGCCGGACATGTCGTCTTTAAAGGCTTTTTCATTTGAAGTGTCTGCTTCTTCATTTGGAGTTTTGTTTTTAGAAAGATCTTCAGGATTTAAATCTGACATTTCTTTAAATTGTTGGTATATATCTTCAGACTTTGGATATATGTGAAGGTCTGAATAAACAGATTTTTCAGCATCAATTTTATCTTTTGCAGCTTTATGTGTTTTTGAATATTCGCTTATCAACTCTACTAGCGTATTATAATAATCTTTCAGATTTATAATATTAATTGCTTCGGTTTCTGAGTTGTTTGATGGAATTTCGGCAATGTATTTAGCGAGTTCAGGGTAGTTTTTCCGAATAGAATTCGTAATTTTTATAATGTCTTGTTCTAATTCTATTTTTGTTTTCATTTTGAACTGTTTAAGGCAGTTATTTAATTATAACAACATTACAAATTTGACATTATTATAAATGAAAAGCATTACATAATTATGTAGAATAGTTACATTAATTACATATTTAATAGTTTAGTACAAAAGTCTAATACAAATTGAAATTTATGAAGAAAGAATATTTATGTATGAAAAGGTTAATTAGATTTTACTAACTGCTGTTTCATATTTAGCGTTTACAATATTCCAATCAATTACATTAAAAATAGCAGTTAAATACTCGCTTCTTTTGTTTTGATAGTTTAAGTAATAAGCATGTTCCCATACATCAATAACTAAAATTGGAGTCCCTCTTACTTCAGCATTCGGCATTAGCGGATTGTCTTGGTTGGCGGTGCTAGTAATGGCTAGCTTGCCATCTCGTGTAACTACTAACCAAGCCCAGCCACTTCCAAATTGTCCTGCAGCAGCTTCTGTAAGTTGTTTTTGTAAGTTGTCAAACGAACCCATTTCTGTTGTAATAGCTTCAGCTAAAGCACCATTTGGAGTTCCGCCTCCTTTTGGGTTTAAAATCTCAAAAAATAAATTGTGGTTGTAGTAACCTCCAGCATTATTTCGAATTTCTTTATTGTTAGTGTCAAGGTTTTTTAGAATTTCTTCAACAGTTTTTAATTCTAAATCGGTTCCAAGTACTGCTTTGTTTAGTTTGTTTGCATAACCTAAATGATGTTTTGAATAATGAATTTCCATTGTTCGTCCATCTATATGAGGTTCTAAACCATCATATGCATATTTTAAACCGCGCATTTGAAAAATTCCACCTTCTGTAGTTTTTACATCTGCTGGATTTCCTAGAGCAGAAATTTTAGTTTCTACTTCAGGATCAGGAATTTTAACTTCTTCAAGTTGGTTTTCTTTTCTGCAGCTTATCATCAAAAATGATACACAAGCCAAAATAAAGACTGTCTTTTTCATTTGTAATGCGAATTTATAAGTTACGTTCTTTAAGAAGTTTATTAATGATGGTAATGTATTCTTCCTTAGCATCATCTGGTTTAAGATGTTTTACTTGCATCCAAGCGTTTAATTTGAATGCATTTCTAATATCTTGAGGATTTTGAAATAATAAAGGATTTGAAGTTTCGGATGTAGCTTGTTTGTACAAACCATACAATATAAGTTGCATATCTTGTGGCACTGATTCTTGTGGAATCAATTGCGCATTTGTAAATGCCTCTTCAAATAAAGTATTAATATCCTTTTCTGTCATTCTTTATGCTTTTTTACTGATAACCGTTTTGTTTCCAATTGCCTTATCGCCTAATTTTACATTAATTTCGGTTCCTAAAGGCAAATAAATATCTACTCTAGATCCAAACTTAATGAAACCAGCATCTTTTCCTTGAACTACTCTCATTCCTTCTTGTGCGTAATTCACAATACGTCTTGCTAATGCACCAGCAATTTGACGATATAAGATTTCACCATAAATTCTATTGTTAATAACAACAGTAGTTCTTTCGTTTTCTTCGCTTGCTTTTGGATGCCATGCAACAAGGAATTTTCCTGGATGGTATTTACTATATTTAACAATTCCGTTTACGCAGTAACGTGTAACGTGAACATTTATTGGTGACATAAAAATGGAAACCATTAGTCGTTTGTCTTTGAAATATTCAGGTTCGTAAACTTCTTCAATCACAACTACTTTTCCGTCTACTGGAGCTAAAATATGATTGTCGCTATTGTCAGCAATACGAGTTGGATTTCTGAAAAATTGTAATATTAATATTAGTATAGCTAAAGCGAATAAATATAGAATTGTTTTTAGCCAAGTAATATCTACTAAGTAGTCTGTAGCGAAAATAATTCCTACAACAAGTAGTAATGTAATAAAAATGATTTTAGATCCTTCTTTATGAAACATAGTATAAAATTAAATAAAATAAATTAATAAATGGGATGACAAATATAATACTATCTAGCCGATCTAGAATACCTCCATGGCCAGGCATTATATTTCCTGTATCTTTTATTCCAGCTACACGTTTTAATTTAGATTCGATTAAATCTCCTAATGTACTGAAAATACTAACAATTGCGGCAATAACAATCCAAATATATAGATTAGTAGCCATGATGAAATAGTGTGCTAATAAAATTCCTCCAATAATTGTGAATACTAAACCTCCTGCAAATCCTTCGATTGTTTTTTTTGGCGAAACACTTGGAAATAGCTTGTTTTTTCCAAAATTTTTCCCAACCAAATAAGCAAACGTATCATTAGTCCAAATTAAAATGATAATGGATATTAAAATTTTTGGATTATATCCTTTTACACCCATTGCAACATAATTTGTTAATATGAATGGAAGTATAACGTATCCAAATAATAAAAAATATCGTGTATAGGTTTTAAAATGGGTTTTATTTGTGTTGAAAAGATACAATAATAACTTTATAGAAATTACAACTGCTGTAGCTGTTAATCCTGTTGTTAAGTTGAAATCTAAGTTTTTATTCCATAAGAAATAATAAGAGGCAATAGCTGCGGGAATACTAATAAAGTAATTTAATCCGCACATTTTGCAAAATTCATAAACACCAATAACTAAAAAAACACCAAATAGAATTGCTAAACCCTCTCTAGAGTAAGATATACAGCCAAGTAGTAAAATAACATAAACGGCTCCAGATAAGGCTCTTTTTAGCGTTTCGTTCATTATTATAAATCTTCTAAAAGAAGTAAATAAAGATTTTTATGACAACTTCCATAATGAAGAAAATCTTGTTCTTTTACTTCTTCAAAGTACTTAATTGTAGTAATATTTGAAGGATAATTTTTTTCGTGCGTATTTTTAATTCGCCTCAATCCGTCACTTTTGCTATTTACAATCTGACTTGTGGTTGCAAAAATAATCATGTTAGTAGGTAATTCGTTTGGCTTAAAGTGCTTAAACTGATTAGAAGAAAATAAAATGGAACCTTCATCTGCGATTAAATTCTCACAAGGAGAAAGAATAAAAACAGGAGTTATGTCGCTTTTGTAAGTTAATTTATTTTCGTCTAGTAAATAAATAAGTCTGTTATCATAGCATTGAGCATTACATTCAAACCAATCGTTTTCTGCTAATATGTTTTCAAAATTCTCTGCAATTTCTTGTAAATTTTCGCAATAAATAAATTTACCTCCATTTTCTTTGAAATTGAAAGTAAATTGGTCATCTATTGGCATCGTTGTTTCAGGAGAATAAGGACTTTTAACGTCAGTTTTCTTGTCGTTATCGTCTTCATTTCCTAAATTCCCAAAAAATTTTTTAAAAAGACTCATGTATTTTTTCTGGCTTTTTATAGTATAAGTATCAAAGATAAAAAAAAACTTAGTTCTTTATTGGTAGAACTAAGTTTTTTATTAATATAATTTTGTTGATAACTACTTATTCTGAAACCGTAATTTCCTCTTCTTTATCAAACGGTCTTTTTCCAAAAATGGTTTCCAAATCATCTTTGAAAATAACTTCTTTTTCTATCAGAATATCAGCTAATTGTGTTAATTTATCTTTATTAGTTTCTAAAAGATGAATTGCTCTTTGATATTGTTGTTCAATTAATTTAGAAATTTCTGAATCAATAACTTTTGCTGTTTCTTCGGAATAAGGTTTAGAAAAATTATAATCTGATTGCCCAGTTGAATCATAAAATGTTATGTTTCCAAGTTTGTCGTTTAGTCCGTATATTGTTACCATAGCTCTTGCTTGGCGTGTTACTTTTTCTAAGTCACTCAAAGCTCCAGTAGAAATTTCATTAAAAATAACCTTTTCTGCAGCTCTTCCGCCCATTGTTGCACACATTTCATCAAGCATTTGATCTGGACGAACAATTAATCTTTCTTCAGGTAAATACCATGCAGCTCCTAAACTTTGTCCACGAGGAACAATCGTTACTTTTACAAGCGGTGCAGCATGTTCCAACATCCAACTTACGGTTGCGTGCCCAGCTTCGTGAATGGCAATAGCGCGTTTTTCAGCAGGAGTTACAATTTTATTTTTCTTTTCTAAACCACCAACAATTCTATCTACGGCATCTAAGAAATCTTGTTTGTCAACTGCTTTTTTGTCTTTACGTGCAGCAATTAAAGCCGCTTCATTACAAACGTTTGCAATATCAGCTCCAGAAAATCCTGGTGTTTGTTTTGCTAAAAATTCAGTATCTAATTCTTCTGATTTTTTTAAAGGTTTTAAATGCACCTCAAAAATTTCTTTACGTTCTCTAATGTCTGGTAAGTCTACATAAATTTGTCTATCAAAACGACCAGCACGTAATAATGCTTTATCTAAAACATCAGCACGATTGGTTGCTGCTAATACAATTACATTAGAATTAGTACCAAAACCATCCATCTCAGTTAGTAATTGATTTAAAGTGTTTTCTCTTTCGTCGTTAGCGCCTGTCATGTTGTTTTTTCCACGCGCTCTACCTACAGCATCAATTTCATCAATAAAAATTATAGATGGCGATTTTTCTTTTGCTTGTTTGAATAAATCTCTAACACGAGAAGCACCAACACCTACAAACATTTCAACAAAATCAGAACCTGACAAAGAAAAGAAAGGTACTTTAGCTTCACCGGCAACAGCTTTTGCTAATAAAGTTTTTCCTGTTCCTGGAGGTCCAACTAATAATGCTCCTTTTGGTATTTTACCACCAATTGAAGTGTATTTTTCAGGAGTTTTTAAGAATTCTACAATTTCTTGTATTTCTTCTTTAGCACCTTCTAATCCAGCTACATTTTCAAATGTTATGCGAGTATCGTTCTTTTCATCAAATAATTTAGCCTTAGATTTTCCGATACTGAAGATTTGACCACCTCCGCCACCAGAACCACCAGACATTCTTCGCATCATAAAGATCCAAAGACCAATTAGTATAGCAATAGGTAAAAGCATTGAAATTACTTCACCCCACATACTTTCAGGTTCTTTTTCATATGAATTGATTTTCTTTTCTGCGTCTGCTTTTGCTAAAGCTTCCTGGAAAGTTCTTAAATCACCAATTTCAAAAGTATAATGAGGACCTTTAGTATTTAATTTACCAGTAATGTCATTTTTTACCTTGTCGTGTCTTTTATCTTTTAAAGCTTCTTTTTTTAGAAAAACAGTCGCTTTTGTATTAGTAAAGATTACTTTATCAACTTGACCGGCATTTAAATATTCATTAAATTTTGATAAACTAGTTTTACCAGGATTGCTTAAATCAAGACCATCTGAAAATAGACTAATTGTAAAAAAAATCGTTAGAACAAGTACAATACTCATCCATGGACTAAACTTGAAGTTAGAATTACTATTTTGTGCCATATAATTTTTTAGTATTTAGTTTCAATGGTTGTGATTTTTGCATCACCCCATAAACTCTCTATTCGGTAGTATTCGCGAATGTGTTTTTGAAAAACATGAACCACAATATTTACATAGTCCATTAAAACCCATTCTCCATTTTCTGCACCTTCTACGTGCCATGGTTTGTCTTTTAATTCTTTAGAAACAATTTTTTGTATTGAGCCTACAATTGCATTTACTTGTGTATTAGAATTCCCATTACATATAACAAAGTAATCACAAACGGTATTGTCAATTTCTCTTAAATCAAGAATATCAATATTTTCGCCTTTTACTTCTTCTATCCCTTTGATGATGTTTGCTAATAAATCATCATTATTAATCTGCTTCTTCGCCATTTATTATTTTTGTATTTATGCAAAGGTATCATTTTTTGTCATTATTTTTGAACCTTAACATAAGATTAAATTTTCTTACTAGTATCATGAAGATAATCAAACTCAATGCCATAGATTCTACCAATACTTTTTTAAAGAATTTGGCTAATGACAAGCAGACTGAAAATTTTACAATTGTAGTTGCAGAACATCAAACAAAAGGTAAAGGTCAGAGAGGTTCTGATTGGCTTGTGGATAGTGGTAAAAACCTAACTTTTAGTGTTTTATGTAATTTTTTAACATCAGAAATTAATTTATTTTCTTTAAATGTAATAGCTGCTATAAGTATTGTTGAGGGTTTAAAAACAAAAAGTAATTTAAATTTTGAAATTAAATGGCCAAACGACATTTTGGCAGACAATAAAAAAATTGCGGGTATTTTAATTGAAAATAGTTTTAAAAGTCAGCATGAAATTCAATCTATTATAGGTGTTGGGATAAATGTAAATCAGGACTATTTTGAGAATTTACCTCAAGCCTCATCAATGTTTATTTTAGAAAATAAAATATTTGATAAAGAGGAGTTGATGATTGGTATTGTTTATGAACTTAAAAAAAATTTAGAAGAGGTAAAGTCTGTAGGAGAAGATTATTTTTGGAATAAATACCATGATTTACTTTTTAAAAAAGGCAAGGTTTCTGCATTCGAAGACAAATTAGGATTAAGATTTGTTGGTAAAATTATTGGAGTAAATAAGGAAGGAAAATTAAAAGTAGAATTAGAAAATGAAGCTGTTACTTTCTACGATTTGAAAGAAATTAAATTGTTGTACTAAATTAAACATTGCTTAAAATCCTAAATCCTATGTTAAACTTCGTTAAAAAGTTTTTCAATTTAAGTACATTTGTGGCAATTTTATAAATACGTATTCCTAAATCTCATGGAAAAAAAAATATTCTCCTTTTTGTTTTCAACACGTTTAATGGCTGTTTTGTTTATAGGTTTTGCTGCGGCTATGGCTGCCGGAACTTTTATTGAAGACGCTTATAATACCGATACAGCTCGAGTAATTGTTTATAATTCTTGGTGGTTTGAATCTATTATGGTGTTTTTTGTAATTAATTTTTTAGGTAATATTAAACGTTACCAATTACAAAAAAAAGAAAACTGGGCTACTTTATTATTGCACCTTTCTTTTATTCTAATTATTGTAGGCGCTTTTGTTACTCGTTATATTAGTTATGAAGGAATGATGCCAATTAGAGAAGGCGAATCTTCAAATATTATTTATTCAGATAAACCTTATTTAACGGTCTTGGTTGATGGCAATTATCAAGGGGAAATGAAAAGAAAAACGGATGAAAAAGGCTTAATTCTTGCTCCAGAAGTTAAAGACGATTCTTTTTTAAATCTATTTGCAAGCAACGATTTTTCAATGAAAGGTGAATTTAGCGGAATACCTTTTGAGGTAGAGCATCAAGAATTTATCATGAATGCATCTGAAACAATTGTGGCTTCAGAAAACGGACAGTTAATGATTAAAATGGTAGAATCGAGTGGAGGAACTCGCCATGAACATTATTTAAAAGAAGGAGAAGTTCAAAATTTACATAATGTGCTTTTTGCATTTAATAAATATACTAAAGGCGCTATAAATATTTCTAAAATTAGCGAAGCCTATATGATTCAGACTCCTTTTGAAGGAGATTTTATGAGAATGGCCGATAAATTGCAAGGAAAAGTGGTTAAAGATTCTGTACAGCCTTTAATGTTGCGTTCGTTGTATAATATTGGTGGTGCACAGTTTGTGTTTCCTGAACCTGCAATAAAAGGGGAATTGGCTTATAAATCGAATAATGATTTTAAAGACAAACAAACCGATGATGCTTTAAAAGTTAAAATTAAAACACAAGGAAAAGAAGAAGTTGTAACATTAGTAGGAGCAAAAGGGAAACAAGGAATTCCGCAAAGTGTAAAAATTGGAGAATTAGAATTTACTTTATTTTATGGTAGTAAAGTTTACACAACACCATTTACAGTAAAATTAAACGATTTTATTGCCGATAAAAGGCCTGGAACAGAAAATAGCTATTCTGCTTTTAAAAGTAAAGTTGATGTTATAGATTCTGATTCAAAGAAAACGTTTACAGATAGTATTTACATGAATAATGTTCTAGATTACAGAGGTTTTAGATTGTTTCAAGCTAGTTTTGATAAAGATGAATTGGGAACTATTTTGTCTGTTAGTCATGATTTTTGGGGTACATGGATTACTTATATTGGTTACTTTTTGTTGTATTTTGGTTTGATGGCGATTATGTTTACAAAGAGTAGTCGTTTCAGCAGTTTGAAAGAAAAATTAGAAAAAGTAAAGACAAAGAAAGCAAGTTTAATGAGCGTGTTTTTGATTTTATTTTCGACTTTAACTTTCGCTCAACAACACAATCATCAACCAAGTAAAGAAGAAATTCTGAAGTTGTTAAAGAAATATGAAGTTTCTGAGGAGCATGCAGGAGAATTTGCAAAAGTAGTTATTCAGGATAATGGACGTATGAAACCTGTCAATACGTTTTCTTCGGAATTACTTCGTAAAGTATCAAAAAGCGATTCGTATGAAGGTATGAATTCTGACCAAGCGTTTTTATCGATGACGCAATATCCTCAGTATTGGTATTCGTTGCCAATCATCTATTTAAAAAGAGGAAACGATAGTATTCGGAAAATAATTGGTGTTGATAAAGATGCTAAATATGCTCCTTTAATTTCCTTTTTTGACGAAACTGGAAATTACAAATTAGCTAAATATTTAGATGATGCTTACAGAGAACCGGTGCCAAATCAATTTCAAAAAGATTTTATTGAAGCTGATAAAAAAGTAAACCTTCTATATTCGGCTTTAAGCGGACAAATTTTAAAAGTATTTCCTGTTCCGGGTGATAAATCGAATAAATGGGTTTCGTTTTTAGAAGTCAACCAACCAACAGGAACAGCTTTAGATTCGATTAAAAACGTAATGCCATTTTATTTGAATGCCTTAGATAAAGCATCACAAAATAAAAATTACGAATTGCCAAACAGCCTCCTAAAAGGAGTAAACGAATATCAAAAGAAATACGGAAAAGCTGTAATGCTTACAGAACGAAAAATCAATCTTGAAATTCTTTACAACAAATATGATATTTTTAAGAGGTTATATTATATGTATATGTTGGCAGGAGTTTTAATGTTAGCTTTCTGTATTGTTCAAATTTTCAAAAATTCGAAAGCAATCCGAATGATTATAAACGGTTTTCATGGATTGATTGTTTTATTTTTCATACTGCATTTAGCTGGATTAATTGTGAGATGGTACATTTCAGGACATGCGCCATGGAGTGATGCTTATGAAAGTATGATTTATGTAGGATGGGCTACTATGTTTTTTGGATTAGCTTTCGGAAAAGATTCAAAACTTACCGTTGCATCATCTGCATTCGTGGTTTCTATAATTTTAATGGTGGCCCATTGGCAATGGATGGATCCATCAATCGGAAATTTACAACCCGTATTAGATTCGTATTGGTTAATGATTCACGTTGCCGTTATTGTGGCAAGTTACGGCCCGTTTACATTAGCTATGGTTTTAGGATTAGTGGCTTTGTTCTTAATGATTTTTACGAATGAAAAGAACAAAGAAAAAATGAAAATGAGCATCGACGAAATCACCTATATTAATGAAATGGCTTTAACCGTAGGTTTAGTAATGTTAACCATAGGAAACTTCCTTGGCGGACAGTGGGCAAACGAAAGTTGGGGACGATATTGGGGTTGGGATCCAAAAGAAACTTGGGCTTTAATTAGTATTATGGTGTATGCATTTGTAATTCATGCACGTTTTGTGCCAGCATTACGCGGAAGATGGATATATAATGTAATGAGTGTCTTGGCTTTTGCTTCTATATTAATGACCTATTTTGGTGTAAACTTCCACTTAAGCGGTTTACACAGTTACGCTTCTGGAGAAAAACAAAATGTAATTTATTATTTATATATTTTAATAATTGTTATAATCATAGCAGTATTGGCTTATTTTCCATACAAGAAGTATTTTAAAAAATAAAAATAGATCTTAAAGGCTATCATTTAGATAGCCTTTTTTTATGAAATGTTTAATATAAAATTAATTTGAAAAAGGTAAATTTGAATAAAATAAACAAAATGAAAAAGACATTTTTAGTATTTACAGTAATTGTATCGTTTTGGAGTTGTCAAAATCAAGCACAACCTAAAGAAATGAATGAGCCTAATTCAGAAAAAGTTATGGAAAAACAAACCATTTATCAATTTAAAGTAGAAGATTTAGAAGGAAATCAATTTGATTTTTCAACCTTAAAAGGAAAGAAAATATTAGTTGTAAACACAGCTTCAGAATGTGGGTTAACACCACAATATGAACAGTTACAAGAAATTTATACTACTTATAAAGATAAAAATTTTGTTATTATAGGATTTCCGGCAAATAATTTCGGATCTCAAGAGCCAGGAACAAATAAAGAAATTGGCGCTTTTTGTCAAAAAAATTATGGTGTAACTTTTCCTATGATGGCTAAAATTTCAGTTAAAGGGAATGATATGCATCCTGTTTATCAATTTTTAACTCAAAAAGTTAAAAATGGATTACAAGACAGCAATGTAGAATGGAATTTTCAAAAATATTTAATTAATGAAAATGGTGAATTAGCTAAAGTAATATCGCCAAGAGTACTTCCAACAGATGCTGAAATCGTAAATTGGATAGAAGGGAAATAATTTAGTATTCAGTTTTCAGTCGCAGTTTTCAGTATCTGTTGACTGCGACTGAGAACTGCGACTAATTTTAAAGCATTTTTTGCACAATAACCGAATGCAGCCATCGGTCAAATTTAAAACCAGATTCTTTAATAAAACCAACTTCTTCAAAACCAAATCGCTTGTGAAAATCGATGCTGTTTGTGTTTTCAGAATCGATTACGCCAATCATGGTGTGAAGGTTTTGTTTTTTGGCTCTTTCGATTAATTCGGTCAACAATAACTTTCCAATCCCTTTTCCAATAGCATTCTTATTCGCATAAACCGAATGCTCTACTGTGAATTTATACGCTTCTCTGAAACGAAATTCGCTATAATAACCAAAGCCTACGACTTCATTATTTATTTCGGCAACGATTACAGGAAAACCTTTCTGAAGTTTTTCTTCAAAAATCATTTCTTGTGCAGCCAATGTTCGTTCGTTGTAATCGTATAATGCAGTCGAATGCAAAATCGCATCGTTAATGATGGCTAAAATTGCAGGACAATCTGCTGTTTGGTAGTCTCTTATTTTTATCTCCATTTCATAAAGAAATTATGGAGTAAAAGTACTAAAAACCTTTTCAACTTCGTAACTTTGTAGTCTAGTTATTTTTTTAAAATGATGTATCCCAAAATTCCTTTAGCGCAAAGCATTATTGAAATTTGCCAACAAAAAGGAGTCCAACATATCGTAATTTCTCCGGGTTCTCGAAACGCGCCTTTGACTATTGGATTCACAAACAATCCCTTTTTCAAATGTTACAGTATTGCAGATGAACGATGTGCTGCCTTTTTTGCTTTGGGAATTGCCCAACAATTAAAACAGCCTGTAGTAGTAGTGTGTACTTCGGGTTCAGCTTTATTAAATTACTATCCTGCTGTTGCTGAAGCATTTTATAGCCAAATTCCTTTAGTTGTAATTTCTGCTGATAGACCACAAAGCAAAATTGATATTGGAGACGGACAAACCATTCGTCAGGAAAATGTATTTGCTAATCACAGTTTGTACAATGCAAATTTATTAGAAAAGGTATCAACTGAAAACGATAATAACATTCAAATGGCTTTGCAAGTAGCAGTTGCTCAAAAAGGCCCCGTTCATATTAATGCGCCTTTTGAAGAGCCTTTGTATGAAACCGTTTCCGAGTTGCAAGTACAACCTAAGATTATCAATTTTACTACCGAAGAGAAATATTTTTCTCTTGGAAATAGTACAAAAGAAGCTTGGAATAAAGCCACTAAGAAATTAGTTTTAGTAGGAGAGTTGTCTCCAAATTCAGTAGAGCAACAATACTTAGATATATTAGCAAAGGATTCAAGTGTTGTAGTTTTAACCGAAAAGACTTCTAATTTACATCATTTAACATTTATCGACCAAATTGATACGTTGATAACGCCTTTTTCTGACGATGATTTTAAAACGTTTCAACCTGAAATTTTATTAACATTTGGCGGAATGGTTGTTTCAAAACGTATAAAAGCGTTTTTACGAAAATACAAACCTGCTCATCATTGGCATGTAGATGAATTGCGTGCGTATGATACATTTGATGCGCTAACAATTCATTTTGAAACTACAATTAATACTTTTCTAAGTCAGTTATTGGATGAAAATTTTAATAATAGCTCATATCAATCTCATATTGCAACTATTTGGAAAGATAGAGTAGAGAAACACCAAGAATACACTGCGAAAATTCCATTTTCAGATTTTAAAGTGTTTGATTTTCTTTGTAAAAATGTGCCTAGTAATATACAGTTACAAGTAAGTAATAGTTCGGCGATACGCTATTTGCAATTGTTTGATTTGAATAAAACCGTGCAAGTTTTCTGTAATCGAGGCACAAGTGGAATCGACGGAAGCACTTCTACAGCTATTGGAGCTGCTTTAGCGTCTGATTTACCAACGATGTTGATTACTGGCGATATTAGTTTTTTATACGACAGCAACGCTTTGTGGAACAATTACATTCCAAAAAATTTCAAAATCATTTTACTGAACAACAGCGGTGGTGGTATTTTCAGAATTCTACCAGGACATCAAGAAACCGAAACGTTTAATACCTATTTTGAAACCTCGCACCAATTAAACGCATCACATTTAGCCAAAATGTATGGATTGGATTATTTTAAAGCGAATGATCAAGCTACATTACAACTACAATATGCTGCATTCCTAAACCAAAACCAAAAACCAAGTATTTTAGAAGTTTTTACACCTGAAAAAGAGAATAACTGGATTTTGTTGGAGTTTTTTAGAGGGTTGTTATAAAATCTTATGCGTTATGAAATTCTTACGAGAATTGAATTAGCTTATTTATTTTTTAATTACTTGTTTTACAATTAATGTGTTATCAATTTTAATTTGTACAAAATAGTGTCCTTGTTTAAGGTTTTCTAATGCTATTTCAGCGACATTTTGTTGTTTTGCCAACATTTTACCAGAAAGATCATAAACAGCAATTTCATCTACAATTTTGTTCGTTTTCAGGTTTGTGTCGAATGGATTAGGATAAAGTATGACGCTATTATCTATTGTAATATTTGGAACATCTAAAAGTGTATCAGAATTAATTTCAACAAACCATAATTTTGCAGGAAATGTTATAGATATTGGTCCAGAAGAAAAGGTGTATTTTTCGTTTGAAATATACAAACGGTGTTTTGTTGGAGTAATCTCAAATAGTGCAATTGCTTCGACCTGATTTCCTAAAGAGATAATAGTTGTAATTTTTTCAGAAACAGTTCCAGAAAAAACATCTAAACTATTACTAGGGATGTCATGAATTGTATACATAAAAGGTGCTTGAGAATTACTATATCCCGTAAGGTAAATAATATCTTCACTAAAAGAAGTTTCTGCACCTGTAATTAATCCGTTAGTATTGTAACTACTTTCTAAAACAGCGCTATGAGTACCAATTGTTTTAGGAATTGAGTATACGTTTACCATTTTGTTTGCCCAATTTTTAGAAAAAATAAGTAGGTTATCACCACGAGATATAAGTCCTTCAGCATCCCAATTATTGTTGTTTGGATTTGAAGTGAAATCTGTTTGATTTGCGTAAGAATAAGAAATAATTTCAGCTAAAGCTGTATTATCAGGTCCATCATAATCGGTTTTAGAAATTTTATATACTTTTAAATCCGTTCTATTGCCATTATTGTTGCCAATGTCGTCAATATATATAAAAGATGCATCTTGTGTAATATCTTCCCAATCTACATTTGTAGCATTAGTAATAGATACTGTTCTTAAAATGTTACCTGTTGTACTATTAATTTCATACAAATTAGCGTCACCACCACTATCATTAAAAGTAATTATATTATTATTGTAAAATAGTAGACCCGAGGTTTCATCTAAATTTGGAGTTTGTAAATTTGTTAAATTTGCAGCTGTTTGAGATTGGATTGTTGATAACCCAATGAATAAGAATAATATGGATAATATCTTTTTCATTTTATAGATTTTTAAGACCCCATTTTTAAACGCTATATAATAAGCGTTACAGCTGTAATTCTAATCGAAGTGAATTTCTTAATGATTATTCAATTAGTAGAAGAATTAATTGTATAGCAATATACAAAAAAATCCCCAATTGCTTGAGGATTTTAGTGTAAATTAAAATAGAAAATCACTTTCTTTTTATTACTTTTTCAACCGCTTCAACAATCGCTTGGTTGTTTAATTTGTATTTTTCCATTAATTGGTCAGGTGTTCCACTTTCTCCAAAACTGTCGTTTACAGCAACAAATTCTTGAGGCACTAAATGGTTTTGAACTAACGTTCTAGAAACACTTTCTCCTAAACCACCAATAATGTTATGTTCTTCCGCTGTAACTACACAACCTGTTTTCTTCACTGATTTTAAAATCGCTTCTTCGTCTAACGGTTTAATTGTGTGAATGTTAATTACTTCAGCTGAAATTCCTTTTGCTTCTAAAGCTTCTGCAGCTTCTAAAGCTTCCCAAACTAAATGTCCGGTTGCAATAATGGTAACATCAGTACCTTCGTTTAACATAATGGCTTTTCCAATTACGAAAGGTTCGTCAGCAGGCATAAAGTTAGGCACCACTGGGCGACCAAAACGCAAATAAGCAGGACCATGGTGATCAGCTAACGCTAAAGTAGCGGCTTTAGTTTGGTTATAATCACAAGTGTTAATCACTGTCATTCCAGGTAACATTTTCATTAAACCAATATCTTCTAAGATTTGGTGTGTAGCTCCGTCTTCTCCAAGAGTTAATCCTGCGTGAGAAGCACAAATCTTTACATTTTTATCTGAATATGCTACTGATTGACGAATTTGATCGTAAACTCTACCAGTTGAAAAGTTAGCAAATGTTCCAGTAAATGGAATTTTACCACCAATGGTTAAACCTGCAGCAATTCCAATCATATTCGCTTCTGCAATTCCAATTTGAAAGAAACGCTCTGGGTGATTTTTCTTGAAATCGTCAAATTTTAACGAACCAATTAAATCGGCACAAAGAGCTACTACATTTTCGTTTTTTTGACCTAATTCTGTCATTCCAGCTCCAAATCCTGAACGGGTATCTTTGCTGCCTGTGTTGGTATATTTTTTCATAATTCTAGTAATCTCCTAAAGTTTCAACATTTTGTTCTAACGCTTTTGCTAATTGCTCATCATTTGGTGCTTTTCCGTGCCAAGCGTGTGTGTGCATCATAAAATCTACACCATTACCCATTTCAGTGTGTAATAAAATACAAACTGGTTTTCCGTTACCTGATTTTGATTTTGCATCAGCCAAACCAGCTTTTATAGCATCAATATTGTTTCCTTGAGCAATTTCTAAAACAATCCAATCAAAAGCTTCAAACTTTGCTTTTACGCTTCCCATATTAAGAACTTCATCTGTAGTTCCATCAATTTGTTTTCCGTTTAAATCAATAGTGGCAATTAAGTTATCTACTTTTTTTGCAGAAGCATACATGATAGCTTCCCAGTTTTGTCCTTCTTGTAATTCACCATCACCTAAAAGAGCAAAAACTAAATTAGAATCGTTGTTTAATTTTTTAGCTTGAGCTGCACCAATTGCAACTGACATTCCTTGTCCTAATGAACCAGATGCCATTCTAATTCCAGGTAACCCTTCATGAGTTGTTGGGTGACCTTGTAATCTTGAATTTAATTTTCTGAATGTTGCTAATTCTGCTACTGGAAAGTAACCGCTTCTAGCTAAAACACTATAAAAAACGGGAGAAATATGTCCGTTTGATAAGAAGAATAAATCCTCACCAATTCCGTTCATATCAAAACCTTCGTTACGTTTCATAACGTCTTGGTAAAGGGTAACCAAAAATTCAGCACATCCCAAAGAACCTCCTGGATGACCTGAGTTTACGGCATGAACCATACGAAGAATATCTCTTCGAACTTGTGTTGTAAAATCTTGTAGTTGTTGCGTGTTAGACATTATAAAAGATATATATGTGTTAATTGAATGCAAAAGTAATTTTATTTTTTTGGTGGTACAAATCATTTTGTTAGAAGTTATTAAGAATTGTTTTTTGATGGAAGATGGATGATGGGTGATGGATGATGGATGAAGGGTGATGGGTGATGGGTAATGGGTAATGGGTAATGGGTAATGGGTGATGGGTAATGGGTGATGGGTAATGGGTGATGGGAGTTTGGTTGTATTGAGTATAATTTGATTTTTAAACTTGAATTTGAACTTGAACTTGAACTTGAATTTGATTTTTCTAATTTTATCCTAAATTCTAAAACTACAATTGAAATTAATTTATCTTTGCGTTTCGTAAAAGCACAATATGAAGTTTGATTTAATTACCAAAGACCCAAAAAGTAAAGCCAGAGCTGGAAAAATAACTACTGATCACGGTGTTATTGAAACCCCAATTTTTATGCCCGTAGGAACCGTGGCTTCTGTAAAAGGAGTACACCAGCGCGAGCTAAGAGAAGATATTAATCCAGATATTATATTAGGTAATACCTATCATTTATATTTAAGACCTCAAACCAAAATTTTAGAAGCCGCTGGAGGTTTGCATAAATTCATGAATTGGGATAGAAATATCTTAACCGATTCTGGTGGATATCAAGTGTATTCTTTATCCGGAAGGAGAAAAATTAAAGAAGAAGGGGTGAAATTCAAATCGCATATTGATGGTTCGTATCATTTCTTTTCGCCAGAAAATGTAATGGAAATTCAAAGAACTATTGGAGCCGATATTATTATGGCTTTTGATGAATGTACACCTTATCCGTGTGATTATCGTTATGCAAAACGTTCAATGCACATGACGCACCGTTGGTTAGATAGATGTATCAATCATTTAGAAAAATTACCATTTAAATACGGTTACGAACAAACGTTTTTCCCTATTGTTCAAGGAAGTACCTATAAAGATTTACGAGAACAATCGGCAGAATATATTGCTAATGCTGGTGCACAAGGAAATGCTATTGGCGGACTTTCTGTAGGAGAACCTGCAGAAGAAATGTACGCAATGACCGAAATTGTTACCGCAATTCTTCCAGAAGACAAGCCAAGGTATTTAATGGGTGTGGGAACGCCTATCAATATTTTAGAAAATATTGCGTTAGGAATTGATATGTTCGATTGCGTTATGCCAACTCGTAATGCCAGAAATGGAATGTTATTTACCGCTTACGGATCTATAAATATTAAAAATAAGAAGTGGGAAGACGATTTTTCTCCAATTGATGAAATGGGACACACTTGGGTGGATACCGAATATTCAAAAGCATATTTAAGACACTTATTTGCTGCAAATGAATTTTTAGGAAAACAAATTGCAACCATTCATAATTTAGGATTTTACATGTGGTTGGTTCGCGAAGCAAGAAGGCAAATTATCGCAGGAACATTCAGAGAATGGAAAGATAAAATGGTGATTCAAATGAGTCAACGATTATAAATTCAGAAAATGAAAATAATAGACAAATATATTTTAAAACGTTATTTGGTTACTTTTTCGGTGATGTTGATTATGTTTATTCCGATAGGAATTACGATTGACGTTTCGGAAAAAGTGAATAAAATGATTGAGAAGAAAATCCCATTGACAGATATTTTAGTCTATTATGGCGATTTTACTGTCTATTTTGCCAATCTATTATTTCCTATATTTCTATTTTTATCTATCATTTGGTTTACCTCTAAATTAGCAAATAATACTGAAATTATTGCAATTTTGAGTTCAGGAATTTCGTTTGCAAGATTCCTAAGACCTTTTATATATGGTGCAGTAATTGTATCTATTTTTGCTTTATTAATGGGATTTTTTTTAGTTCCGCAAGCAAGTAAAGGTTTTAACGATTTTAGATATCAAAACTTAAAAGGGAATTCTCAAACAAGAGAAACATCAGATATTTTTAGACAAATTAAAAAAGAAGGTAAAATTGAAGAAAATATCTATGTAAGTAATTATAATTATTTATCGCAAACTGGATTTAATTTTACGTTTGAAAAAATTATTGATAATAAATTAGTAGAAAAAGTAACAGCAAACAGAATAAGGTATAGTGAAAAAACTAAAAAATATACGTTATTTGGATACAATAAAAGAATTGTAGGTATTGATAATGATAAAATTGAAATTTTAGATAAAATTGATTTGTCTTATAATTTTGAACCCGATGATTTAACTCCAGTTGTTTATGTTGCAGAAACCATGACTATTGGACAATTAAATTCTTTTATTAATAAAGAAAGAGCTCGTGGAAACGGAAACATAAATACGTACTTGGTAGTTTTTTATAAGAAATTTAGTTTGCCAATTTCCGCTTTTATTTTAACCATTATAGCAGTTGCGGTTTCTTCAATGAAACGCAGAGGAGGAATGGGAATAAATTTAGCAATTGGAATTGTTATCGCCTTTACTTTTATCTTCTTCGATAAAGTTTTCGGAACTTTAGCAGAAAAATCGAGTATTCCTCCATTTTTAGCCGTATGGTTTCCAAATATTGTTTTCGGAATTTTAGCTGCTTATTTACTTCGCAATGCAAAACGATAATTTAAAAAGTTATTTACATCTTCATGTAATTGTATTTATTTGGGGATTTACAGCCATTCTTGGAAAACTAATTTCATTAGAAGCTTTAGATTTGGTTTGGTATCGAATGCTTTTTGCTTCAGCAATCATGACGATTGTTGTAATGCTTTCTAAAGAAAAAATTAAAGTACCATTTAATGTTTTAAAAGGTTTTATTGTTTCAGGAATTATTATTGCGGCACATTGGCTTACTTTTTATCAAGCTATAAAAGTTTCAAATGTATCGATAACATTAGCATGTTTGTCTACTGGAGCTTTTTTTGCTTCTATCTTAGAACCTATATTTTATAAACGAAAAGTTATTTGGTATGAATTACTTTTTGGACTTATTGTTGTAGTAGGATTAGGCATTATTTTTAAAGTAGAAACTAAATATGCAACTGGAATATATTTAGCTATTACTTCAGCTTTTTTATCAGCTCTTTTCTCAGTTATTAACGGAAAATATGCTAAAGAATATAATCCGAATATTATTTCATTATATGAATTATCAAGTGGTGTTTTCTTTTTAAGTATCTACTTGTTTTTTGCAGGAAGTTTTACACCAGCCTTTTTTACACTTTCTAGTAACGATTTAATTTGGTTATTTTTATTGTCATCAATTTGCACTGCTTATGCTTTTTCAGCATCTGTAAAAGTGATGAAATTTTTAAGTCCGTTTACCGTAATGTTAACTATAAATTTAGAACCTATATACGGAATTATTTTAGCCTTGCTAATTTTTAAAGATGGAGAAGAAATGTCTCCTTTGTTTTATATAGGGGCTTTACTAATTTTAGCTACTGTAATTGCTAACGGAATTGTAAAAAGTTACAAAAAAAGTAACAACTAATTAAGATTAGTTTATTAAAGTTAATTGAAAATTTTATCTTTGTCACAACAAACACAAACCCAAATAAACCGATTATGGAATATTTAGATTTTGAATTACCAATAAAAGAGCTTGAAGACCAATTAGATAAATGTCAAATTATTGGTCAAGAATCAGATGTCGATGTATCTAATACTTGCAAGCAAATTGAGAAGAAATTAGAAGACACTAAGAAGAAAATATATAAAAACCTTACGGCTTGGCAACGTGTTCAATTATCACGTCATCCAAATCGTCCGTATACATTAGAATATATTCAAAATCTAACTAAAGGGACATTTTTAGAACTTTTTGGAGACAGAAATTTCAAAGATGATAAAGCCATGATTGGTGGATTAGGTCAAATCAACGGACAATCATTTATGATTATTGGTCAGCAAAAAGGAGTAAATACTAAAATGCGCCAATATAGAAACTTTGGGATGGCAAATCCAGAAGGATATAGAAAGGCACTTCGTTTAATGAAAATGGCTGAAAAGTTTAATATTCCCGTTTTAACATTAATAGATACTCCAGGCGCTTATCCAGGTTTAGAAGCAGAAGAAAGAGGACAAGGTGAAGCTATTGCAAGAAATATTTTTGAAATGGCTCGTTTAAAAACACCTATTATTTCTATAATTATTGGAGAAGGAGCTTCAGGTGGAGCATTAGGAATTGGAGTAGGTAACAGAGTATACATGTTAGAAAACACTTGGTATTCTGTAATTTCTCCAGAATCTTGTTCGTCTATTTTATGGAGAAGTTGGGAGTACAAAGAGCAAGCTGCAGAAGCATTAAAATTAACTTCAATTGATATGAAAAAGCAAAAGTTAATTGATGATATTATACCAGAACCTCTAGGTGGAGCTCATTACGATAAAGAAACTACTTTTAAAACTGTAGCTGAATTTGTAACAAAAGCTTTTAACGAATTAAAAGATTTATCAACAAAAGAATTAGTTGCTCAGCGAATGGATAAATATAGTAATATGGGTGAATTCAAAGAATAACCGATGTAAATCTAAAATATATTAAATCCGGAGCTATTAGTTTCGGATTTTTTTTGGCTTATTAACAATAATTTCAAGTTATTAACAGTTCGTTATTAAGAACTCAAAACGTTTTTTTGTAAAATTTGGTTAACTTCGCAATATGGAAAATGTCAGAAATATGAACCCAATAAAAGTAGATAAAACTACTATTATCAATTTGGAAAAAGGAAAACTACCTCCTCAAGCGTTAGACCTTGAAGAAGCAGTACTTGGTGCCATGATGATTGATAAAAAAGGGGTAGATGAGGTAATTGATATTTTACAACCTGATGCCTTTTATAAAGAAGCACATAAGCATATTTTTGAAGCTATTGTGCAACTTTTCAATGAAACACAACCGGTTGACTTATTAACGGTTTCAGCACAATTAAAGAAAAACGGAAAACTAGAACTTTCGGGTGGCGATTTTTACTTAATTCAATTAACTCAAAAGATATCTTCATCGGCGCATATTGAGTTTCACTCGCGTATTATTCTGCAAAAATTTATTCAAAGAAGTTTGATAAAAATTTCAAGTGAAATTATTGAAGAATCTTATGATGATGCTACCGATGTATTTGATTTATTAGATAAAGCGGAATCAAAACTGTATGAAGTAACGCAAGGAAATATTAAGCGTAGTTCAGAAACAGCTCAAAGTTTAGTAATTCAAGCTAAAAAGCGTATTGAAGAAATTGCAGGAAAAGAAGGCTTGAGTGGAATTGCAACAGGATTCCATAACTTAGATAAATTAACTTCGGGTTGGCAACCATCCGATTTAATTATTATTGCAGCTCGTCCGGGTATGGGTAAAACCGCTTTTGTACTTTCAATGGCTCGAAATATGGCAGTTGATTATAATCATCCAGTGGCTTTGTTCTCATTAGAGATGTCGTCTGTTCAGTTAATAACCCGTTTAATTTCTTCTGAAACCGGATTATCATCAGAAAAATTAAGAACCGGAAAATTAGAAAAACACGAATGGGAGCAACTTTCTATCAAAGTAAAAAACTTAGAAAAAGCACCTTTATATATTGATGATACACCATCGCTATCCATTTTTGATTTACGTGCAAAAGCAAGAAGGCTTTCATCGCAATATGGAATCAAAATGATTGTAGTTGATTATTTACAATTAATGACAGCGGGTGGAAATGGAAAAGGCGGTGGAAATCGTGAGCAAGAAATTTCAACTATTTCCCGAAACCTTAAAGCATTAGCAAAAGAATTAAACGTTCCAGTTATTGCATTATCTCAGTTATCGCGTGCTGTGGAAACACGTGGTTCTAGTAAAAGACCTTTACTTTCCGACCTTCGTGAATCGGGTGCAATTGAGCAAGATGCCGATATTGTATCGTTTATTTACCGACCAGAATATTACAAAATTGATGAGTGGGATGATGAAGAACGCTCGCCTACACAAGGTCAGGCTGAATTTATCGTTGCAAAACACAGAAATGGTGGTTTAGATGAAATCCGCTTAAAGTTCGTTGGAAACTTAGGAAAGTTCGAAAACTTAGATGATTTTAGTTCTCCATTTGACGAATTGCCTTCTAAGATGAATTTAGACGATTCAAATCCTTTTATAACACCTAATCTTCCAACACCAAACGAGGCTTTCGGAAGTACTATGAATTCTTTTGACGACGATTCAGATGTTCCATTTTAAAAAACTTTAAAAAAATAAAAAAAACAGGCAATTTGCCTGTTTTTTTTATTTTTTTTATTACTATATTTATATTCTAATCTACAAAATATAAAACATGTCAAAATTTACAATTAGCTTAAACGAAGCAAAAAAATGGGTAAAATCATGGAGAACAAATCCGCCAAAAGATTTAGCAAAAGGTCATTTAATTACAGGAGAAGCCTTGACAGAATTATTAGCAACTGAAGGAGTTGTTGATGTGAGAGCTTATATGGGAGTTGACGAATCGGGAACACAAAAATTAATTTTTGTTGGGGTAGATTCTAACGGTAAAGATTTAATTGATGATAATCATTTAATATATGATAGAACATGTCCTTGTCCAACATTTTGTGACACTACTAGTCCAATATTTAATCCATAATTTTGTTAGAACCTAAGTACTTATTCTTAACATCTGCAATTTTATGTTTGCTTTATTTTATAGGTTTTTTCAAGTATGATAAAGCCTATAAAATTTTTTCAATTTATTTAGCCGGAGTTTTGTTCATAGATTTTATTGCATCTAAACTCTGGATATGGTTTAAAATTTATAACGTTTTTACAGCTCATTTCTACGATTTGTTTCAGTTTGTAATTCTAAGTTATTTTTATTCTCATTTATTAAAAACAAAAAAACAATTACTTACAATTTATATCCTTTTAATTATTTTACCTGTTTTTTTAATATTACGATTTGTTATTAATACTAGTTTATTTTTTGAATACAGTCTTTTAGAAACGTACTTAACTACAATGCCTTTAATAGTTTATTCAAGTATGCATTTGTATAATAGTTTAGGAGAGAAACCAGTATTTTATGTTGCTAATATTGGATTATTATTTTATTTGTTTACAAGTACTTTTATATTTTTATTGTTTAAATTAATAGATGTTTTTAAAATGGAAGAATTTAATTCAACTATGATAAATACTAATATTATTCTTCAGTACATTAAATTCGGATTTTTCTTTTATCAATGGAAACTAATTTTTTTTAATAAAAATGAACAATATTAATATTGAAAATAATGAGATTATTAATGTAGTATTTTTTATACTATTGGCTTTTTTATCCATGTTTTTGGTGTTGATTTTGTTTTTTTATTTTTCAAGAAAGAAAATAGTTCAAATAGAAGTTAATAAGAAAAATTTAGAAATTGAACATCAAAAAGAGTTAATAAATTCTGTTTTAAGTACTCAAGAAGAAGAACGGAATAGAATTGCCCAAGATTTACATGATGAAATAAGTTCAAAATTAAATGTTGTATCATTAAATAGTTATTTATTAAAATCAGAAAATTTAACAGAGGAAGAACAATCGGTTATTATAAATAACGTAATTGAATTAACTCAAAAAGCAATTGAAAATTCTAGAAGAATTGCTCATGATCTATTGCCACCTGTTTTAGAAAAATTCGGCTTACATGCAGGTATAGAAGAACTAGTAGAAGAATATAATAGTACAAAATTTGTTGAAGTTACATACGAAAATAACATACATTTCGAAAGCTATCTGGTTGAAAAGCATCTACATATATTTCGTATTCTTCAAGAATTATTAAATAATTCAATTCGCCACGGAAAAGCTACTAAAGTTTCAATTCAATTTACTAATTTCGAAAATAAAAAAACCTGTATCTATAGTGATAATGGAATTGGTTTTGATAATAGTATGAGTAAAAATCAAAAAGGATTAGGAATGAAGAACATAGAAAGTAGAATTTACTTTTTACAAGGAAATTTCAGCTTTACTTCAAAACCAAATGAAGGAGTAAAAATGGTATTTAATTTCAATTAATGAAAAATAAAATTAAAATAATTTTAGCTGATGATGAAGAATTATTCCGAAAAGGAATAGCATTCTTACTACAACGTGAACCTAATATTGAAATTATATTTGAAGCCTCAAACGGAAGTGAATTAGTAGATCATCTAAAAAGCGGAAAAGAACTCCCAGAAATTATTATGATAGATTTGAAAATGCCACTTTTAAACGGAGTTGAAGCCACCAAATTAATTCATAAAGATTTTCCAGGAATCCGAATTATTGCATTAACAAGTTATAACACCAAATCATTTATTGCTAACATGATTAATGTAGGTGCAGCTTCTTATTTAGTAAAAAATGCTTCACCATTGGAAATGGTTAAAACGGTAAACGAAGTGGCGCAAAAAGGATTTTATTATAACGAAATTGTAATGGAAGTAATCCACCAAAATATGATTTCTAATGCAGCTTCTAAAACGGTTTTAGATGAAGATTTTTTAACCGAAAGAGAAAAAGAGGTGTTAAGTTTAATTTGTAAACAATATAGTTCTATTGAAATTGCCGAAATGCTTAGTTTAAGCACAAGAACAGTTGATGGTCATAGAAACAACCTTTTATTAAAGACAAATTCAAAAAATATGGCAGGTCTTGTCATATTTGCAATTCAAAATAAAATCATATCGTTAGAAGATTCAAATGATAATATAGAATCATAATATATTTTTATATATTAATAATTTCTATAGAATTGAAATACTAAAACAAAGTACACAAGAATAGTTATTCCAAGTACTATATATCCAATTTTTTTTAATATTTTCATTTCTTTAGAATTTAATAACGACATATTGCTATTATCTGTGTTCATATTTTCTTTATTTAAATACAAGTCAAATCTAAACCAAATAAATATCTTGTGTAAGAGTATAAATACCTGATTTTTAAACCAAGTATTTTTACGGGGGTAAGCAGGTATTTTTACGGGGGTAGTACTTTAACATTTCAATAAATGTTATTTGCTAGAAATGTTTTAAATTAGTCAATTATATCATTAAACCATGAAATCTAAAGCCTTTAGTCTATATCTTGTCTTGTTTTTTCTATGCTCATTTTCGAGTAGAGCTTCATTTGTTTTACTTCCAATGGAAGCTGAAGGGCAACAAAATCACTTAAAAGCGTATGGAATTACGTATTGGGCTTTAGAAAAAAGTTATAAAGTTAGTTGGCTTTTAAATTATAGAGGTGGTTCATTTTTATTGCCCGATGCTCCTGAAATAAGAAAAGAATGTCAAATTAGAGGTGTAACTTTTGAAGTGTTATCAGATGCTACAACAAATTCTATTTTAGAAGATATCAGTTCGCCTTCTCAAAACATGGAAACGGTTGTTTTAGAAAAATCACCTAAAATTGCAGTATATACTCCAAAAGGCAAACAACCATGGGATGATGCTGTAACAATGGTACTTACCTATGCAGAAATTCCATATACAGAGATTTACGATGAAGAAGTGTTGTCTGATCAGTTGTTATTATATGATTGGTTACACTTACATCATGAAGATTTTACAGGTCAATATGGTAAGTTTTTTGGAAATTATAGAAATACACCTTGGTATATTCAACAAAAAGGAGAAGCTGAAGCATTGGCTAAAAAATTAGGCTACAGTAAAGTATCAGAAGAAAAATTGGAAGTTGCCAAAAAAATACGAGATTTTGTAATTGGAGGCGGATTTATGTTTGCGATGTGTTCTGCAACAGATAGTTTTGATATTGCGCTTTCTGCAGAAGGAGTTGATATTTGTGAACCAATGTTTGATGGAGATGATTCAGAAGCCAATTATCAAACCCGAATAGATTATACAAGTACCTTTGCTTTTAAAGATTATAAGTTAGAAAGAAATCCAATTGTATATGAATTTTCTGATATCGATACTACAGATGAACACGGTAAAGGAGCTTTTGTAATGGATAAAGATTATTTTACTTTAATGGAATATTCTGCAAAATGGGATCCAATTCCGACTATGTTATGTCAAAATCACACCCAATTAGTAAAAGGATTCATGGGACAAACTACGGCTTTTGATTCAGAGAAAATCAAATCAAACGTTTTAATTATGGGTGAATGTAAAATTAATGGAGAAGCACGTTATATTCATGGAACAAAAGGGAAAGGAATGTTTACATTTTACGGTGGCCATGATCCAGAAGATTATCAACATAGAGTAGGAGATGCGCCAACCGTTTTAGATTTACATCCTAATTCGCCAGGTTATCGTTTAATTTTAAATAATGTATTATTTCCTGCTGCAAGAAAAAAGAAGTTGAAAACTTAATTTAACTTCAAAACATCATCAATAATCATCAAATGATGTTTCGTGTGTAATACTAAAAAATCTTCTGTCTCTTTTTTATTTAAATCGCCAAAAAAGGGATGTGAAAAATGTGCATTTTTTTCTAATTGATTCCAATTGATAAGATTTTCTTTTACTTTTTGTAAACTTAATTGCAATGAATCTGATGAAATAGCTCCATCAGGTCTAACAATTTTAGGAGCTTTCGCTTTTCCTCTCGGGATTTTTTTAACAATTCCCATTATTAAAAAACGTTTAAAGTTAAAACGCCATATGTAATTTACCGGATTTGAATTTTTACAACCCGTAACAATTTGATCTATCGTTTTTAAACTGTGTTCAATATGCCAACCCACACTTCCTTCAGAAATCGCAAGATTAGTAGTTTTAAAATGTATTATTTTTGATTCTAATTGATTAATTAAATGGTGTAAGTTTTGCATATAATAGTTTTAATGATTTAAAAATATAAAAAATCCCAAAAACATTTTCAGAATTTGGGATTTATATTTGATAATTAACTTTTATTACGCTTCTTCGTTTTCTTTGTCTAAATATTCCTGAACAACATCAATAGCATTGGTAATAACATCACTTAAAGCGGTAATAAAACTTCCGTCTTCTGCACTATTAATTGCGTGTTTTAATGCTTCAACTTCTTTAGTAATAATTTCATGCGTTACTGTTTTGCCACTAGCAGCAATTCCTTCTAAAATAAGATTGTTAATTTCTTCTTCTGTTCTTCCTCGTAAATGTTTTTCTTGACGAATAATTATGTGGTCAAACATTCGAGCAGCAATAGTAGCACATTCTTTAATGTCTTCATCTCTTCGGTCACCAACTCCTGCTATAATTCCTATTTTTTTGGTAGCTTCTACAGAAGATAAATACTCTTCAACACCTCGATATCCTGCTGGATTATGAGCAAAATCAATTAATACTTTGAATTTTTTAAATTCAAAAATATTCATTCTTCCAGGTGTTTGTGCGGCACTAGGGATAAAAGTTTGTAACGATAAACTAATATCATCCGTTTTAAATCCTTGCAAATAAGCCGCTAAAGTGGCAGCTAAAACATTTGCAATCATAAATTTTGCTTTTCCTCCAAGCGTTAACGGAACATGTGTGGCTCTTTCAATTCGAATTTTCCATTCGCCTTTTTTTATCGTAATAAACCCATTTTCATAAACAGCTACAATTTTACCTTCTTTTGCTAGTTGTTTTACTATTGGTGTGTTTTCTTCTAAACTAAAATAAGCAATATTACAATTTAAGTCTTGTGCAATTTTTAAACAGTTTTCGTCTTCTGCATTCAAAATAGCCCAACCATCTTTTTTAATACTTTTTACAACTGTAGCTTTTACTCGTGCTAAATCTTCTAAAGTATTAATATCACTTATACCTAAATGATCTTCTTGAATGTTAGTTATAATTCCAATATCGCATCGGCTAAAACCTAATCCAGATCTAAGTATTCCGCCTCTTGCAGTTTCTAACACTGCAAATTCTACAGTTGGATCTTTTAAAATATATTCTGCAGAAATAGGTCCGGTTGTATCTCCTTTTTCCATCATGTGATTTTGCACATAAATTCCATCAGATGTTGTAAAACCAACTTTGAATCCGTTGTTTTTTACAATATGAGCAATTAATCGGGTAGTGGTAGTTTTTCCGTTTGTTCCAGTAACTGCAATAATTGGAATACGACTTGGTTTACCTGGTGGATACAACATATCAATTACTGGAGCAGCCACATTTCTTGGTAACCCTTCAGAAGGAGCTAAATGCATTCTAAATCCAGGCGCAGCGTTAACTTCTAAAATACAACCTCCATTTTCTTTTAATGGTTGAGTTAGGTTTTCTGCCATTATATCAACACCACAAATATCTAGCCCAATAACACGAGAAATTCGCTCGCAAAGAAAAATATTTTCTGGGTGCATCATATCAGTAACATCTACAGAAGTTCCTCCGGTACTTAAGTTGGCAGTTGATTTTAAATACACTACTTCGTCTTTTCTTGGAATCGTTTCTAATGTATAGCCTAATTTTTCTAATAAATCGGTGGTATCTCGATCAACGTCAATTTGGGTAAGCACATTTTCATGTCCGTAACCTCTTCTCGGATCTTTATTTGTTTCTTCAATTAATTGCTCAATCGTATGTGTTCCATCCCCTTTAACATGAGCAGGCTCTCTTTTTGCAGCAGCTACTAGTTTATTATCAATAATCAACACACGGAAATCATAACCTGTAATAAATTTTTCAACAATTACTCGTCGGCTATAATTTTTAGCATATGCCAATCCAGCAACTGCATCATCCCAATTTTTAACATTTATAGAAGCGCCTTTACCGTGGTTTCCATCTAAAGGTTTAATTACAATTGGATATCCAATTTTCTTAATTACATCTTCTAAATCTTCTTCATCAACACAAATACCTCCACTAGCCACAGGAATAGAGGCTAATTCTAACATACGTTTGGTTTCTTCTTTATTGCATGCAATATCAACAGCAATGTTACTTGTTTTACAAGTTATAGTAGCTTGAAACCGCATTTGGTTAACACCGTAACCCAGTTGTACTAACGAATTTGTTCCTAGTCTAATCCAAGGAATATCTCTTGCAACCGCTTCTTCTACTATGCTTCCAGTTGAAGGGCCTAATCGAACACGTTCACGAATTTCACGCATTTTCTGAATATCAGCTTCTACATCATATGGAGCTCCTAAAATTAAAGCTTCAGCTATTGCAACAGCACTTTCCGCTGCAAACATCCCTACATTTTCTTCGGTGTAACTAAAAACAACATTATAAATTCCAGGTGTTTTAGTCTCCCTAGTTCTTCCAAACCCAGTTTCCATTCCGGCTAAGGTTTGGATTTCCAATGCAATATGCTCAATTACATGTCCCATCCAAGTGCCTCTGTCTACACGAGAAAAGAACCCTCCTCTACATCCTTCAGAGCATCTATGCTCTATCATAGTTGGAAACATAGTTTCAATACGCTCTCTAAAGCCTTCGATTTTATTGGTTGGAGATTGCTCCATTTCTTCCAAGTCTAATCGCATCTGAATTAATTTTTTTCTTTGAACACTCCAAATGTTAGGACCTTTTAAGGCTTGAATTTTTAATATTTTCATAAAAATTGAAAGTTGTATTTTAAATGGATAATGATTTTGTTAAAAATAGAAAATATTATTAAATAGTTATCTTTTTTTATAAAAAAAAATAAAATATATAGTGTTAAATATTTTGATACGAAATTTGGTGAGCTACTTTAATTTTGTTGAAAAGTATGCAATAAGTTTTATTTCTTTCCTTAAATTTCATTTGTGTAGTATTAAGAAATAGTTATTTTTACAGCATGGAAATACAAGGAAAATTAATAATTATAGGTGGTGCTGTAGATAAAGGAAGTTTTACTGAAACCAACTTAGATAAAGATCCTTCAAAGAATTTAAATTTCTTTGAAACTGGAATTTTAAAACGAATCATTAACGAATCTAAACATAAGGAACAATCTCGAATTGAGGTTATTACGACTGCTTCTGTAATTCCTAGAGAAATAGGTCCTGAGTATATAAAAGCATTTAGCTATTTAGGAGCAAATAATACAGATGTTCTTTATATTGAAAAAAGAGAACAAGCTAGTGATCCTGAAATTTTAGAACGTCTAAAGGCAGCTGATGTTGTTATGTTTACGGGTGGAGATCAGTTACGATTAACTTCAATTTTAGGAGGAACTCCATTTGATGAAATTCTAATTGATAAATATAGAAATTCTGATTTTATCTACGCAGGAACATCTGCAGGTGCTGCAGCAGCTTCAAATAACATGATTTATCAAGGGAGTAGTTCTGAAGCTCTACTTAAAGGTGAAGTAAAAATAACTTCTGGTTTAGGTTTAATTGATGATGTTGTTATAGATACTCATTTTGTAAAAAGAGGAAGAATTGGACGTTTATTTCAAGCAGTTGTTGGTAATCCAAAAGTACTAGGAGTTGGACTTGGTGAAGATACAGGTTTGTTAATTACAAATGGTCGTCAAATGGAAGCGATTGGTTCTGGATTAGTAATTTTAGTAGATGGAAGAGAAGTAAAAGACACCAATTTAACACAAGTAGAATTAGGTCAACCTATTTCTATCAATCATTTGGTGACACACGTAATGAGCCAGTTTGATCGATTTGATTTAGATACTCATAAAATGACGATTCATTCGTCGCAATACGTTTAATTTTCAAATTTTTTTGGAACACAGATTATAGAAATTTTTATGATTCATGCAATTTCTCTAATCTGTGTTCCTTTTTTAATATACTGTTATGTCTAAAATTATAATTCACGGCGGATTTTTCTCAGAATCATCAACCAATATAGAAACAAAAATCGCAAAACAACAAGCTCTTTTACGTATTGTGAAAGATTCGTATGCGTATTTGCAAAATCATTCGGCATTAGAAACGGTGGTGTATGCGGTTTCACAATTGGAAGACGATGAATTGTTCAATGCTGGAATTGGTTCGCAAATTCAATCCGATGGTAAGATTAGAATGAGTGCTTCTTTAATGGATGGCGAATCGCAAAAAATGAGCGGTGTTATCAATATTGAAGAAGTAAAAAATCCAATTCAAGTCGCACAAGTTTTAATGCAAGTCGATGACCGAATTTTAGGAGGAAGCGGAGCCACAAATTTTGCCAGAAAACACGGATTTGAACCTTTTTCAACTGAAATTCCACAAAGAAGAGCCGAATATGAAGCCAAATTAGACTCATTAGGAACGGGAACTGTAGGTTGTGTAGCTTTAGACAATAACGGAAAAATTGCAGTAGCGACTTCAACCGGTGGAAAAGGATTTGAAATTCCAGGAAGAATCTCAGATTCGGCAACCGTAGCAGGAAATTATGCTAATGAATTTTGTGGAGTAAGCTTAACAGGAGTAGGAGAAGACATCGTAAGTAACGCCACAGCAGCAAAAATTGTTACTAGAGTTACCGACGGATTTGAAATAGAAAAAGCCTTCGAAAAAACTTTTGCTGAATTAAAACCTTATGATGGTTTCGCAGGAGCCATCGGAATTGATAAACAAGGAAATATCTTTCATCAAGATTCGCATCCAAGTATGGTTTTTGCCAGCTTTGATGGAGAGAAAGAAGAGGTTTTTGAATAATAAATTTGTCTTGATATTTGTCAAGCTGAACTCGTTTAACTTCGTTGAATCTTCGATTTCAGTTTCTCAAGATAGATTCCGAAACAAGTTCGGAATGACAAAAAATATCATTTAACTTTATGACCAAATCCCACTTCCGTCACTTCGAGTGTTTTGTATTTGTAAATCCTTAGATTTATAAATACAAAATGTATCGAGAACTAAAAACACCCTTCACCCTTCACCCATCATTCTTTCAAAAACGTCCAAAACAAAATTCTACTTACTTTGTTTCCGTGTTTCATTTCTGTAATTTGGTAGGTTGCTTTTACTTTTCTAAGATGCGAAAGCAAGGGTTTCAAGTTATCCTTTTTAGAAACTAAAGAAGAAAACCATTTGCATTGCGCTTTAAAATGCACACTTTCATAAATCATATTACTGATGAACGTTAGTTCACCACCTTCACACCAAAGTTCTGAGTTTACGCCACCAAAGTTCAATGTTGGTTTTTTAGAATCTTCGATGCCTAAGTTTTTATTTTTACGAATCGTGCCTTTATTTGCTTCTTCCTTTGAAGTATGAAATGGTGGATTACAAATCGTAATATCAAATTTATCGTCTGGAAGAATGATATTTTTAAAGATATTACGCTTTGAAGTTTGTAATCGCAACGTAACGTTTTCTTTTAATTTCTGATTTGAATTAATATTTTCTTGAGCCGCTTCAAAAGCTTGTTTATCAATTTCGCTACCCACAAAGCGCCAATCATATTCTGATACACCAATAATTGGATAAATGCAATTCGCACCAATTCCGATATCTAAAATGCGAATTTTATGCTTGGTTTGAATCGTTCCGTAGGTATCTTCTAAAATATCGGCTACTTGATGAATGTATTCTGCTCGTCCTGGAATAGGCGGACAAAGAAATCCTTTTGGAATATCCCAATTTTTCAAACCATAAAAATGCAACAACAACGCTTTGTTCAACATTTTCACTGCATCTGGATTCGCAAAATCAATCGTTTCTGTTCCAAATTCATTTACCGCAACAAACGGCGCTAAATCAGGATTAGCTGCAATTAAAGTTTTAAAATCGTAATTGCCGTGGTGTTTGTTTTTCGGATGAAAGCCAGTGATGGTTTTGGTTGTATTCAAAGTATTATTTTTAAAGTGTAAAGGTATTGAATTCTGAGGAATAAAAGTAAAGAAGGTTTTTACTACAGAATAATTAAAAAGTTGTATATATTTGAGGGTATAAACGAGTTGTAGCACATTTTAGAAAAACTGAATGAAAAGATTAATCTTAATTCTAATTTTAATAATATTCACTTCTTGCGACCCTGGCGTTGTAAATAGATTCGTTGTAGAAAACAGAACTGAATCGAATATTAAAGTTGAATCAATATTAAAATATGGAAATAGAAATATATCTGATAAAGACTCTATTAAAACAGTAGAATTAAAACCTAACTCAGAATTACTTATTGTGGAATATGGAGAAATTGGAACTGCTAAAGACAAAGGAGTTGATTTTCTTGAAGGAATTGACACAATAATTGTAACAAAGGAGAAGGAAGTTTTAAATAAAAACATATTTGACAGAATTAATTGGGAATTTAAAATTCTGAATAGTGGAATTCTCAAAATGAATGAAGTTGAATATAAAATTATTTTAACCGAAAGAGATTTTAAGTAAAAAAACGTGCCACAACAGCGGTTTTCTTCAATGGCTACTTTTGGATTTTCCTACGGATAATCCTCAACTTAATGGAAAGTTTTGTTATTTTTGTAATGGCTTGGTGTTGGTTCAATGCCTCTGAAAGAAAGCCAAATCAGCGTTTGCAACAATTTTATTTATGAATCGTAGAAATATTATAATTATATTAATAGTTTTATTTATTGCTTTATCATTAGCATATGATAACATTTATACACCGCGATTTATTTCTGGAACTTATATTTATCATTTTCCATCTGCAGTAGCAGAAGGGCCAAATCTAAATGATAAATTGACATTAAATGATGATGGAAAATTTGAAAGTGATACATGGGGGGAAGGAACTTATGAAATAAGTGGCTCCGATTTAGAATTAACATATCAATACGAATTAGGAAACGCTGGCTTTGAGTTAACTATTTATCGACCTATGTTTTGGGGAGAACCTCGTTTGTATGTAGTAAAAGACCTTGGTTATTATTTCGCAAAAGTTAATAAAAACTGATTACTAACAGCCGTTTGCTACCCGCTAGCGCGGAATTGCATTCCTTGCCCACAATTCAAACATACTACAAATAAAAAACCCCGATTTTTATCGGGGTTTAATATATAAGTAAGATAAACTGAGTTAGACGTAATTATTTAATTTTGTTAACGATAGCTGTGAAAGCAGCTGGGTGATTCATAGCTAAATCAGCAAGAACTTTACGGTTCAATTCGATATTGTTAGCTTTTGCTTTCCCCATAAATTGAGAATAACTCATACCATGTAAACGTGCACCAGCATTGATACGCGTAATCCATAAAGCACGGAAATTTCTTTTGTTTTGTTTTCTATCACGGTAAGCATAGCACATTGCTTTTTCTACCGCGTTTTTAGCTACAGTCCAAACGTTTTTACGTCTTCCAAAGAAACCTTTGGCTTGTTTTAATACTCTTTTTTTTCTAGCTTTTGTAGCTACTGAATTGGTTGCTCTTGGCATAATTTTAAATGTTTTTTGCAGTAAGGCGGTTTTTCAACACTTTTAAACTTCGTACTTTGTATTTCATACTTCGTACTTCGTTCAGCCCACTCCAGGGTTACTAAATTGTTTTAACCAAACAACTAATTAAATAATGTTTAATTGTTGTTTAATGCTTCTTTCATCTGTTTTGTGAACCAAACCAGAGTGAGTTAAAGCTAATTTACGCTTTTTAGATTTTTTAGTCAAAATGTGACTTTTAAAAGCGTGTTTTCTTTTGATCTTTCCAGAACCAGTAACTTTGAATCGTTTCTTAGCACTAGATTTCGTTTTCATTTTAGGCATTTTCTTCCTGTATTTATAATCTATCTTACTTATTATTTTTTAGTTTTCAGTCTCGGTTTTCAGTTTACAGAGTAATTACTGAATACTGCGACTGCTAACTGCTTACTTTTTCTTTTTCGGAGCAATATACATAATCATACGTTTTCCTTCTAAAACTGGCATCGCTTCTACTTTTCCAAACTCTTCCAATTCTTGAGCCAAACGTAATAACAAAATTTGTCCTTGCTCTTTGTAAATAATAGAACGTCCTTTAAAGAATACAAATGCTTTTAATTTAGCACCATCTTGTAAAAATTTAAGGGCATTCTTTTTCTTAAATTCATAATCATGCTCATCAGTTTGAGGTCCAAAACGAATCTCTTTTACAACGATTTGAGTTGATTTAGCTTTAAGTTCTTTATCTCTCTTCTTTTGTTGGTACAAAAATTTACCATAATCCATCAACTTACAAACCGGTGGTTCAGCATTTGGAGAAATCTCTACCAAATCTACTTCCTGCTCTTCAGCAAAACGAAGGGCTTCCGCTATTTTGTATACTCCAGGCTCAATATTTTCGCCTACTAAACGTACTTCAGGAACACGAATCAAATTGTTGATACGGTGTGCTGCTTTTTTCTCTTCGCGAGGTTGAAAACCTCTGTTGTTTCTAATTGCTATGGCTGTAAAATTTTAGTTAAACTTAAAATTGTTTTAATGTTTTGTTTATTTCTTCGTTTATCATTGCCGCAAATTGCTCAATAGTAACCGATATATTTCCTTTTCCTTCTTGTCCGCGTTGTCTCACAGAAATCGTTCCGTTTTTCTCTTCTTCCTCGCCAACAATCAGCATAAACGGGTATTTGTTCATCTCCGCTTCTCTAATTTTCTTCCCGATTGTTTCATTTCGGTTGTCAATTAGGGCGCGAATTTCGTGATTTTCTAGCAAATCTAAAACTTTTTTCGCATAATTTTCATATTTCTCACTCAAAGACAAGATTATAGCCTGTTCTGGCATCAACCAAATTGGGAAATTTCCTGCAGTGTGTTCCAATAAAATAGCGATAAAACGTTCCATCGAACCAAAAGGCGCTCGGTGAATCATTACAGGTCTATGTAATTTGTCGTCAGATCCTTTATAAGTTAATTCAAAACGCTCTGGTAAGTTGTAATCTACTTGAATTGTTCCTAATTGCCAACTTCTGCCTAAAGCATCTTTAACCATGAAGTCTAATTTCGGACCGTAGAAAGCGGCTTCACCAGCTTCTATTACATAATTCAATCCTTTGTCTTTCGCTGCACTAATAATTGCATTTTCTGCTTTTTCCCAGTTTTCAACGCTACCTATATATTTATCCGGATTATCTAAATCACGAACTGAAACTTGTGCTGTAAAGTTTTCAAATCCTAACGAACCAAAAACATACAATACTAAATCAATTACATTTTTAAACTCAGTATCTAATTGATCAGGTGTACAAAAAATATGCGCATCATCTTGAGTAAATCCTCTAACACGAGTTAAACCATGTAATTCTCCCGATTGCTCATAACGATAAACCGTTCCAAATTCAGCATAACGTTTTGGTAAATCTTTATATGACCAAGGTCTCGCATTGTAAATTTCACAGTGATGAGGACAGTTCATTGGTTTTAACAAGAATTCTTCTCCTTCAGCAGGTGTCTGAATAGGTTGAAAACTATCTGCTCCATATTTAGCATAGTGTCCAGAAGTAACATACAAGTCTTTCATTCCAATATGAGGAGTAATCACTTGTTCGTAACCTGCTTTCTTCTGTGCTTTTTTCAAGAATTGCTCTAATCTATCGCGCAAAGCAGCACCTTTTGGCAACCATAACGGTAAACCTTGACCTACTTTTGGAGAAAAATGGAATAAATCCAATTCTTTTCCTAACTTTCTATGATCTCTACGTTTTGCTTCTTCTAATAATTCTAAATAATCTGTTAGGTCTTTTTGTTTTGGAAACGAAATTCCGTAAACACGAGTTAACTGTTTATTCTTTTCATCACCTCTCCAGTAAGCACCAGCAACCGATAAAATTTTCATCGCTTTGATAATACCTGTATTCGGAATATGACCACCACGGCATAAATCAAAAAAGTTAGCATGATCACAAAAGGTAATCGTTCCGTCTTCTAAATTCGAAATCAATTCCGTTTTATACTCATTATCTTTATAAACTTCTAAAGCTTCTGCCTTTGAAACCGGACGCATTTTAAACTCATGTTTCTCTCTCGAAATTTCTAAAACACGGTCTTCTATTTTCTTAAAGTCAGCATCTGTAATTCTTTGCTCACCAAAATCTACATCATAATAAAATCCATTATCAATAGCAGGACCTAGTGTAAGTTTAATTCCAGGGAATAATTCTTCTAAAGCTTGCGCCATTACGTGAGATGTTGAATGCCAAAAAGCTTTTTTTCCAGCAACATCATTCCAAGTATATAAAACAAGTGTACCGTCCGTCGTTAAAGTCGTGGTTGTTTCAATAGTAGTGCCATTGTAAGATGCAGAAATCACATTTCTAGCTAATCCTTCGCTAATACTTTTAGCAACATCCATTGGAGTGGCTCCTTTTACCATCTCCTTAACCGACCCGTCGGGTAAAGTAACTTTTATCATTTTTTAAAATTTATAAGTTGCAAATATAAGCATTAATAAAATCCATACAATATATATATAGTTATATTGTTAAAAAAGATTAGTAGCACACATTCTGCATTCCATAAAACTTTTAGTCCCGCTGTCCGTTATAATTTTTTTTACCTTGTCAAGTTGAGCGAAGTCGAAACAAGGTAAAAAAAGATTTCCACTTCCATCGGGGCTATTAAAGACGTTAGGTATTCCAGATGACTATCGCCACGACTCGTAACGCTAGTAAAACTTGTTCTTGCCCTTGCCCTTGCCTTTGTTCTTTAATTCCGCAGTTAAGCCATACCCCCAATTCCAACAAGTGCAACGTCCGACACTTCGGACCGAAACTTCGGTCCGACGCTTCGGACTCTGTGTATCTCATTCAACACAATCCATATAAAAAAAAACTCGGTGAATCTCTGTGTACAACTTCACACAACCTAAAACCATA
>NZ_WIBH01000079.1:0-320 GCF_009495795.1 Flavobacterium sp. LMO6 | reverse complement strand
TTCAGGAACGTTTAACTATACTGTAACTACAACAGGAGGATGTCCACCAGCAACAACAATTGGAACTATTACTGTTACGCCATTAAACACGATTGCTGCAGGTACGAATCAAACGGTTTGTATCAATAGTGCTATTACGAATATTACTTTAGCCACTACAGGTGCAACTGGAGCAACATTTGCTGGATTACCAGCAGGTGTTACAGGTTCATGGTCAGGAAACGTTGCAACCATTAGTGGTACACCAACTGTTTCAGGAACGTTCAACTATACTGTAACTACAACAGGAGGATGTCCACCAGCAACAGCTACCGGAACAA
>NZ_WIBH01000078.1:0-325 GCF_009495795.1 Flavobacterium sp. LMO6 | reverse complement strand
CTTTGAAAACAGAATTTCCGAACTTTGTCAAAAGCAGAAACGTGAATGTTTTGCGTAGATTTTTAAAAGTTTGCGCATATAGTTTGAATTCAGCATACATAAATTCGTTCCGAATTGACGCAGTCTGAATTAAAACAGCTACTAGTTACAACAGCGGTTAGAAAAAAATGGCTGCTTCTGTCTTTTTCAGAAAATTCTAGTTTGTATTTAAAATTTGTGTATATTTGAAATGGTTAGTGTTGGTTTTACGCCACTTTTTCTAGCCGCAACACGTTGTGTGCAACATATTTTCCGAACTTACGCCGAAAGCTTCTCTCCTATTTTT
>NZ_WIBH01000077.1:0-325 GCF_009495795.1 Flavobacterium sp. LMO6 | reverse complement strand
CTTTGAAAACAGAATTTCCGAACTTTGTCAAAAGCAGAAACGTGAATGTTTTGCGTAGATTTTTAAAAGTTTGCGCATATAGTTTGAATTCAGCATACATAAATTCGTTCCGAATTGACGCAGTCTGAATTAAAACAGCTACTAGTTACAACAGCGGTTAGAAAAAAATGGCTGCTTCTGTCTTTTTCAGAAAATTCTAGTTTGTATTTAAAATTTGTGTATATTTGAAATGGTTAGTGTTGGTTTTACGCCACTTTTTCTAGCCGCAACACGTTGTAACTAATAGCTTTCCGAATTGAACGAATGTGTTTAATGTTGGAAATTT
>NZ_WIBH01000076.1:0-331 GCF_009495795.1 Flavobacterium sp. LMO6 | reverse complement strand
GCAACATATTTTCCGAACTTACGCCGAAAGCTTCTCTCCTATTTTCCGAAAGAAATTTATTGAAATTGTTACCGAAAAATTTTGCGGGAAAATTGAAAACCGAACCGAACTTTGTCGATAATTTTTGTGCTGAAATCACGTTTTCGGGAAAATCCGTTGTGAAATGAAAACCTGAAACTAAACGTTGCGTGAAAAAATACTTTGCGTGACAATCCGAACTTTGTCGAAAAACGTTGCATTGAGTTTTTTAAGTTCAGAAAATATTATGCAGCCTACAACAGCGGTTTAAAAATATGGCTGGTTTCGGGATTTTTTGAAATGGCGCAGTTGC
>NZ_WIBH01000075.1:0-374 GCF_009495795.1 Flavobacterium sp. LMO6 | reverse complement strand
ACGTTGTGTGCAACATATTTTCCGAACTTACGCCGAAAGCTTCTCTCCTATTTTTTCCGAAAGAAATTTATTGAAATTGTTACCGAAAAATTTTGCGTGATAGTTGAAAACCGAACCGAACTTTGTCGATAAACTTTGTGCTGAAATTACGTTTTCGGGAAAATCCGTTGTGAAATTAAAAACTGAAACTAAACTTTGCGTGAAAATATACTTTGTGTGACATTCCGAACTTTGCGGAAAACTTTGCGTTGAGTTTTTTTAAGTTCCGAAAATATTATGCAGCACACAACAGCGGTTTAAAAATATGGCTAGTTTCGGAAATTTTTGAAATGGCGCAGTTGCTAAATTTAAAGTTTTGTGTATATTTGTGTTGG
>NZ_WIBH01000074.1:0-383 GCF_009495795.1 Flavobacterium sp. LMO6 | reverse complement strand
ACTCTTCTTTGAATGTAAAACATGGTGATGATGATGCCAATTGCCGCTCCATGACTTGCTAATCCTGCAAAACCTGTGAAATGTAAAGTTGGTTCAGTTTTAATTGGTAATAAAATACTCCATGCGTCATCACTAAATAATTCAGGCTCATAAAAAATTACGTGACCCAATCGCGCCCCTAACATAGTAGCCACTAAAGTGTACAAAAATAATTTATCTAATGAGTCAACCGATTCGTTTTCTCTCATGAAAATAGGTTTCATTACATACCAGCCTAATCCAAATGCCAATACCCAAGAAAGACTATAAAAACGTAATAAGAAAAATCCTAAATCAATCCCTTCCGAAGGATTCCAAACCATATTGAGTGTGTGAATCATAAT
>NZ_WIBH01000073.1:0-404 GCF_009495795.1 Flavobacterium sp. LMO6 | reverse complement strand
AAAAGTGATAAGTAATAAATAATTCCACGGTCGTCACTTGTAGTTTTTTTTATGAAATTGCCTTAGCTATTTTTTAAAAAGTTTATCGAGAAGAACTGAAAAACCAGGTTGCTATAGTTCTCGATACAATTTTACAAAGCAAAAATTAGCATTTTTCCTTTATAAAATCACTCGAAATGACGGGGGTGAAGGGAAGAGTGAAAAGTGAAAGTGAAAAGTGAAGAGTGAAGAGTAATTCTACGGTCATCATGCTGTAATTTATTAACATCTTTTGTGCACTTTTTAACACAATCATAATCAGCTTTAAAAAACTTATATGCCTTATATGGTTAAAAAAAATAAAAAGTGAAAAGTGATAAGTGAAAAGTGATAAGTGAAAAGTACAAAGGGATAAGTGAAAAGTA
>NZ_WIBH01000072.1:0-407 GCF_009495795.1 Flavobacterium sp. LMO6 | reverse complement strand
CAAAGTTTATCGACAAAGTTCGGTTCAGATTTCAATTATCACGCAAGATTTTTCGATAACAATTTCAATAAATTTCTTTCGGAAAAATAGGAGAGAAGCTTTCAGCGTAAGTTCGGAAAATATGTTGCCTACAACGTCTTGCAGCTACAAGAAGTTGCGTACCTCGTTCACTGATTATTACAAATATAGACAAAACTTTATTGCGACGAAAAATTTCCCGACAAAAACCAAGCCTAGCAATTTCTTGTAACTGCTGTTGTAACTAGTAGCAGTTTTAATTCAAGCTGCGTCAATTCGGAACGAATTTATGTATGCTGAATTCAAACTTTATGCGCAAACTTCGAAAAATCTGCGCAAAACATTCACGTTTCTGCTTTTGACACAGTTCGGAAATTCTGTTTTCAAAG
>NZ_WIBH01000071.1:0-416 GCF_009495795.1 Flavobacterium sp. LMO6 | reverse complement strand
TGTGCTTTTTTCTTTGTAATTAATTTTCATGAATCAAAGTGTTTAAATTAGTATTTATCAACTCTTTCTTAATTTATTGAAGGGGGAGAGAAATGTTTAACTAAGATAAATTATAATCGGGTTTGTGTTGAAAATAATTTATAATGTTAATTTAAAATTATTAAGAATAATAAATTCATATTAAAGATAATAAAAATTATCTACTTATAATTTAAAAAGGTTCCAATTTTATTAAAATTAACTCAATTTAGTTCAGTTAATAAAATTATCTATTATGAATAAATGGTAATTGAGGACTTGTAGCATTTAAATTTGTTCTAACATTCTTCCCCAGTTCATTAGAATTATAAATTGAGTAATCTCTCTTTTAATTCGAGACTTGTACTTTCTTTCAATTTTAATAGAATGTTCATTAC
>NZ_WIBH01000070.1:0-419 GCF_009495795.1 Flavobacterium sp. LMO6 | reverse complement strand
ACAACGTTTCGCGGCTTAAAAATGTGGCGAAAAACCAGCACCAAGCCAACACAAATATACACAAAACTTTAAATTGAGCAACTGCGCCATTTCAAAAATTCCCAAAACCAGCCATATTTTTAAACCGCTGTTGTGTGCTGCATAATATTTTCAGAACTTAAAAAACTCAACGCAAAGTTTTTCGGCAAAGTTTGGATTGTCACGCAAAGCATATTTTCACGCAAAGTTTAGTTTCAGGTTTTAATTTCACAACGGATTTTCCCGAAAACGTAATTTCAGCACAAAGTTTATCGACAAAGTTCGGTTCGGTTTTCAACTATCACGCAAAATTTTTCGGTAACAATTTCAATAAATTTCTTTCGGAAAAAATAGGAGAGAAGCTTTCGGCGTAAGTTCGGAAAATATGTTGCACACAACGT
>NZ_WIBH01000006.1:0-195957 GCF_009495795.1 Flavobacterium sp. LMO6 | reverse complement strand
TTTTATTGACTAAAAACGGTACTAATCAAAATAGTCGATGTTTTTCAGTGCCCTCAAATCTATTTGAGGCATTTTTTTTAATTAGCTATAATTTCAATGTTTGAATTTCCTACTTTATACATATTCAAAGCTTTTGAATAATTAAGTAAAAACGAAATCGTTTCTTTTTTAGGTTTCATTTGTTGCGCCGCTAATTTTTTCTTAGAGTAGAGTTTTGCCATTTAAATAATGTTGATTAATTATTAAATAACGACAAAATTTTACTTTTAGTATTAATTAGTTAAAATAATTTGATTTTTCTCAATTATCTTTCTCAAATTTAACAATGCATAACGCATTCTACCTAAAGCAGTATTGATACTTACCCCAGTTAAATCTGCAATTTCTTTAAAACTAAGGTCTTGATACATGCGCATTACCAATACTTCTTTTTGATCTTCCGGAAGTTCTTCTAACAATTTATTTAAATCGGAAGCCACTTGTTCTGAAATCATTTGTCCTTCAATATTTAAAACATTATCAGTCATATAATTAAAAACAGAATATTCTTCCGTATCTCGTTGGTAGGGCATTTTTTTTGCTTTTCGGTAATGATCTACTACCAAATTATGAGCAATACGCATTACCCAAGGCAAAAACTTTCCTTCTTCGTTATACGAATGAGATTTTAAAGTTTTTATGACTTTAATAAATGTATCTTGAAAAATATCATCAGATAAATCTCTATCATTTACTTTCGAATAAATGAAACCAAAAATTTTAGATTGATGTCTTTGTATCAGTGTAGATAGAGCAGATTCATCTCCGCCTATATAATTCTTTACCAATACCGCATCAGGAAGTACAAAATTAGCCATAACAATACCTTTTAGTTATTCAAAGTTCGGGGTTCTAAAAAGTAATTGTTTGTATAGGCAATATTGTTTATGAGATTAATTAATCCAAATTTAACATAATTTTTATTTAAAAAACAAATTTAAACTAAAAATTTAACACTTTTAAAGCAATAAAATAATAAATCACCTTCAAAAAGTAACAATTTTGAAGGTGATTTGCATGATTTTTAAAGAAGATTCTAATTTATTATCACCTTCTTAATCCCTTTTCTATTTCCAGAATGAACTACCATTAAATAAACACCTTTTGATAGGCTGGCTACTTCAATTTCATTTGTATTTGTGGATTGACTTATGATTTTATTTCCAAGAAGATTAAAAATTTCAACTTTATCAATCTGGGAAGTAGCATTTATTGTAATATAATTATTAGAAGGATTACTATAGGTGAAATCATTAAATTCATTAAAACTATCCTGATTTAAAGCACAATTACTGCCTACCACATAAGAAATATATCGGGTTACAGAAAAACCATTAGCATAAGCAAATTTAACTGCATAATTAATTGTAGCTCCAATAGTTTGCCCTGTTATGGTGTGTGTGAAAATTCTTCCCGATACATTGGTCATTTGTGTTTCTGTAAAAGGAGATTGTTTCCATAAAATAGCAACTAACCCTACTCTATCAGTATCCAACATTTCGAAAGTGATTTTTACATCGGTACCAATGGTTTCAAATTCATAATTATAACCAATAGAAAAAGTTCCTTGTTGTGCTACTGAATCAGAACCAGAACATGCTGTTACACCTAAAGTTGTTGCATTAAGTACTATTGAATTATTGGATGCTTCATTTCCTGTTATATCGCTTGCTGCTACAGAAAAAGTATAGTTTGTATTAGGCGATAAACCAGTAATAACAAACGATTTTTGTACACCAGACGTACCTATAGTTGAATTGGTAAGACTACCATAAGCTACATCATAAACTACTGATCCTGAATCGTCGTTTGCATTTAATAATAATTCAACTGATGAACTAGTTACATTACCAACAGTTGCTGTAAAATTTGTTGGAATTTGTGTATCAACAGTAATATTTTGATACACTCTAACGTAATCAATTACCATTGCACTTTGGGTAAAACTTGGGTCAATTGTTCCTGCAATTCCTCCCATAGCAATATTTAATAAAAGATATTGTTCTAAATCGAAAGGCCAGTTACTTGCTGTTTTTACTGCTGGATTGTATGTATAAAACGCCACACCATCTAATAGAAAAGTTATTTGATTAGGCGACCAATTCATAGAATAAACGTGAAAATCTGTTCCTAAATTATTTGCTAATGTTCCACCATAATTTACCGTATTCCCAAATGAAGAAGGAGTATGAAGCGCGCTTTGAACATAATTAATATTTTGCCAAGGCGTAATTCCATGTTCCATAATATCGATTTCCCCACAAGCAGGCCAACTTGTTGTTCCATACGTTGAATTAAAAAAACCACCTATTTCATTTACATTTTTTCCAAGCATCCAAATAGCTGGCCAAGTACCAGCTTCTATAGGTAGTTTAGCTCTGACATCTACTCTACCATATTTAAAGGCAAATTTAGAATTTAATCGTGCCGAAGTATATTGTTTTGTAACACCTTGATCTGTATACGGTTCTTTTTTAGCTACAATATTTAAAAAACCTCCATTAACATAGGAATTTGTTAATTGGTTGGTGTAGTGTTGAACTTCTCCATTAGCCCAGCTATTTCCAGCAATTAATTGTGTTTGATGAAACCAGTTTGTGGCATTAACAGCTCCATTTACATCAAATTCATCAGACCATACCAAATCATTATAAACTACATCTACTTGAGCAAAGCTAATGTTTACAAATAATAGAAAAAATATACTTTTTGCAATTTTATTTATCATTATATTTTAATTTCTCGTTTTTATCCCAAATACCCCAATAAGCCCCTACTTCACCTTCTGCTCCAACTTTCCATGACTCATCAAAAGAAGAAAAATAAAAAATATCTATGTTTGACTCCTTAGACCAATGTTGCGTATTTATGAAATACTTCATTGCATTTTGTTTTGATGGATGAGAATCCTTAAAACTTTCGCCTTGACTTGGCCAACCGGTTTCTGTTATAATTACTTTTTTACCTTTACCGGCATCTAAAGCTTGATAATACATACTTTTCATATGTGCCAATGAATAATCAATATTGCTTCCTTCCCAATACGGATAGCAATTGGTTAAAATAACATCACAAGCTTCTGTTATTCTTGGTTTTATGGTAAATTCGTAATAGGCATCTACATATCCTACAGGAATATTAGCTGGGATTTCATTTTTTACTTTTGCTATAAAATCTAACAATTCATCTTCTGTTAAATCTTTGCGATACATTACTTCATTTCCTACTGCTGCAATATCCACAAACCCTTCATTTGCTAATTGAATTAATGCTTCAATTTCTTTTTCATTTACTTCAGGATTATTACCTAACCAAGCTCCAACTAATGTTTTAATTCCGTATTCTTTAGCAATTTTAGGGATAAACTCATTTCCTTCGGTACAAGAAAAAGAACGCACCCATTTTGTATAAGGTGCAATAATTTCCATACGTCTTCTTACTTGTTCCTCTGAAATAATATCGCCTGGATTTTGGCCGTCTTCGTATAAACTAAAACATAGACCATGCATTCCTATTTTTAGTTCTTGACTAAATAATGAAGATATAATTTCTGGAAACGTGTTTGAAAAATTTAGACCACTAGAAAATGCTCCATTAGCACTTTCATTATTCTTTGAGTATAATATGTAATCTTTTCTAAATGACATTTTGTTACTTATTTAATTTCAACTTTCTTTCTGCTCTTCGTTCTTGTAATTCTTTTTTAATTTTGCTTAGTCTATCTTCATTTAAACTATAATTCCACATAATCCAAACGGCTAATCCGGCAGTTAATGATGGTATAATGATATCTGCAATTCTTAAATTATTCATAGTTTCAACAGCTTGAACAGATTTACCAGCATCGAATCCTACCAAAGACAAAACTAAACCTCCTAAAGCCAAGGCAATAGATTGTCCTATTTTAACCATCCACCAATAAACAGCACCAAAAGTTCCTTCTCTTCTTGGCAATCCGTTTCTAAGTTCATCTAAATCACAAACATCGGCCGTCATACTCATCATAAGTGTAAACAATCCTCCTAATCCAAATGCCATAAAAGGAATTGGTAATAGTAATATAATTGGCATTTCTAAAGAAAATTTAACAACACCTATTTGTAAAATAACGTCATTGAAAAGAACAGCTGTATTTTCATCTACAACAACAAATCCCCACCATTTTAAAATGTATCCAATTATAGATATAAATGTTGAAATGATAAAGGCGTTTCTTTTACCGTATTTATTAGCTAACCAAGAAACTATAGGTATAATTAAAACTGCCGTTGCAAAAGCTCCTAATATTGAAAAAATTGCTGGTACCGTTCCTGCCATTTCATAACTTCCTTTATACATGTAAAAAACAATAATAAAATAGCTAAAAGAGGCTACCATTTGAAAACCATTAAACACTAAAAATGTAGCACCACATAAACGCATAAACGGTAAGTTTTTCGTCATTTTTTTTATATTATTCCATAATATAACTATGTTGTTTTTTAATTCTTTAAATGTGATTTTTGCTTTACTATCTGCATCAGAAACATCATTTTCTTTACAAAAAATAGCAGGCATTAGACCAAAAATCAAACATGCAAAACCAACATAAATAGATAAGGTTCTAACACCATCTGCTTGTGAATCAAATAAATCTTTGTTTGCAATAAGTACCCAAAAAATTGGTACAATCATCCAAGAAACTTGCCCTACACTATTTGCAATACCCATTAATCGAGTTCTTTCTTTAGTATCAGAAGACATTTCATAACCAAAACCAATTAATGGTGTTGAAAAAATAGTATTAGCAAATATGAATAAAATTGAAAAAGTAAGGAAATACCAAAAATTGTAAGTTGAACCATTCTCTTCAAACATTTGCCATTGAACAATAAACAAAACAGCAGATAAAATTGCACCCGCAAAAATATATGGTCTTCTTCTTCCCCATCTAGATTCTGTATTATCTGAAATAAATCCCATTATTGGATCAGATAATGCATCAAAAAACCTTGGAATTGCAGCAAGTAAACCAGCTATTGCAGGATTTATACCATATGCTGTTATTAAGAAAAAGGAAAAAACACCTAATGCTCCAGGCAATAAATTATTAACTAAATGTCCTGATCCAAAAGCAGCTTTTTGAAACAAAGGTACTTTATCAATTGTAGTTGAAGGCCTTGGTTTTAAAGATTCGATATTTTCCATATTAATATTATTTTATGACAACCGTTTGCAATGCTTTTGCAGGAATTGTTATGGTTTTTGTTATATTATTTAGTTTAATTTCTATTGAATAATTTGTTTCAGATGGATTAAAGATAGCGACTGCTATACTTCCATCTGGATTTTGAACTGCAGTTGAAACCACTTCTTTTGAGTTGATTGTGCATCCAATTTTTACAGCACCTGGTCGCATGAATTTGCTAAAGTGTGCCATGGTATAGTATAAAGGCGTAAAATAAACTTCATCTTTTTCTGGATCTACAATTACAGGAGCAACACACCAATTTTTAAACCAATTAGGACCACCTTGACGGTCTAAAACCATATTCCAATCAATCCAACCGTCAACCTGATTATTTAAACATCCAATAATATCATTTGCATAACGATTTACTGGAGCGTATTTTGGATGCAAATATTTGTCTTGCTCACTTGCCCAATCCCAACCCCAATCGGTAGCTTCTTTTTTCCAATACCAAGCGTCGTCTTGCCAATGTGGAATTTCTGAATCGATACAACCTTCTGTTTCAATTAAGTATTTATTTGGTGCTTTTTTATGAGCATATTGCAAATCTTCTGGAAAAACTTCATAAGTACTTTCGTACCAATGAATAGCCATTCCTGCAAAGTATTTTGAAGATTTCTCATCTCTATACATTTCATCAGCCCATTCTTTTATTCCAGCACGGTTTTGGTCATAACCTAAAATTTTAGTGTTTCCCCAACCGTCTTTTTCTAATTTAGGACCTAAATGATTTTGAACAAAATCGGTCATTTCTTTTGGAGAAAATAATGTACTTTCCCAATTATTTCCGTTTCCGTGAGGTTCATTGATAACTGTAACACCCCAAATATCGATACCTTCTTTTTTGTAAGCGTCTAAATATTTAGAAAAATACAATGCAAAAACATCATTATATTCTGGTAATAATTTACCTCCCACATAATTTTTATTGTCTTTCATCCATGGAGGACAAGTCCAAGGTGATGCTATGATATTAAATCCGTCTTTAGATATGGATTTTGCATTTAAAATCATTGGAATTAAATCATCTCTATCATCATCAATAGTAAAGTTATCCAAAGTCATGTCATTTTCGACTTTAGCATAAGTATAATTGCTTAAAGAAAAATCACACGAAGCAATGTGAGTACGCGTTAAAGAATAATTTGCCCCTGATTCACTAAAATAGGCTTCTAACACTTTATTCCTGTTTTTTTTACTCAATCGATTGAGTAACGAAGCCGAAGCTTCTGTAAAAGAGCCTCCAAAACCCGTGATGGTTTGAAATTTTTCATCAGGATTTAAGTCGATTGAGATTACACTATCTTGTTTTGAAAATTCTGTTATTTTTTTAAGAGAATTTCCTGATGCAGAAGTTTCATACACCTCAAAATCTAATTCAGTTTCTTTTGTTGCACAATTTATCATTGTCAAAATTAAAAGGGTAAAAAATATGTTTTTTAAATATTTCATATTATTAATGACTTGGTGGAACTAAAACAGTTTTCATTAATTCATCTTTATTTCCGTTAAAAGTTTTAGATAAACTCTTATTATTTCGTTTTAAATTTTCAAATGTTTTATCATCAACATCATTCCATAAGGCATATTTAGCTTTTCCATCAACTGTAATAATTCCGAAATGATTTTCAGAACCAAGCGGATTGCCACTATCTTTCCAAGGCTCATCAAAAGCCTCAAAGAAAAAACAAGAAATATTTTCTTTGTTTGTCCATTCTCTCATGGCTTTGTAATAAAGTGCTTGTTTGTATTCATCAGATGCTTTTGAACCATGACTACCGTAATGACCATCTGAAATAGAAGCCCAACCCGTTTCGCCGATATGAATAGGTTTGTTTGGACTTATACTATGCACGTATTTTTTTACCGCATTGTATTGGTTTTTTGCAAACAACATGGCTCTATTCATGGCTGCATTAGTTGCATCCTCATTAGATAAATTACCTTGATGACTAGGAATTCTCCAAAATTCTGGATTATAATGTGTATTGTGATAAGGATATGTATGCATTGAAACGTAATCAACTGCATTTATTAAATCTTCTAAATCTTTGGTTTTATAACTATCATCTAATCCTCCCCAAGAGGCAAAATCATCGGAACACGTAATCCATAAATCTTTTGATAATTTATTTTTCTTTTTTAATTGTTGCAAATGATTTACCCATTTCAAAATTACACTAGGTTGCACATAATAACTGGTAGCCCATTTTACCATAGCTTCGTTTCCTACCGCTATAATTTTAACTATATCAGGAAAATTAGATGCTAAACGAACAGCTTCTCTAATTTCAACGGCATTTCTTTCACTCTCTTCGTAGTGATTAGGTTCTAAATCTGTCCAAGCATTTTTACAATCTATCCAAGCTCCCAGCATTACATACATTTCAAATTTTGGATTCTCCCTTTTTAATTGGGAAATAGCTTTTATAACATTAGAAGCATGTGCTAAATGAACATTGTAAGTACGAACTACTTTTATATTAAGAGCCGCTAAAATTTTTAAATCTTCTTTTAATTCTGCTATCGTTGGTTGAACTTCTCTAGAATTCATTCTATATCCACCATAACAAATTGCTAAGTAGTTTGGATTTCCTAATATATCTTTTGCAGTCACTTCTATAGATTTTGGAGTATTTTGTATTTTAGAATCTTTTTTACATGAAAAAACAAACACTAAAAGAGCAATAAATGCAATTGATTTTAATGTTAATTTGATATGTAATATAGATTTATTATACATTTTTTTATTTTAATTCATTTTCTAAAACATGAACAATTATGTAATTAATTTCGTTTGTTCTTTCAAAAACTTGTTTGCTTGTTTTGACATCTAATGAAAGAGAATCAAACGTAGTATTAGAACCTTCGTTGTTTATAACTTCAAGACCTTTATAATTTGATATTTGATATATAATTGGAATTTGGCAATAAGTAAAACAAAGAGAATTTTGATGTAATTCTATTGATTTAGGATTAAAGTTTATATCTACATAGTTAAAGGTTGTAGCTTTAGAAAGAAATTCATCTTTTCTTAATAAACACGGGTTGAAGAATAAATTTCCGTTTTTAACGAAAACGCCTAATTCTCCAAAACGACTTAAAATATCTTCTTTAACCTGACCTGTCATACCGGGTTGTTGTGCGCCTTTTCCTGCAGGAGTATGCGAATATGGATCTGTTGGAAATGCACCATATAATGCAGGTGATTTATGAACCCCAATTCCTTCATTTATTTCATAATAATGTTCTAGTAATCTTCCTACAACTTCTGGCGACTCATTTTCTTCCACTGCTTTTAAACAGCATTCTTGTACTGCTAATTGAAGTTTAGAAACCATGTGCCAATAAATTGAACCTAAACCTTCGTAGCCATAAAATGTTCCAGAACGTCCTGTAAACGATTTATGATTAAAGACTTGTTCAAAAGCTTGTAAAACAACTTTTTTATCTTTTTGAAGTTTATCTGAATAAGAAGTATCAGAAATTGCATCTAGTGCTTTTTCTAAATCGGCAGCATTTTTGAAATTTCCATTAAAATGATATTTTCCAAAACAATCTTTTTCAATAATTTGCGTATTATTAGCCGCTACTAATTCTGATAATAGTTCTGATTTTGAAACTGCTTCATTTGAAATTGTATTTTTCTCAATGAATTTTGGCAGTTCTTTATTTGGATACAGAATATAACTGTATTGATCTTGTCTGAACAACTTACTACTTTTTAAACCATCTAACACTTGTAATGCTTCTTGAGATGACAAATATCCTGAACTTAAGACAGCAACCTGACCTTCTAACATTTCACTCAAGTAAGAAATAGAAACAGCTGTTTCACTTTCAACCGTCATTAAATTATAAGCATGATATAAATTATCCTCTCTTTTATTAGCTGCAATAGAATGATCAATAAACTTTAAACTTACTGCTATAAATCGTTTTAAGCCATCTATAGAATGAGTCCTTTTATTGCCCCAAAAACCATTTTGATATACTTGATGACGGTATTCTGAAGCTGATTTTCCTAATGCATCTAAAAGAGTTTTTCTATCTTCATCTGAAAATTTACCTTCCAATAAAGGCTCATATTTAATTAAGTTTTCTCTAATTGAATGATAAAATTCTACCATTTCATTAGAAATTTTGATATGCTCAACTTCAGTAGTTGCAATCAAATTTTGGAAATAATTTAAAAATCTTCTAAGGTAATAAAGAGTAACCATAGAAACTCCATTTCCTACTAATGCGTTGTTAGCATCATTCCATTCTGGTCGTTGAGTATTTAACCAAATTCCGCCTTCTGGAATAAAATTTGACATTTTTGCCAACACAGTCGCCAGCATTTTTTCAATAAAATTGACTTTATAAATTTCACCATTGGAGTCTTTCAATAAGGATCCGTCTGCACCAATTCGATTTCTTTCTTCACGAATTGTATTATCTAATTCATGATTAAAAACAATAGTATCTTTAGGATTTTTTACAATATCCTCGTATGATTTAATTACATACGGTACATTTGCATAAACAAAAATGTCTGAATTAAAATACGTTTCTAACTTATTAGGTTGGTGATTTTGAATAAATTCTAAAAACTTAAGCAAATAGATAATTTGGTGGTCGCCCCAATACCCAATATAAGACCAAGGATTATCTTCTTCAACTGTTTCCCAATCAAAACCATCTTTTGTAACACGGTACGGATTGTAACCATCAAAAGTAGTTGCGTTTAAGAACTTATGAATCATGTTTTCAATAAACTCTGGAAATGAATGTGCTAATGCTTCCCAATTTTGAAAAATATCTCTCCAGTTTCCTTCGTAGTCTAAAATTTTAGAACCATCAATTTCACTTTGTGTGTTAATTGAAAATTTATTCCATGGTCTACTAGGATCACCATGTCTTCTACTGAATTTTAATGGTAAATATTCAAGGCTTAGACGTTCAAAATCAGAATTATTTTGTTTAGTTGCAAATTCTTTTAAGGTTTCTAATGAAAATAAATTAGGTAATTGATTGAGGCTTTTTTCTATTTTTTTAAATAGTACAGCATTTGCTTTTTTAATGTAAATAAGAAAATCTTGTTTTTCAATTTGGTAATTAAAATCGAAAATTCCACCTCGCATGATATTAAACAACGTATTTGCAAAGTGACGTGTATCTCTTAAATTATCATTTGTTAATTGTAATGCATCAGAAGAAGCATTTAATGCAATTAATTTTTCAGTACCTAATTCAATATCTTGATTAATTAATTGTAAACAATTTTTTTCAGATTGAATGGTATTTATGATTTGGGCAACATCGGAATGATCTTGATTTACGTTAGCCACAATCATCCACTCTTGTTTTGTGTTTTCTTTTAAAATTATAGAAGAATTTAGGAAATAAGCTCCTTTTTCGCCTTTAATATCATTTTCAGCAACAACTTTTTGTTTTTTTCTGAATTTTGAAAGTTGTAAAGAAGAAACCAAATAATTTGGATTTTCTAATCCTAAAGACCAAACAATATTTGATTTTAATGCTTCGCTTGGTTCTGCTTTATCTACAATGATAGCACTTAGAGCAAAAATACCTAAACCACTTTGTTGGTCCAATTCACTTCTTTTATAAGCATCTACCAAATTACTTGCAGCATTTTGCAAATCGCTACTTACACCATACGGCATAATGTTTTGAATTCCGTCTACTAATTCTATTTGGTAATCGTTATCGGAATGATTGATTAACTCTGATTTTCTAACAAAACCGAATTTATTACTAGAATTCCATTGATAACGATATGTAATTTGTAAATCGTGATTTATCTCTTCAAAAATTACTTTATTCCCGTAAAGGTTTTTATATAAATTTCTTGAAATAGCGTAAATATTATCTGAAAAACGTTCAGAAAAAGGTTCCCAAATTTTAATTTCATTATTCCAATGAATTTGGAAAATGGATTTACTACCGGTTATATCATATGATTCAGTAATTTTATCATCTGTATAATATGGAAAAAGTGCAAATTCTGCATTTTTTCTCCCTGCTGTAAGTCCACCATTGCTAGAAATAAACATCCAATGATTAGAATCGCTAACAATGCTCATAAAAAACGGACGCATAGCATCGTTATTGGCGATTTTATAATATTTTTCCCCATTTAATAAAACGATATCCATAGATACCTTTTTATCTTCTATTTCATTTTCAGCAAATATTGTTTGGCTATTGTTCATGATAATTTTTAAAGTAATTCTACATTATTTTTTTCATAATAAACCCTAGGCCATTTATAAATAGCCTAGATGTTATTATTTTAAATTTCAATTATTTAAATAAATTTAATTATTGGTAAACTCTAATATAATCTACTAACATTTCTTGAGGAAAAACAGTATCTTGATTAGGAGAACCCGGTAAATTACCACCCACTGCCATATTAAGAATCATGAAAAAAGAATCGTTAAAAACCCATTCCCCAGGAACATCATCAGGAGTAATTTGATTGTATAATACATCATCTACATAATAATTGATGTAATTTTCTCCCCATTCTATTCCAAAAACGTGAAAATCATTATCAAATCTATTATTTGTAAGTGTATACGTTTTAGAAATAGAAGCTCCACCCGAATAACCTGGTCCATGAACTGTTCCAAAAACAGAAGTTGGTCGATTTCCTAAATATTCCATAATGTCGATTTCTCCACAAGCCGGCCAACTCACTTCGTCTATATTAGAACCCAACATCCAGAAAGCAGGCCATAATCCTTTACCCCAAGGTAATTTTATACGAGCTTCAAAACGACCGAATTTTTTTTCAAATTTTCCTTTAGATTGAATTCTTGCTGATGTATAACCCGAGCCTAAGTATAGTTCTCTTTTTGCAGTTATTTTAAGCATTCCGTTTTCTACTACAATATTTTCAGGACGACTGGTGTAATATTGTAATTCGTTATTACCCCATCCGTTATTTCCTGTACCAATATCGTAAGTCCATAATTCACTATCAGGAGCTCCGTCTACATTAAATTCATCTTGCCAAACTAATTGCTTCATTGTTGTAACCGTTTGTTTCTCATCTGTAGAACAACCTAATAATACGAACAATGTACTTGCTAAGAGAATACTTTTCTTTATATTTTTATTCATTTTCGGTATCTTTTATAATGTTAAATGTCTGGTGTTAGTTATAAAAATAAATGTTGTCAACATAAATAACAGAACTATCACCACCTTCTAAAATAAGTTGTGCTAAATGCGATCTACTTACTAAACCTGGCATTGCTGAAAAAGGAATATTTATAGATATCCAACTTTGAGAAACTACAGCAGTTGACGTAGTTGCAGTAAATGTTGTAGAATGTCTTGTATCATCGCCACCACCATAAACACCATCTGCACCAAAATCTACTAAAAGTACTCTTAGTTGTCTTCCTGGAGCAATTGGACCTGGAATAAAAGCATCTAAATGAACATGAGTCATTGCAGTAGCATCAATAGTTGGGCTACTAAACTCAATACCCACAAAATTAAAAATTGTATAATTTAAAATGTTGTCTCCATTAACTGAAAAATCATTAGAAAGCGTAGTTTGCCAAGGTGCCCAATACCCATTATAATAATTTACTGGAACATTTACATAATGATCAGAGAAAAGAGAAATTACATTAGATTGTGGTCTAGTTGGAGTTGGAGCATGAACAAATGTTCCTTGACAATTGATGGTTAAACTTCCTGTTGCATTTGTATCTCCAAATGTAGCTGTAATAACAGATGTTCCAGCACTTAAAGAAGTAACTAAACCTGAAGGATCTACTGAAGCCACACTAGGATTTGAAGATGAAAAATTCATATAAGATGGACTTATAGTAACCGATTGATTAATACCTGTAGGTAAATTAAATGTAGCTATTACTCCTTCTACTCTAGAATTAACTCCAACAAAAGTGGTTTCAGACACATTGTTACCATTTTCTATTGACGCTTGGCCATGAGCAATTGTTCCTAATTTTTCAAATCTTAATTCATCAATCCATAATGTATAACCAAATCCATTAGTTCCGTTAGTTCCTGCAGCAAATCTAAACATACCTCTTTCATGTAATAATTTAGAAGCATCAGGAATAGGAATTATATATTTTGTCCATTGCGTACCAACACTTACATCTTTCATGGTAACCATATATTCGTTAGGAAAGAAATCCTCTCCAAAACCAAATTCACCTATTGTTACACCTTGAGATGATCTTGCCCAAAAAGTTAAAGCATCAAAATCTGTTAAATCTCTTCCAGCTCCATCTATTCTGAAGATACCTCCTGCATAACTTCCTAGTGGATCATCTGCATTTGGCACATCAATACGAATAGAAGCATTTCCCATATAAGCTTCGTTATCATCTACAGAAAAAGCAGTAAATTTAGAATCTCCGTAAGGGAAATAAAAATCACTTCCTAAACCAATAAAATCATCGGTAAAAATTTCTCCATTTTTTGAAAAGGTAGCTAATGTAGCATCATCAGACATTTCTCTATCACAATTCAAATTAGTAATTAAAACTAATCCTAAAAGAAATGCATTTCTTAAATAATTAAATTTCTTATTTTTCATTTTCTTTTTTTTTTAAAATTATTTTCCAATATTAATGTGAATGTATGTTCTAATTTCCCATTCTGAACCGTTTCCAAATCCTACAGGACTAATTGCTGGTACCGGAGGAAAAGTATTAGGCGCTACCGCATTTGGTGAATAACGTGGTGAATATTGGTCTAATGAACGCCAAATACCCATGATTCCAATTCTAGTATCTGGTAATATAAACCAACTTGGTTTACCTACTGAAGTAGAGATATCAATAGAAGTCTGAACTGGATAAGTTAAGTTAAAATCACGGTGATAATCGTATGGCCCCCAATCGTTAAATTTAACTGAACTTGTTAATTTAACTTTTCTATAAATCATTCTAAGGTCTCCACCCGATCTATAAATTGTTCTTTCCGAATCACCATTTCCTTGACCATTACCAAAATAAATATTAGCAATTAAACCAAGATCTGGACTAATTTTAGAAACGATTCTTGTGTTAGATTCCCATAAATCTTGAGCTGGTGCCGATTTTTCAAAAGCAAAAGCAGTACGATTCGCTAAAAATCCGATAGCAGCATCCATAGTGGTAGGTAAATGACGGTAAACAAAACCAGTACTGAAAGCAAATTTGGCATCTTCAACCATATCATTATTCCATTCATACATCCAAGTAGCTGGAGTTGGATCCCAAGTTAAAAGTAACTCACCACCAACAGTTTCTCTATTTGCTCTTACTACAAATGGATCATCTTGAAAATTTCTTAATCTTCCAGGGGCGTCTACTCCATTTGGCATAGCATCTACTAATGGTTTTTGCCATAAAAAGTTAGGTGCAATCTGTAAATTCGAATTCACATTATAGGTAAAACCAGTTAAGAAATTCATCTGATTTCCACTTCCACTATCTTTTAATCTCCATCCTGTAAAAGTTTGTACATTATCTGCACCTCCATTAGCTACTAATCCCATGATAGCACCTTGCGTGTAGATATTAAATCTTCCTTTTGAAAAAGTAAACTTAGCTTTACCACCCCAATTGTCTTTAGCATTAATGTAATCATTATACACTATACCATTTTCATACATTTGAAAAGAACTTCCATTTAAAGGACTTCCGCCCCAAATACCTCCCAATGTTACACCGAAAGCACCAAATTTTCTTTGTAATGCAACCGTTGCTCTTTCAGTTGGCCAAGCAGGAATAATACCTGTTCTAACTTGTGTTTGATTTAAAATACGTTTTCCTGAAGCATCATATTCAATGTTCGTATTAATATCTCTATGATAAATACCCGTGATATCCCAATTTAAAAGCTTTTTACTGTATTTTAATAAATAAGTTGGATTTGCTCCCCACCATAATTGAGGTCCAATAGCTACTTTTAACCCATCTAAATTTCTTTTACCATCTATTTCAAAACCTAAAGTTTCTCCATTATAAATATCTAGATTAGGACCATAATTTGCTTCTGGATATAAAGCAAAAATATCTCCTTCATATCCCCAGTGATAATGTCCAGTTCTATAGAATCCTCTTAATTCAAAGTCTTTTTCATTCCAAGAATAAGAAGCATTATACACTTGAACTCTGTTATTATCCCCTATTACTACAGGTCCGTCTGGTGTATCCACTGTTTGAGTACGACCTCTATTTTCGTAAAAAATCTCATTGATTGGATTTTCTGCAACACGTCCTAAAATATTAACATTTACGTTTGCTTTCATGTTAGGCGCCGGATTACCTTCTACACCAATGAAATAAGATTCCATATGATCAAAACCTAATTGGTTTGGATAAACAACATTATCGGGATCTGCAACATCTGGAGTTGTAATTAAACTACCACCTGTATTAAAAGTTGTAAATTCAGCTCTTAAATTGCTTATTTTTAGTATTTCACCATCATTACCTCCCATGGCTGCTTTGTCTGATCTTGCTCTTAAAACAGCATCCATTAAATTAATGTTGTTGAAATATTCATTCATATTTTCAGAAGTTATCCCTTCATCAAATGGACTAATTTTATGAACTTCTTTAATTGCATAATAAGCCGCTCTTGGATACAATTCATATAAACCTCTTGAATTAACTGGACCTTTAGCACAAATTCCAAACCACTCTTCGTTCATATTATTTTGACCTTCTTGAAAATCGAATGTATAACCTCCGTTTGACCAAGAAGCGTTATTATCGTGAACTTCTAAATTCTTAGTTTGGCCATATTTCCACCAACCATCACTAAACTGAAAAGTAAATCCACCAATTGAATTTTGAAATTTACCCAATCCGGCTGCATTAGAATAAATATCTTTCCAGTTTTCAACTAAATAATAAGCTTGTGCTTTTTGATCTTCTTGATTATCTTTTGCATTAAAAGCATCTGAACCAAATTCAGTAAATAACAAAGGTTTGTCAAATTCTCTCTTAACTCTATCAAAAGCATCTGTAAAAGTTACACCTCTGTACATATTTACACCTAAAATGTCTATATCTTTACATTCTTTAGCAATAATATCTAGAAATAATAAATCTCCATTACAAATTGCCATAGGATGAGAATTATCTATAGCTTTCATCTCTACAACAGCTTTGTTAAAAATTTTATACATAGCTTCCGCTCTTGTAGTAGACTTTCTCTCTTCAATTGGAATATCTTCTGTTTCAGCTCCGTCCCAAAAAAGACCATAATTATTTTCGTTACCTAATAAAAATAATAAAACACCAGGGGTGTTTTTATACTCCGTAACCATACTTTTAACTTCAGACAAAAGCAATTCTTGTGTTCTACTATCTGAATATTCTGTATTTGCAACCCATGAACCATCAATAGTTAATCCGTATCTTCCAAATGAATGATTTAACATCGTATAAATACCATGTTTTTCGTAAATGTATTTTATCCATTTAGCGGGAACACCAGTATACTGTCTTACTGTATTTACGCCCATATTTTTTAAAAGCGCCATTTCTGAATCTAAAGCAGACATTATCAAATCATCTGATTGTTTCCATAGACTATAATTATAATTGGTTCCAATTGGAAAATAATCCCAATTCATACCCTTTACCATAAAGTCTTTTCCATTGACTTTTAGTCGATGACCTGAAGCACTATTTTCAACAACAACTTTGTCTGCTTGTGCATAAATTGAAGACGAAAAACAACATAAGGTTAGTAATAAAATAATTTTTCTCATATAGTAATTTGATTAAAATTTTAATGATTTATATAATAGTTTAAGAGACTCATTTTTAAAACGCATTTATACTTTTTTTATTTAAAAAATATAATGGTGTTAATACTTTCATAAAAATAAAAGTATTTATTGTATAAAAATCAAAAAGAACCACAACAAAAAACATACATCACAATATATTCCTAGTATTTTTATCAAATAATCAACAAAACAAAGAAAAAAGTAATGTAAAAAAAATATAAAAAAATCGAACTAAAACGTTAGTGTTGAGCTATTGTATAGGTATAAAAAGCTTTTTTGTATAGTTTAAAATTGAAGTATGTACTCTACAAGCCCTTGTTCATGTGGTAAATCCATTTTTTTACGCAAACGATATCTTTTTATTTCAATACTTCGTAAAGATATATTAAGAAGTGGTGCTATTTCCTTTGAGGATAAGTTTAATCTTAAATAAGCACATAAACGAAGATCGTTAGGAGTTAATGAAGGGTGGCTTTCTTTTACTTTCTTTAAAAAATTATTATCAGCACTATCAAAAGCTTCTTTAAAAAGATTCCAAGTATTTTCTTCTTTAACATTTTTATTAATAGTAGAGATAACCGATTTAATACTGTTTGTTGAACTATCAGTTGAATTTTTTAAATCGCCTTTAATTATATTTAAAAGTTCGGTTTTCTTAATTAAATTCATAGTTGAAACGGCAAGCTCTTTATTCTTTTTATCAACATCTTGCGTTAGTTGTTCGTTCTGAATTTTCATTATTTTCTGTTCATTCTCTAATTCTTTAAGCTCTAACAAAATATTGTTTTCAGAAATAATTCTTTGATGTCTTTTTTCATGATAAATTGTATAAAACTTATGAATATAGTAAGCTAGAATTACAAATAATATAAAATAAATAAACTTTGCCCAACTATTTAAATACCATGGTTTCTTAACAACAAAAGAATAAGTCGCTATATTATCTGTAACTGAATTTGCAACTTTAGCTCTTACACTAAAAACATATTCACCAGCAGGCAAATTTTCAAATAAAATATGAGAATTGAATGACCATTCACTCCATTCATCATGCAAACCAACTAATTTATATTGGTATTCTGCGTTAATATATTTGTCAAACTCTGGTACAGCAAAACTAAATGCTAAATTGTTCTCGTTATGCTTAAAAATTCCATTTTCTGAAATGGAAACATTTTTAGATTTAGAATTTAAAACATTATTAGAAATTCCAAAGATTGAAACTTTATAATTATTAAATTTAAAATCATCATTATTTAAAATATAATATCCATCTGTTGTACCAATTAAGTATCTATTATCATTAAGTTGTAAGATGTTCTCATAACCAGATATTGAATTTGTCAAAGATGATGGAATTGGCAAACTATTTTTCTTTAAATCAGAGGATAGTTTTCCAGATGAATAATAGTAAATATAATTTTTCGTAAAAAACCACAATTTATTTGATTTATCAACGATCATTTTACCGGTTACATACTCATCATTATCAAATATTGAACTAATTGATTGGTCTCTTTCAAATGCTTTTGTTTTACTATTCATTCTAAACACGCCTTCTTTTGAAGCATAATAAATTTGATTATTATACTTAGCTAGGCTTGCATTTTTACTTTTAACTGGATTTTCAAACTTAAATAAATTAGTGGCATTTAAAATGGGTTTATCTATTGAAAACTTGTAAACACCTTTGTATTCGTGACTTACAAATATTTCATTTGAATTATGTATTTCGAAATACTTTGAAGAGTAATTAAATCCTTTAATTTTATGCTTAAAAACCCAATTATTATTCTTTTTTTCTAAAACTGTTATTCCATTATAATTTCCTTGAAGAATATAGTTACTTCCTTGAGCTAATGGTTCAAATTTCCAAGTTCCTGATGCTGAAAAAATAAGATTAGCGCTTGAATTATTTACGATAAATGTTCCAGAATCGTGTCCGCAAAAAAGTGTGTTTTGATAAGAAAACAAAGACCAAACTTGCCCTTTTGTATTTTGAACAAATTCGAATTTAGCATCAGAATTTAAATTTTTATAAAACAATCCTTGATTAGTACCAATATACAACTTGTTGTCATAAACAATGGAAGTATAAATTGATCCTAAAATCCCGGTATTATCTAGATAGCTATTGATTGGAGATTTAAGATTGATACAATTAATGCCGTTATCGAGACCTATCCATAAATTTTTATCGAGATCTTCAAAAAGAGAAAGAGCTGTATTATTGCTTAATCCTGAATTTTGAGTAATATGGTAAACTAATGTTCCTTTTTTGGACAAAATAAATATTCCGTTTGAAATTGAACCTAATGCGATACTTCCATCAGATAATATTTGACTACTGTAAATATTACTTTGCTGAATTTGAGCATCAATATTAGTTTCAAATTTACTAAACACCCCCTCTTTATACTTAAAAATTCCTTGCTTTTGAGTAACTAAAATTAAACCTTCCTCAGTATCAAAAATATTAATCAGTTTGTTTTTATTAATTATATCGTTACTTAAAAACAATTTACTTTTGCCCTGATCTATTTCATACAATCCTTCTGTTGTTTGAAAATAAATTCCATTAGCTGTTTTAAATGCTTTATTAATAATGCTATTTGGATTTATAATGGTAAATGATTTTGTTTTAACATTATAAGCATATATTTTCTCTAGCGATTGAAAAAGTATCCAATTATCAAAAGGAAAAATTCCCCAAAATTGTTCATCATCATTAATTTTATCTTTGATGCTTTCACTTAATGATGTATAATTCAACTGTCCATTTGAAGCTCTTTGCCAATAGCCAAACTCCATAAATGCTCCTGTATAAACTTTATCATTAATACACTTTACCGCACGAATAATTGTTTCGTTAGGAGAAGGGTTTAATATCCATTTAGAACCATTAAACTCTAGCAAACCATCATTATTTGCAAAATACATAAATCGATGATTATCCTGAGAAATCATCCAATTCTGAATCCCTGCATTATAGATATCTTTAGAATACTTAACAATTGGAGGTAATTGTTGTGCTGAACAAACTAAAGAAAATAAAATTGTCAAAAATTTTATTTGATTTTTAAGAAATTGCATTTTCAATGATATTAGAAACTAAAGATATATAATATTAATTTTAAAAAAAAATGAAATAAAAAAAAGACTGCCATTTCTGACAGTCTTATATAATTTATTTAAAGAAAATTATTCTTTAATGAATTTTGTAGATGAAACATTTCCATCAATCATAGTTTTGATTACATAAACACCTGCATTAAGGCTAGAAACATCAAGACTGATTGTTGAATCATTAGCTTCTCTATTCATAACTTCTTGACCTAAAACGTTATAAACCGCAATTGACTGAATATTTGCTCCTGCTTCAATATTTAAAATATTTGAAGTTGGATTTGGATACAATTTAACTTTAGTAACATTAAAATTATCAGAAGATAAAATAGTGTTTTTGTGTAAATAAATGTTGTCATACCAAACATTGCTAACCATTGCAGTTGTAATACCGATTTGAGCAACATCTGTTCTTGTTAAATTATTAGCTACAACTCCACCTAATGCAGTAATAGGCACATCAACAGAAACCCATTGATTAGCTACTAACTGTGGTGTAGTACCTCCATTAATGTTAATCTCTAACGCAGAAGCTTGTGCAGCACCACCACCAAAATCTACTAATTTAACATTAAATACATCACCTGTTAAGTCAGTATCAGTAATATAAAAATCAAAATGAATATGCGTAAATGTTGATAAATCTAATTTATTTGACTGAAATTCAATTCCATGACATACAACACCCGAATTCTTTTTCAATGTATTATCTCCTACAATTTGAACCTCAGTTGTAGCAGCACCACCGCACCATCCTGCGTCAAAATTATCAAAAGTAATAGGAGCATAAGCATCACTATAAATAGACACTACATCACCTACAGGTCTAGCTGGAGGAGTTGGAGCAGCTACAGTTGGAGTAGGAATTACAGGAGGAGTACCAAGAGGACCTCTAATATTGTCAATGTAAAAAGTTCTCGCAGGTTTAGTTACATTTGGAAAAAATGATGTTTCACCAGTTGCCCAATAAGTATGAATTACAAAACCAGAATACGTTCCATCTGCTAAAGCAGCTTGACCATCTAATGATGTATTAAAAGTAAAAGAAAGTGTTTGCCATGTATTACCTCCAGGGTGAGTTACAGCAGCAGCAACTGTTCCAGCACTACCAGAACCACCAGTAGCTTTTACTAGAAATGTAATAGGATCAGCTGATAATACATCCATAGTCATAGTCTGTGTTGTAGCCAAACCAGCCAATGAAGTTAAAGTTAAATTAACACCTTGCCAAACATCAGTTGCAGGGTTACCTACAATTTTAAGTACTTTAGAAGTATTAGATCCTGTTCCATCTTCAACAACTGGAACAGCCATACCTCCAAATTCAGCACCTACAGATCCTGATTCAGCAACTTCAAATCCTAAAAGTAATGGCATTACTTCAACAACAGAAACATTGTCAATAAATACAAAACCTACAGCAGCACCTAAATCAAATATTACTCTATCTGTTACAGCATCTCCATAATTAATAGTAATGTCGTAAGAAAAAGTTTGAAGAGTAGGAGTTAATGTAGGATTAAAAGTCAAAGAAGCGTAAGGAGCGTTATTTTGACCTAAACCAGCTACAATTGATCTTGAACCTGTAGTTGCGTCAGTAAATGCATCAAATGTAAATCTGTACGTTTTGCCATCTTCTAATACGATATCTTGACTTAAATTTACATCCCATGGATTACCTGCACCAAGAACATTAGCCTCGTTTACAAAATTTCCTCCACCTAAATCAACTACATTCGCAGCATTGTTGTACCAAGGAGCTGCAGTACCCGTTTGAAAATCACCATTAGTAACAAGGTTCTGAGCAAAACCAAGCGTACAAGTCATTAATGATAATAAAAAAGTAATTTTTTTCATAATATCTAATTTTAATTAGTTAAATAATAACAATTGTAAATTTAATTGATATATTTTTTAAACAATTCTCAATTCATATATACAAACTATACAACTTCTTTATAATTCAACTTTTTTTATTTTTTTTATATCAAATCACAAATAATTAATAATCAAAGCTTTAATAAATATAAAAGTAACAAAAAATCAAATTTGTATAGTTATTGTATAGTTATTAAAATAAAAATAAATTTAACTATAACGTTTTCTTTTGGCATTTTTTAATAAATTTTGATTCTAAAAATAAAAGATAAGCTATAACTTAATTTAGAATAATTATCTTTGCGTTTCTATTAAAACCCATAATGATACAACCCGATTTTTCAACTTTAGAACCCAAAAAAAACATTCTAATAAAAGGTGCTCAATTACACAACCTTAAAAATTTAGATGTTGCTATACCACGAAACAAATTAGTAGTAATTACTGGTCTTTCAGGTTCTGGAAAATCGAGTTTAGCTTTTGACACGCTCTATGCAGAAGGTCAACGTCGTTATGTTGAAAGTTTATCTTCTTACGCCCGTCAGTTTTTAGGAAGATTAGACAAACCTAAAGTAGAATACATTAAAGGAATTGCACCTGCAATTGCTATTGAACAAAAAGTAAATACCAGCAATGCACGTTCCACAGTAGGAACATCAACCGAAATTTATGATTATTTAAAACTACTTTTTGCACGTATTGGAAAGACTTACTCCCCTATCACAGGAAAAGAAGTAAAAAAAGATACGGTTTCGGATGTTATTAATTGTATTAAAGAATTAACTTTTGACAGTAAATGGTTACTACTTGCGCCTATTCATTTAGAAGAAGGTCGAGCTTTGGAAGACAAACTAAAAGTTTTGTTACAGCAAGGTTTTGCACGTATTTTAGTGAATAACGAAATGGTGCGTTTGGATACGTTAGAGCAAGACCAATTGGACAACAAAGATATTTTACTAATTGTTGACCGAATTGTAGTTAAAACAGAAGAAGAATTCTTTAATCGTTTAGCCGATGCTGTGCAAACTGCATTTTATGAAGGAAAAGGCGTTTGTTATTTGCAAGAAGTGGATACTAAAAAACGTTTAGAATTTAGTGCCAATTTCGAATTAGATGGCATTTCGTTTTTAGAACCTAATATTCACTTATTTAGTTTTAATAATCCTTACGGGGCTTGTCCTACTTGTGAAGGATATGGAAGTGTTATTGGAATTGATGAAGAATTGGTTATTCCAAATACGGCTTTATCTGTATATGAAAATGCAATTTTTCCTTGGCGTGGCGAAAGTATGAGCTGGTACAGAGATCAATTGGTTAATAATGCTTATAAATTTGATTTTCCAATTCATAAACCTTTATTTGAACTTTCCGATGAACAAAAACAATTAATTTGGGACGGAAACAAATATTTTACAGGATTAAACGATTTCTTTTCTGAATTAGAAGAGAAAAATTATAAAATTCAAAATCGCGTTTTGCTATCAAGATACAGAGGAAAAACAAAATGTAATACTTGTAAAGGAAAACGACTTCGCTCTGAAGCAAATTATATTAAAATTGCTAATAAAACTGTTTCTGATTTAGTGGATTTACCAATAGTAAATTTGATTGATTTTTTCAAAAAATTAGAATTAAACGAATACGATGCAAAAGTTGCCAAACGTTTATTAATTGAAATAAACAATCGGTTAGACTTTTTATTCAATGTAGGATTGAGCTATTTAACGTTAAATCGTAACTCTAACTCACTTTCTGGTGGCGAATCGCAACGAATAAACTTAGCCACTTCTTTAGGAAGTAGTTTGGTAGGCTCGATGTATATTTTAGACGAGCCAAGTATTGGATTACATCCAAAAGATACCGAAAGATTAATTGAAGTTTTAAAAGAATTACGTGATTTAGGCAATACCGTAATCGTTGTTGAACACGACGAAGATATTATGAAAGCTGCTGACATGATAATTGATATTGGACCTGAAGCGGGAACGCATGGTGGCGAATTAGTGGCGCAAGGAACGTATGAGGAAATCTTAACATTTGATTCGTTAACAGCGAAGTATTTGAACGGAAAAGAAGAAATTTCGGTGCCAAAGACAAGAAGGAAATTCAAAAATCATGTTGAAATTATTGGTGCTAGAGAAAATAACTTAAAAAATGAAAACTTTACTTTTCCGTTGGAATGTCTAACTGTGATTACAGGTGTTTCGGGAAGTGGAAAAAGTACATTGGTAAAGAAAATTTTGTTTCCAGCCATTCAAAAGAAATTAGAAGGTGTGGGAGAAAAAGCTGGACAATTCACCGAATTAGCTGGAAGTTTTTCACACATTAAACATATCGAATACGTAGATCAAAATCCTATTGGAAGAAGTTCGCGTTCCAATCCAGTTACTTATATTAAGGCATACGATGATATTCGTGATTTATTTGCAAAACAAAACATTTCAAAACTAAGAAATTATCAACCAAAACATTTTTCATTTAATGTAGATGGCGGAAGATGTGAGGTTTGTAAAGGTGATGGCGAAGTAACCATTGAAATGCAGTTTATGGCCGATGTTCATTTAGAATGCGAAGTTTGCAACGGAAAACGTTTTAAAAAGGAAGTTTTAGAAGTTACTTTCGAAAGTAAGAACATTGATGACATTTTAAAAATGACTATTGATGAAGCATTAGCATTCTTTAACGAACAAAAACAAACAAAAATTACACAAAAATTACAACCTTTACAAGACGTTGGTTTGGGATATGTGCAATTAGGACAATCGTCTTCTACTCTTTCGGGTGGCGAGGCACAACGAATAAAATTGGCTTCCTTTTTAGTAAAAGGAACAATTAAAGACAAAGCGTTATTTGTATTTGACGAACCTACAACAGGATTACATTTTCACGATATTAAAAAATTATTAGCTTCGTTTGATGCTTTATTAGAAAAAGGCCATTCTATAATTGTAATTGAACACAATTTAGATTTGATAAAATGTGCCGATTATATTTTAGACATTGGTCCTGAAGGTGGTGAAAATGGAGGGAAATTAATCGCTTTTGGAACTCCAGAAGAAGTAGCTAAAAACAAGAACTCAATTACTGGAAAATATTTAAAAGAGAAATTAAAGTAATGATAAACTCTTCTGCAACCGGATGGATTGATAAGTTTTTTGTTGAAAATCAGAACAATTTTGTTGATTTTCAAGGCAACCATTTATCATTTTATGAAAGTTGCAGAAAAACAGGTTTCATTTATGGTTATGTTATAAATTTTCAATTAAAAGAAAATCTAAATACTTCAAAATGGTCATATGATGAAATTACTAAAGTTGGGTTTTTAAATACTTTATTTTCAGTTTATTGTTTAGAAGAAAAAGGAACCAATCCAAAAGATTTTATAGAATCGGTTTTTCAATTTTACAATATAATTCAGCCAGAAAATCTGAATTTTATTAAAAAATTACTTCCTGAAGCAACTCCAAGTTCGCGACTCGAAAAAATAATTGATGATCGAATACAAACCAATCAAAACAGCCTTAGTAAGAACTTTTCGCATATTATTACTAACGCTTTATTGTTTATTGATGTTTTAGCTTTTCAACACTTTTTAAAAAAGAACGAATTAGCACCAGAGTATTTAAAAAATGTAGAATCAGATTGTATTAAAATTGTTTCATTAGCACTTAAAATTAAACAAAACAAGTCTAAATACGACGAATTGCTAGTGAAATTGTTTGAAAATTCAATTCGTTATACCAAATTCTCAACTATTGATTCTATTGAATTTACAGACATCAAATTAATAAAATATACCGAATTATTAGAAAAATTATACTTGTTAGATATTGCTCAGATGGCATTGTGGAGCGATGAAAAATTAGAAATCGCTGAAGTTGATTTTTTAAAAGTATTAAATTCGGACTTAGGATTAGAAGCAACTATTCTTCAAAAAAGCATTGATGATATTAACTTTTTCATTAATGAATACAAAGCTGAAATACCGTTTTTTAACTATTCTAATCCAATTAAACATTTTTATGACCAAGCCAATAAAAATGTAACTAAGCTAATCATTCGCAATAAAGATCGCTTAACTAAAGAAATTAAAGAAAGTGGCGAATTAATGCAACTTTTGGCTAAATCAACTACAAAAGACTTAAGTAAAGAAGAAAAAAAGAAAGTAAAAAAACAACTTTTAGATGTTTGCAAAACAGTTCCTTCTTTAACTATATTTTTACTTCCAGGTGGTAGTTTGTTGTTGCCTATTTTAATAAAATTTATTCCTCAATTATTACCTTCTGCTTTTAACGAAAATTTAGAAGATTAGTAAAAATCTCTTGTAAAGTCTTTAAAAAAATAAATCCCCAACTACTTTTCAGTAATTGAGGATTATCTTATGAAACATCCCTAAAGATAGAGATTGCTAAATCGAATTATTCGTTTACTAAAACCCATTCGCCAGAAGCTAACATGCTTTCTGCTTTTTTGAATTTCATGCTTTCGCTTTTTCCACTCATTACGTGTTTAATAGTAACAGTGTCATTACGATTTATTTTTGGCATTTCTCTTGTAATCGTTTCCGTTACTTGAGATTTTTGACTTGCCATCTCTCCTGCTCTTTTAGCTTGAGAAGCAGTATCACTACTATCTAAATCCTCTTTCGTTTCAGTATAGTTTTCTTTTTGTTTTACTTGCTTAGCTTCCTGAATATCTGATGAATTATGAGAAGGTAAATCGCCTTTGAATAAGAATGAAATTACTTCTTTATTTACATCATCAATCATTTTTTTGAACAAGTTAAACGCTTCAAACTTGTAAATTAACAATGGATCTTTTTGTTCGTGAACCGCCAACTGAACCGATTGTTTCAATTCGTCCATTTTACGTAAGTGTTTTTTCCAAGCTTCATCAACAATTGCCAATGTAATATTCTTTTCAAAATCAGCTACTAACGAACGTCCTTCTGAAGTATATGCTTTTTCTAAGTCAGTAACTACATTTAACGATTTGATTCCGTCAGAGAAAGGCACAATGATTCTTTGATACTGACCATTGTTATTTTCGTATACATTCTTAATAATTGGATACGCTTCATGAGCATCTCTAGCAATTTTTTCTTCGTAATGACTTAAAACTGCTTTATATGTTTTTCCAGTAATTTCTCTAACCGATAATTTTGAAAATTCTGCTGGAGTAACAGGAGCACTAATTGAGAAATAACGAATCAATTCAAATTCGAAATTCTTGAAATCTTCTGCCAATTTGTTTTGTTCTACAACTAACTCGCAAGTATCGTACATCATGTTTGCAATATCCACTTTCAAACGTTCGCCGTGTAAAGCGTGACGTCTTCTTTTGTATACTACTTCTCTTTGTGCATTCATTACGTCGTCATATTCTAACAAACGTTTACGAACTCCAAAGTTATTTTCCTCTACTTTTTTCTGCGCTCTTTCGATAGATTTTGTCATCATAGAATGTTGAATTACTTCACCTTCTTTTAGACCAATTCTATCCATAACTTTCGCTACTCTTTCTGAACCAAACAAACGCATTAAGTTATCTTCTAAAGACACGTAGAATTGTGAACTACCCACATCTCCTTGACGACCCGCACGACCACGTAACTGACGGTCAACACGACGTGAATCGTGACGCTCTGTTCCGATAATTGCTAAACCACCTGCTTTTTTAACTTCGTCAGATAATTTAATATCGGTACCACGACCTGCCATATTGGTTGCAATTGTAACTACTCCAGGTTTTCCAGCTTCAGCTACAATTTCTGCTTCACTTTTGTGCATTTTAGCATTCAATACATTATGTTGAATACCTCTAATTTTTAACATTCGGCTTAATAATTCCGAAATTTCTACCGATGTTGTTCCAATTAATACAGGTCTTCCTGAATTTGATAATTGCACTACATCTTCGATAACTGCATTGAATTTTTCACGAACAGTTCTGTAAATTAAATCGTCTTTATCTTTACGAGCCATTGGACGGTTGGTTGGAATTTCCACCACATCTAATTTGTAAATTTCCCAGAACTCACCTGCTTCAGTTGACGCAGTTCCTGTCATACCACCTAATTTGCTGTACATACGGAAATAATTCTGTAATGTAACCGTTGCAAATGTTTGAGTAGCAGCTTCAATTTTTACGTTTTCTTTAGCTTCGATTGCTTGGTGTAAACCATCTGAGTAACGACGACCATCCATGATACGTCCTGTTTGCTCATCTACAATCATTACTTTATTGTCCATGATAACGTATTCGGTATCTTTTTCAAATAAAGTGTAGGCTTTTAATAACTGCGTTAAAGTGTGAATACGTTCCGATTTTACTGAGAAATCACGGAATAATTCTTCTTTTCGCTCAGCCATTTCTTCAGCTGCAAGGTTTTCTTTTTCAATTTGAGCAATTCCGGTTCCAATATCTGGTAAAACAAAGAATTGTGCATCCGTATCTTGAGATAAATATTGGATTCCGTTATCCGTTAACTCAACTTGATTATTTTTCTCTTCAATAACAAAGTATAACGCCTCATCAATTTTTGGCATTTCTCTATTGTTATCCTGCATATAATAATTTTCGGTTTTTTGAAGCAATTGTTTTACTCCTTCTTCCGATAAAAATTTGATTAAAGCCTTACTTTTAGGCAACGCTCTGTACGAACGGAATAAATTAAATCCGGCATCTTTAGCATTTCCTTCTTTAAATAAACGTTTTGCTTCAGTTAAACAATCAGTAGCTAATTTACGTTGCAAAGTAACTAAGTTTTCAACTTTAGGTTTTAACTCATTAAACTCATGACGATCTCCTTGTGGAACTGGTCCTGAAATAATTAATGGTGTTCTAGCATCATCTACTAAAACCGAATCGACCTCATCTACAATTGCAAAATTATGTTTACGTTGTACTAAATCTTCTGGCGAATGTGCCATATTATCACGAAGGTAATCAAAACCAAATTCGTTATTTGTTCCGTAAGTAATATCCGCTTCGTATGCTTTTCTTCTTTCTGGAGAATTAGGTTGATGATTATCTATACAATCTACTGTTAATCCATGAAACTCAAATAAAGGTGCTTTCCAAGTACTATCACGTTTTGCTAAATAATCATTCACCGTTACTAAATGTACCCCGTTTCCAGTTAAAGCATTTAAATATAATGGTAATGTTGCCACTAATGTTTTTCCTTCTCCCGTTTGCATTTCGGCAATTTTACCTTGATGTAATACAACTCCACCAATCAACTGAACGTCGTAGTGAATCATATCCCAAGTGATTGCTTTTCCGGCAGCATTCCATGAATTTGCCCAAGTAGCATTATCACCTTCAATAGCAATATACGATTTTGTTGCCGATAACTCTCTATCTTTTGGAGAAGCTGTTACCGTAATTGAAGTGTTTTCTTTAAAACGACGAGCGGTTTCTTTTACTACTGCAAATGCTTCAGGAAGAATTTCATTTAATACTTTTTCAGAAATTTCATATGCTTCTTTCTCAACTGCATCAATTTCAGCATAAATATCTTCACGAGCATCAATATCTTCAGTTTGCTCGGCATCTTTCTTTAAAGAAGCAATTTTAGCATCTTTTTCAGCACGAGCTTGTTGAATTTTATCTTTGAATTCAGCCGTTTTAGCACGTAATTCATCATGAGATAATGCTTGTAATGCACTCTCAAAAGTTTTGACTTTATTAATAAGTGGTTGAATCGCTTTTACATCTTTCTCCGATTTATCACCCACAAAAGCCTTCAATATGGAATTTATGATACTCATAATTTTTATTTTCTAAATAGGTTTGCAAATATAACCACAAAAAAAGTCTCGGTAAAGAGACTTGTTTCTGTTGTGTTTATTTATTTTTAATATTCATCCTCATTCCAAAGATAATCTTCGTCAGTAGGATAATCAGGCCAAATCTCTTCCATTGATTCATAGATTTCTCCTTCGTCTTCTATAGACTGTAAGTTTTCTACCACTTCTAATGGTGCTCCAGTTCTAATAGCATAGTCGATAAGTTCATCTTTGGTTGCTGGCCAAGGTGCATCACTTAAGTATGAAGCTAATTCTAATGTCCAATACATCTTTTATCGATTTAAGTTTATGCAAAAATAAATTTATTACCCAATAAGGCAAGTTTTTTTTTACTTTTTTTTTAAAAATTTAAGAACGTTTATTTTTTTAGTGTTCAGTGGTTGGTTTTTAGTATTCAGTAAGAGCCATTTGGCTTCTTTTTCTTCATAAAACTAAACTCTGATTACTACTTTCGAGGTATCCATTGTACTTCGTCAGCGTTCAAATCATGAGACAACTTTCGTGCCAAGACAAAAAGATAGTCAGAAAGTCGGTTTAGATACTTAATTACTAACTCGTCTGTAGGTTCAATGTCATTTAAATGCACTGCTAAACGTTCGGCTCTGCGACAAACACAGCGTGCAATATGACAATATGACACAGTTGTATGACCTCCAGGCAGCACAAAATGTGTCATTGGAGGCAAAGCTTCTTCCATAGTGTCAATTTCATTTTCTAAAAACACTATATCTGACTCTATTATTCCTAAGTTTTGTAAACGAGGTTGACCGTTTTTTAAGGTTTCTTTTTCTGGCGGTGTTGCCAATATAGCTCCAACCGTAAATAAACGATCTTGAACTTCAATAAGTACATTCTTATATAAATCACTCATCTCTTGATCGCGAATTAACCCGATGTGCGAATTTAATTCATCAACTGTTCCGTAACTTTCAATTCTAATATGATGCTTTGGAACACGTGTTCCTCCAAACAATGCAGTAGTTCCGCTATCGCCAGTTTTAGTATATACTTTCATTTAATTTTTTTCTTTTTTATTTCTCATTCGCTAATTTATCGCGATACATTTTTATATTTTCTTTAATTTCTGGTTCTAATTCTGGTTCTTTTATATCAGAATATTTCTGTAATTCTTCTAAAATAGTTTTGGCTACTAAATAGCGAGCCGTTTCTTTATTATCTGCAGGAATTACATACCAAGGAGCATGCTTTTTAGAAGTTTTATTAATTGCTTCTTCATAACAAACCTGATAAGCATCCCACAACTCTCTTTCTTTTAGATCGCCTGGAGAAAACTTCCAATTGTGTTTTTCTGTTTCTAATCGTCTTATTAATCGAAGTCTTTGCTCTTCCTTACTTAGATGTAAGAAAAATTTCAAAACAATAACTCCGTTTGAAGTTATGTGTTTTTCAAAATTATTGATGCTTTCAAAACGATTTTCCCAAAAATCTGCCGTTATATCTTCTACAGAATTTATACCTGGAATATTTTCATTCAAAATATAATTAGGGTGCACTCTTGTTACCAATACATTTTCATAATGCGTTCTGTTAAAAACTGAAAACTTTCCTTTTTCTGGCAATGCAATATAATGTCTCCATAAATAATCGTGTTCTAGTTCATTTGAATTTGGTGTTTTAAAACTATGCACCACTACACCACGAGCATTAAATTCTTTAAAAACTTCACGAACTAAACTGTCTTTACCAGCAGTATCCATACCTTGCAAGCAAATTAGCACACCATATTTGTTATGAGCATATAATTTGTCTTGTAATTTACTTAGCTTAATTCTTATTTTATCTAGTTCTTTTTCTTTTTTACTTTCAGAAGTTTCAACATCTATAAAAGTAGGAAGCGAACTTAATTTAATATTTGAAGTTACTTTTAAAGCCTCTATTTCGATATTTTTCATTTTTATAGGTATAATGTGGTAAAGTTAGTATTTTTAAAACTTTTTTATTCTAATTAAAAAACACTTTTGTAAAAATATGGAAAATTTCAAACTTACAAATCTATTCACTATAAAAGGAATTTCAGCGCCGTCTGGATTATTATATTCTCAAGATGTTTTATTTCTTATTTCAGACTCAAGTAATTTTTTATATCAATACGACATTTCTAAAAAGCTATTATTAAAATTTCCATTAGTAAAAGAGGCTAAAGAAAATATAGAAAAAGCTGAAAAACCCGATTTAGAATGTATTACGAAATATGGAAATCAGATTATTATATTGGGATCTGGTTCAACCGAAAAAAGAAATTCGATGTATACTTTAGATTTAGGTTCCGATACTTTAAAATCACAAGATATAAAAGCTCTATATCAAAAATTAAAAAATGTTGGTTCCTTTGCTGATGATCAATTGAATATTGAAGGCGCCATTTATGCGCATCAAACCATGTTGCTTTTTCAAAGAGGAAATTCTATAGGCAGTAAAAACGGAATTTTTATTATACCAAATCATCAAGAAGATGGCATTCGATTTGTACCGATTTCTCTTCCAACTTTAGATAATATCGAAACCACTTTTACCGATGCCGTTTTGGTTGGCGATAAAATTTATTTCTTGGCTTGCGCCGAAAATACATTATCAACTTATGATGATGGAGAAGTTTTAGGAACCATATTAGGGGTTATGTATGCACCAACCTTTGAATTCATAGAAATTCATTTGTTATCAGAACATCAAAAATTTGAAGGCATCACACTTTATAACGAAACAGAAAATGAATTAGCGTTTTTATTGTGTGAAGATAACGATACCGAAACTTCAGAAGCTATAATTTATAAATTGACGTTTGAAAAATAAATGCGTAACATTTTACAAAAAAACACTACAAATAAGAAATCCAAAAAAATATGATTAAACATTTTCTTACTCTCGAATGGAAATCTTTTGTTAGGTCTGCTTCATTTAAAACCAATTTAGCGTTTAAAATATTCATGGCATTACTATTCTTATATTTTGCTTCCATGTTTGTTTTGGCTGGTTTTGGTGCTTTTTACGGACTAAAAAAAGCGGGGTTAGAACCCTTACAAACGGTAAATAAGTTTATCATTTACTATTTATTTGCCGATATGATGATGCGTTATTTTTTTCAAAAAATACCTACGCTAACCATTCGCCCTTTATTAGTTCTTCCTATTAAAAAAAATACGATTGTTCATTTTTCTTTAGGAAAAACAGTTTTAAACTATTTTAATACCACTCACGCTTTCTTTTTTATTCCTTTTAGTATTATATTGCTATACAACGATTACAATATATTAGGTGTAATCAGTTGGCATTTAGGAATTTTAACCTCTATACTGTTTATTAATTTCTTAAACATTTTAATCAACAATAAAGACCTGCTTTTTGGTATTGTAGCAACGATTATCATAGGATTAGTTGCATCTCAGTATTATAATTTATTTGATATTACTGTTTACACACAACCCTACTTTCAAGCGCTATACGAAAATATAATTATGGTATTATTGCCAATTGCAGTACTAGTACTTATCTATTATTTCACCTTTAATTTCTTTAAAAAAGATTTAACTTTAGATGAAAGGCTGCATATTAAAAAGAATTTAGCCACTACAGAAGATTTAACTTGGTTAAATCAGTTTGGAACTTTAGGCACTTTTTTAAAAAACGACATCAAACTGTTAATGCGAAATAAACGAGCAAAAACAACTTTATATATGAGTTTATTTTTCTTGTTTTATGGTTTTATATTTTTTCCGCAAGAAATTTATAAAAACTCGGTAATGCAAGCATTTGCTGCGGTTTTTGTAACAGGTGGCTTTCTAATTAACTTTGGACAGTTTGTACCTAGTTGGGATAGTTCTTATTATCAGCTTATGATGACACAAAGTATTTCATACAAAGAATACTTGAATTCTAAATGGTGGTTAATGATTATAGGAACAGCAATTAGTATGCTATTGGCGTCCTTTTATATTTACTTTGGTTGGGATATTTATATTACGATATTAGCAACAGGTATTTACAATATTGGATTTAACTCCTTTTTAGTATTATTCACCGGTGCTTATACTAGAACTGCAATTGACTTAGAATCGGCAAAAGGAGCTTTTGGCGATAAGAAAGCATTTAATTTTAAAACCTTATTATTCTCATTACCGCAAATGGTTATTCCAATTTTACTGTTTGGCGTAGGAATTTTAGCAGACAATATTTATATAGGAATAGCATTAATTGCTCTTGTTGGAATATTAGGCTTGCTTTTCAAATCGAGACTTTTCTTACTTATTGAAAAAATTTATAAGAAAGAAAAATACGCTACAATAGTTGCATACAAACAAAAAAATTAATTTAATTATACTAAATTATCATGATACAAGTAAATAATCTTACAAAAAAATATAACAACACTACTGTTTTAAATATTCAGGAACTAGAAATTCCAAAAGGACAAAGTTTTGGTCTTGTGGGAAATAATGGCGCTGGAAAAACAACATTTTTTAGCTTGTTATTAGATTTAATTGAACCAACAACCGGTGGAATTATCAATCATACTATTCAAGTAAATACCAATGAAAATTGGAAAAAATTCACTGGTGCTTTCTTAGACGAGAGTTTTTTAATTGGCTATTTAACTGCTGAAGAATATTTTTATTTTATTGGTGAATTACGTGGACAAAACAAGGCAGATATTGATGCTTTACTAAAGAAATATGAAGAATTTTTTAATAACGAAATTCTAAACACCAAAAAATATCTTCGCGATTTATCGAAAGGAAACATGAAGAAAGTAGGCATTATTGCTACTTTAATTGGAAATCCGGAAGTAGTTATTTTAGATGAACCTTTTGCAAATTTAGATCCAACAACTGTAAATAGATTAAAGAAAATTGTAAAAGAACTAGCAGAAAATCCAGATGTAACTGTATTAATTTCCAGTCATGATTTAATTCATACTGTAGAAGTTTGTAATCGTATTGTAGCGTTAAACAAAGGTGAAGTGGTTAAAGACATTATGACTTCGGAAGAAACTTTAAAAGAATTAGAAGCGTTTTTCGCTGTGTAACACTATAATATTTTATACTTTTATAATCGTAAGTTTAACTACTTGCGATTTTTTTTTGAAAATAATTTAAAGTCGTCCCAACCTTTTACCAACTTTTCTGCTCTATATAAAAAAGCGAAGTCAAGAACAAGAACAATGTCAAGTTCAAGTACAAGTACAAAAAGTAAAAAAATTTGAACATTGAATTTGAACTTGAGTTTGAATTTTGACAATAAAAACATTTTATGGATGTAAAACACATACAAGGCTGCCGAAAACAACACCGCGATGCGCAACGCTTGGTGTATGAAATTATGGCACCAAAACTCTATCGTTTGTGCAAACGGTATTTAAAAAAAGAGGAAGAAATTGAAGAAGTGTTGGCCGATGCTTTTTTTACCATTTTCACAAAAATAGAACAACTAAAAGAAGATTTGGCTTTTGAAGCTTGGGCAAGAAAAATAACAGTGAACAATTGTCTATTACAAATTAAAAAGAATATCAACTTTAATTTGTATTTGGAAGATGTGAGTTACAATTCGCAACCTTTAGCAGATGAAGTTACTGATTTAGAAGAAGAAGATTTGCTCAATTTACTAAATTATATTCCAGATGGATGCCAAACGATTTTTAATTTGTTTGTGATTGAAGGCTATTCGCACAAAGAAATTGCTGAGCAACTTGGTATAAGTGAAGGAACATCGAAATCGCAATTGAATGCCGCTAAGAGTAAATTAAAAGAATTGGTAAGAACTTTTTATTATCAAAAAGCAAAATAGTCATGGGAACAGAAGAAAAATTATATAAAAAAATACAACAAGCTGCCGAAAATGCCGAGCAGAAAGACTTTCCTGGTATGGAAAAGATTTGGGCGCGTGTGGAAGATAAATTGGAAACACAAACCCTGAAAAAGGAAAAACATTTGTGGAAAAAATTAGCAGTAGCAGCATCGATAGTTTTAGTTGGAACACTAACTTTTTTCTTACTACAAGAAAAAGAAAATGTTGTTCTCCCAATAAATTCAATTACTACGATTGACACCACAAAAAACAATATTCCAATGCCAGAATCGGCAAACGGATTAGTAAATACAAATCCTGTAATTAAAAAAGAAGCCCAACAAATTTTACAACAGCAAATCGTAATTCAAAACAACATTGTAATTAATGATACCATAAATTATAAATCAAAGAAAGAAGTTTTGCTCTTGGCTCCTATTGCTATGGAAGAAGTTCAAGAAATGGCTAAATCGAGTTTGGTTCCGAATTATAATAATAACATTTCAAATTCAGCTTCAATGAATAATGTTGGCTATTTGGCTAAAGGAAAGCGTTATGATGTTACTATGAATTTAGCAGAAACTACTCAGGAAAAAGACAAAGAAGCAGCAAATGATGATTTAGTTCTTATTGATGGAAAATTGAGTAAAAAATCGCTTTCTAATTTAGATTCTGACAAAATTGAATCGATTATAGAACTAAAAGAACCTATTTATTTTATTAATGGAGAAGAATACTCGGAAGAATCGCTATTTGGAGAAAATCCTACAAGTCCATACGCGCCTTTGAACAAACAAAAAATCGATACAATTGAAGTCATCCAACCTGCAGATGCTGTAAAAATTTACGGTAAAAAAGGAGAAAAAGGAGTGGTTATAATTTCAATTAAGAAGTAAAAATTCAATGTCAAATTCAAAAATCAAAACATAAAAACATAAAAATGAAAACTTTCAAATACACACTAACAATTGTTGTACTATTTATAGTAAATATCACTTTTAGTCAAGATAAGAATGTAAAAATTGTTTCCAAAAAAAACGATCCATTAATTGTAGTAAACGATTCCATCTTAAAATATGAAGTTATAGAATTCTTAAATCCAAATGATATTGAATCGGTAACCGTTTGGAAAGATGAAAAAGCCAAATCGATGTATGGAGAAAAAGGAAAAAATGGTGTTATTGTTATTACAACTAAAAATATTTCGAAAAGAAAACTTAGAAAAATTTACAAACAATACAAAAATGAACTTTAAACTAATTCTCATTTCTTTTCTTTTCACTTTAGCATCCCAAGCACAAGAGAAAAAACAAACAGAGACAGCCAAAATCGAAATTAATTCAAGCACTAAAACCATTTATGTTTTGGGCGGAATTGCATCTGTAATCACCAAAGAAGATCTGGCTTTTGCAAAAAAATACAATATTCAATTTCACGATTTTGGATGTATTGCTCCTACCAATTTTAAAGAATATGAAACTAAAAATGCTATGGTTTTTGAATACTTAAATAAAACTTTTGGTAAATTATGGCAAAAAGAAATTAAACCCAGTGTTTTAGGTTTTGAGAAATGGTTAAATCGTAAATAAAAATGAAATCAATTATATTTTTTTGGTGAAATTCTAATTGGATTTAACTTTTCAAACGCATAGCCTATTTTCAACAATTTATCTTCTTCAAATGGTCTTGTAATAAATGTAATTCCAATAGGTTCACCTGAATCATTATAACCCATTGGTACTGTTAAACAAGGATATTTAGCCATTGCAGCGTGCCCTGAATTATAATTATTAATTGATAAAATGGCGTCTAGATTATGTTTTTTAATTGGAGTTTCAAAAAACGAAACGGCTTCAGTATGAAAGGTTTTTTTTAATTTTTCAAAATCTTCTTCAGAAATAGTTTCCGCTACAATTCCTTCAAACAAAGCTTGACCGTAAGGGATTCGAGAAATTGTATCTTTTTTATTGAAAGCAACAAAATCATCAACTGTTTTAAAGTTTTCATAAACTGAAGAATACGATTTTAAATATTTAGGCAAATCTACTTTCATATCGGCATTTAAAAAAGTAACAAAACCGCTAAAATTTACATTTTGAGATTCAATTTCAATAATTTCTGCTCCTTGTAATTTTAAATTTTCTATAGTTTGTTTATAAACCGCATTATCTAAATACGATTTAAAAATACCAAATCGTTTACCTTTTAATTCGTTCTCTGAAAAACTCGACCAAAAATTTGTATTTGAAGATTTAACTGAACTTTCATCCTCATTATCATAACCCATAATTGCAGAAAGTAAAATTGCAGTATCAACAACGTTTTTAGCCATTGGACCTGCCGTGTCTAAAGTAGATGAAATAGGAATAATTCCAGTTCTACTCACTTTACCTATGGTAGGCTTAAGTCCTACTAAAGAATTTTGACTAGATGGTGAAATAATAGAGCCCGATGTTTCTGAGCCAACAGCGGCAACAGCATAATTTGCGGCAACAGCAACACCGCTTCCTGAACTCGATCCACCAGTATCAAAAATTGTTCTTCCATACGGGTTTAACGTTTGTCCGCCAATTGCACTATAACCACTAGGACAACTATCACATAAAAAATAAGCCCATTCACTCAAATTTGCCTTGCCTAAAACAATACCACCCTTAGCAATAAGTTGTTTTACAATAAAAGCATTTTGACTCGAATTATTTTTTAAAGCGACTGCACCTGCTGTAGTTGGCATTCCCTCTGCATTAATATTATCTTTAAGTAAAATTGGCATTCCATAAATTGGATGGATTTTTTTTTGGCTTCTTTTGAGATCACATTGTCTTGCCTCTTCTACTGCATTGTCGTTTATTGAAATAATTGCATTTAAAAAAGTTTCTTTATCGCTTTCAAACTTCAAAATTCTATACAAATACCATTTTGTTAATTTTTCGTAATTCAACTTTTTATTATCAATACTGTTTTGAATACTTAAAATATTTTTATCTAAAATATAAGGAAGTAATTCAATATAGTCTTCTTCACTAAAATCGCCAATTTGATTATAAATTGATTTAAAAATTTCATTCTTATCCAAATTTTTAGATTGAATAAGTTTAAAGCGCATTCTTTCATTCTCATTAGTAGCAAAATTTTCTATTTGAGATGTCTCATCGTAAGGAGTCCATACTTTATTTGGAATACTATTCTTAGAACAAGAGAAAAAAGCAAAAACGATTATTAAATAACTATATTTCATGTTTATAAATTCTAGATGATAACAAATATATCAAAATAAATGAAACAAATAAAAAACAAAAAAAGCTCCAAATGGAGCTTTTTAACTATTTACGTTTAATCGAAAATTATTTCTCTATCTCTTTTAAAGAATCCATTTTCTTATGCGCTAAGAAACCTTTGATGTCTTCGAAATGTTCTTTCACGCGTTTATGTCCAAATTCAAATACTTTTTCGGCTAAACCGTCTAAGAAATCACGGTCATGCGACACTAAGATTAAGGTGCCATCAAAATCACGTAAAGCATCTTTAATAATGTCTTTGGTTTTCATATCTAAGTGATTCGTTGGCTCATCCAGAATTAAAACATTTACAGGTTCTAATAATAATTTAATCATGGCCAGACGCGTTTTTTCTCCACCAGAAAGCACTTTTACTTTCTTTTGAATATCGTCACCTTTGAACATGAATGCACCTAATAAATCTTTGATTTTCGTACGAACATCGCCAACGGCAATTTGGTCTATCGTTTCAAAAATAGTCATTTCACCATCTAATAACGAAGCCTGATTTTGCGCAAAATAACCAATTTGAGCATTATGTCCTACTTCTAGTTTTCCATCAAAATCAATTTCGCCCATAATTGCTTTAATCATGGTTGATTTTCCTTCACCATTTTTCCCAACTAAAGCTACTTTTTGACCACGCTCGATTACCATGTTAGCATCTTTGAAAACAACATGGTCGCCATATTTTTTTGATAAACCTTCTACAACCACAGGATATTGCCCAGAACGTGGCGAAGGTGGAAATTTTAATTTTAATGCCGAAGTATCAATTTCGTCCACTTCAATTGGAACAATTTTTTCTAACATTTTTACACGCGATTGCACCGATTCTGTTTTAGAAAAAGTTCCTCTAAAACGATCAATAAACGCTTGATTTTCTGCGATGAATTTTTGTTGTTCGTCGTATGCTTTTTGTTGGTGAATTCTTCTATCTTTTCGTAATTCTAAATATTCTGAATATACGGCTTTGTAATCGTAAATTCGTCCCATTGTAACTTCAATAGTACGATTGGTAATATTATCTACAAAGGTTTTATCATGGGAAATTACCATAACCGCTTTCGCTTGATTAATCAAGAAATCTTCTAACCACTGAATACTTTCGATATCCATGTGATTCGTAGGCTCATCTAACAAAATTAAATCGGGTTTTTTCAAAAGGATTTTTGCTAATTCAATTCGCATTCTCCAACCTCCAGAAAATTCTGAAGTTTGTCTCGTAAAATCTTCACGTTCAAAACCTAACCCTTTTAAAACTTTTTCAACTTCCGCTTCATAATTTACTTCTTCAATTGAATAAAATTTTTCAGATAATTCCGAAACGCGTTCAATTAGTTTCATATACTCATCACTTTCATAATCAGTACGAATGGTTAATTGCTCGTTAATTTCGTCGATTTCTTTCTTCATATCCAATACATCAGCAAACGCTTTTGATGTTTCTTCCATTACAGTACAATCATCTGAAGTTAACAAGTGCTGTGGTAAATAAGCAATTACAGCATCACTTGGCGCCGAAATCACACCACGAGTAGGTTTGTTTTCTCCGGCAACAATTTTTAAAAGCGTAGATTTACCAGCTCCATTTTTACCCATTAAGGCAATTTTATCATTTTCATTAATGGCAAAAGTTACTTCGCTAAAAAGAGTGGTTCCGCCAAATTCTACGGCAATGTCGTTTACTGTAATCATAATGTAAGTTTAAAAGTTTAAGGTTTAAAAGGTTAAAAGTGATTCCTTAAATTTTTGAAGGTGCAAAGATAGATTTAAAATTTGATTTTAGAATGGTAGTAAACGATTTCATAAAATATAGTTAAGTATTTATCAAACTCGAAAAAATCATTTATTTTTACTTTTTAAATCCGAAAAAATGAAAATCAAAACTTTACTTTTATTTTCAGCATTAACAAGTGCTGTTTCCATACAATCACAAGACAAAAACAAAACCGCTATGAATCCGTTTTTTGAAACGTATACCACGCCTTATCAAGTTCCTCCATTTGATTTAATTAAAAATGTGCATTTTAAACCGGCTATTTTAGAAGGAATTAAAAAACAAGAAGCCGAAATTAACGCTATCGTTTCTAACAAAGAAAAAGCAACGTTTGATAATACGGTTTTGGCCATGGAAAATTCGGGAAAATTACTTTCAAAAGTAAGTACCGTTTTCTATAATCTAAATAGTGCAAATACGAATAAAGAAATTCAAGCTATTGCAAAAGAATTAGCACCCAAATTATCAGCTCATAACGATAATATTTATTTGAATGATGCTTTATTCAAAAGAGTAAAAACGGTTTGGGACAACCAAAAGAACTTCAATTTAAATAAAGAGCAAGCTAAAATTTTAGAAAATTTATATAAAAATTTTATTAGAAGTGGTGCTAATTTATCTGAAGAGAATAAAAAAAGATTAAGAGAAATTAATTCAGAAATGGCGGTTGCTACATTAAAATATGGTCAGAATATTTTAGCAGAAACCAATGCGTATGAATTAGTAATTGCTGATAAAAACGATTTAGCCGGATTGCCAAATGAACTTATTGAAACTGCTGCTGCCGATGCTAAATCTAGAAAAAAAGAAGGTAAATGGGTATTTACTTTGTCAAATTCGAGTGTTATGCCATTTTTACAATATAGTTCGAATAGAAAATTGCGTTCAGAAATTTGGAATGCTTACCAAATGAGAGCAAACAATAATAATGATAAAGACAATAAAGAACTTGCTATTAAAATTGCCAATTTAAGAGGTGAAAAAGCGCGTTTATTAGGCTATGCTACTCATGCGGATTATGTTTTAGAAAAATCGATGGCTAAAAATCCGGAAACGGCAATTAAATTATTGAATGATTTATGGGTTCCTGCTTTAAATATGGCTAACAAAGAAGCCGCTGACATCAAAGTAATGATGCAAAAAGACGGAATAAAAGATGATGTTCAACCTTATGATTGGAGATATTATACTGAAAAAATTAGAAAAGAGCGTTTTAATTTAGACGAACAAGAAATGAAACCTTACTTTAGTTTAGAAAAAACAAGAGAAGGTGTATTTACCGTTTGTAAAAATTTATACGGATTAGAGTTCAAACAATTGAATAATGTTCCTAAATACCACGAAGATGTAACCGTTTGGGAAGTAACAGAAGCTAACGGAAGTCACGTTGGAATTTTATATATGGACTTTCATCCGAGAGCTTCAAAAAGAGGTGGCGCTTGGATGACTTCTTATCGTTCTCAAAAAATGGAAAACGGTAAACGTATTGCTCCTGTAGTTTCTATTGTTTGTAATTTTACTAAACCTACAGAAAATGCTCCGGCTTTATTGACTTTTGATGAAGTAAGTACTTTTTTCCATGAATTTGGACATGCTTTACACGGCTTATTATCGAATGTAACTTATGAAAGTTTAGCAGGCACAAGCGTTCCAAGAGATTTTGTAGAATTACCATCGCAAATTATGGAAAACTGGGCTTCTGAACCTGAAGTAATGAGAATGTATGCCAAACATTATAAAACAGGTGAAGTAATTCCGGATGCTTTAATTGAGAAAATGCAAAAGGCAGGCACTTTTGATCAAGGATTTATAACAACTGAATATTTAGCTGCTTCTTTATTAGATATGGCATATCATACTCAAAAATCGGCTATTACAATAGATGCTGAAACATTTGAAAAAACAGCAATGAACAAAATTAATTTGCCTGCAACAATTATCTCAAGATACCGAAGCACTTATTTTAACCATATTTTTGCCGGAGGTTATTCAGCAGGATATTACAGTTATATTTGGTCGGGAGTTTTAGATACTGATGCTTTTGAAGTGTTTAAAATTAATGGTTTATTTAATTCTGATTATGCCAAATCGTTTAGAACAAATGTTTTAGAAAAAGGCGGAACAGAAGATCCAATGGAATTGTACAAAAGCTTTAGAGGCGCTGCACCAAGTGTGGAACCATTATTAAGAAAAAGAGGTTTAGATCAAGTAAAATAAAAACCAAAAAGCTCCTGAAAATTCAGGAGCTTTTTGGTTTTATTGTGTTCACAATTTATAAACTCATTCTAAATTCTTCCAAAACAGGACTAATTTTACCATAATAACGTTCGTCTACAAATAATTCAACGGCTAAATCGGTATTACCAAAACCTGCCAAACGAGCCGATTGTAAATTGTCTTTTTTTACAACTTCTACTCCTACTTCTTCAATTTTTTGTTTCAATGCATCGGCAAGAATTTCACTTCCCGAAAAAACTTTCATTATTCCCATATTGTTTTTATTTAATCTTCCATTTCAAAAAAAAGTGGTTCAATCATAATTCTATCAGCTAAGATTTCTACTCTTTCTGTAATTTGAGAACAGAAAAACAAACGTTGCGTTTTTTCGGCACTCATAGATAATCTTTGAATAATTGAATCTTCTCTTTTTCGTAGCATTTCTTCTACATCATCAACTACAAACATTTTAATGGTATTCATATTAAATCCGGCAGAAGAAAACATATCATTAATTCGGATAGGAGTTCCAATTAAAACATCCATTCCTAACGAAATTTGATTTTTATCGTAATCTATATCTCCTTTTTCATGAACACCAAAAACCCTTAAATTGTTATAGTGATTCAACTTTTTAAACTGTTCTACAGCTTCAATCACTTTTTCTTTATTTTGAACCAAAACCAAAGCACGTGTACTTTCGCCAATTGGTTTATCCATTCTTTGAATAACATTTAATAAAATAGTAGTGGTTTTACCCGAACCGCTAATCGATTGGATAACAGCATCTGCTCCACTTTTAATAGTAGAAAATGTTTCTTGTTGCATTTCATTAGCTTCGATTAAATCATTTTCAATCAATGCTTTTTGAAGATTTGGATGTATTTTTTTTAATTGCATTTTATATTTAGTAATTAGTGAATAGTGATTAGTAATTAGCAAACCATTCACTAATTACTAATCACAATTCACTTTATATTATTTACTCGCAAACAGTTTTACGTCTTGTTCTGAAATTTCATTTCCGCCTAAAATTATTAAGCGTTCAACCACATTTCTTAATTCTCTTATGTTTCCTGTCCAATCGTATTCTTGTAATAATTTAATAGCTGATTTTGAAAAGGATTTTGGAGAAGTTCCTTGCTCAGAAGCAATCTTTACTGCAAAATGTTCAATTAATTCAGGAATATCATCTCTTCTTTCATTTAAAGCCGGAACTTTAATTAAAATAACTGCTAAACGATGATATAAATCTTCTCTAAATCTTCCTTCTTCTATTTCCTTTTTTAAATCTTTATTAGTGGCAGCAACTACACGAACATTAACTTTAATGTCTTTGTCTGCTCCTACTCTTTGAATTAAATTTTCTTGTAAAGCTCGTAAAACTTTTGCTTGAGCAGGTAGACTCATATCGCCAATTTCATCTAAAAAAATGGTTCCGCCATCTGCTGCTTCAAACTTTCCAGCTCTATCTTTGACTGCCGAAGTAAACGCTCCTTTAACATGACCAAATAATTCGCTTTCAATTAACTCTGAAGGAATTGCAGCACAATTTACTTCAATAATTGCAGCATTAGAACGTTGACTTCTTTCATGCAATTGATGAGCTACTAATTCTTTACCTGTTCCATTTGGACCCGTAATTAAAACTCTAGCATCTGTTGGAGCTACTTTATCAATCATGGTTTTAATATGATTAATGGCTTCGCTATTTCCAATCATTTCATAGTTTTTAGAGACTTTCTTTTTCAAGATTTTGTTCTCAACAACTAATTGTTTTTTATCTAAAGCGTTACGAACTGTATTTAACAAACGATTTAAATCAGGTGGTTTTGAAATATAATCAAAAGCGCCTAAACGCATTGTATTTATAGCGGTTTCTAAATCGCCATGACCTGATATCATGACCATAGGAATTTCGGGCTTTATTTTTTTAATCGCTTCTAATACCTCAACACCATCCATTTTTGGCATTTTAATATCGCAAAGAATTAAATCATAATCTTCATTTTTAACTTTTTCTACACCTTGTAAACCATCTTCTGCTTCATCTACTACATAAGTGTCATTTTCTTCAGAAAGTATTTTAGTCAATACTCTTCTGATCGCGGCTTCGTCTTCTATGATTAATATTTTTGGCATATAATTTTATTTACTGATTTATAATACGAATATCTCTTTGTGGAAAAGGAATAGCTACTTTATTTATTTTAAACGATTCGTCTATTTTAAAGCGAATATCACTTTGAATTCTTGGACTTTTCATTCCGTTTGCAACGTAAAAGTAAACTGAAAAATTAAGTGATGAATCTGCAAAATCTTCAAAAAGTACAGTTATACTCTCTGGTTCTATTACGCCTTCTGTTTCTCTTGCAGCCTCAATTAATAATCGCTTTACTAAATTTACATCACTTCCATATGCTACTCCAACCGAAACTTGTTCTCTATTAGTAGTGTTATTTTGAGTCCAGTTAAATAATGTTTCTATCATAAATTTATGATTAGGTATAACCATAACTCTATCGTTTCTTGTAACAACGCGGGTTGTTCTTAATTTAATTTCTTTAACTTCTCCCACTTTTCCATCTACTTCAATAATATCACCAACATGTAATGATTGGTCCAAAATAATTAATATTCCTGAAATTAAATCTTGAAAAAATGTTTGAAGTGCAAAACCAATTCCAACAAATAAAGCGGCAGAAGCTGTTAAAAACACACTCATATTTACACCACAAGAATGCATGGTAAACATAAATACTAAAACATAAACTACGTATTTTATGAATTGAAAAACACTAATAAACTTATTTGAATCTTCTAATGGAAGTTTACGAGTAACTATTTTTCTAATAAACTTAAGTACAATTGTTGTAACAAATAAAACAAAAATTAATAACAATAAATTTGCAACAGTAAAATCTATAGTTTTAGTGTCAATTAACTTTAATTTTAGTATTTCTAAAATCTGCTTAAGCATTATAATTTTAGTATTTTAACCATTTATACAATTCTTTCCAAGTTGGTTTTTTTCCGTACATTAAAATACCTACACGATAAATTTTTGCTGCAAACCAGACTACAAAGATAAACGTTCCGTACAATAAAACTACAGAAAGTGCTAATTGCCATAATGGCACTCCAAAAGGAATACGCATAAGCATTACAATTGGTGATGTTAATGGAATTAATGAAAATACAACAGCCACTGTTCCGTGTGGATCATTGATAACCGTTAAAAAGCCAACATAAACCGCTAACATTAATGGCATTATGATTGGCATTAAAAACTGCTGCGAATCGGTTTCTGAATCTACTGCTGCACCAATTGCGGCATAAAACGAACTGTATAAAAAGTATCCTCCAATAAAGAAAACTATAAATGAAATTAAAATAGTAGCTACTGGAATTTCATTTATATATAATTGAAATTGGCTAATGATATTGGAAGCCATTTCAGCTTGTTCTGAATTAATTTGTGATGTTGCAACTGTTTCCTGATTGCCCCCCATAAGAAAGAGAACTGCAAACATTATAGTGCCACCTAATACAATCCAAATTAAAAATTGTAAAATTCCGGCTAATGATGTTCCAATAATTTTCCCCATCATCAATTTGAAGGGTTTTACAGAGGAAATAATAATTTCAATAATACGATTGGTTTTTTCTTCAATTACACTTCGCATTACCATGTTTCCATAAATAATAATGAACATCATGATTAAATAGCCGAAAGCGAAACCGATGATAATTTTAACTAATGTTAAATTTTTCAATCCGTCTTCTCCTGAAAATTTTGCAAACTGAATTTCCGATTTTATTTTAGCTTTTTCAATAATCTCTGCATCAAAACCTAATTTTTTTAAATTTTCTTTATTCAATTTCGTGTCAATCGTTCTTTGCAACGCCATTAAGAAATCCATTTTCGGACTATCATCAGAAATATAAGTCGTTTTTGTAGCTAATTCTTCGATGTTTTGCACTTCTGGAACATAAATTAAACCTTCAAAAGCATTTCTTGAAGAATCTTTTGCTTTCTCGTAAGACAAACTGGAAAGGTTAACATACTTAATATCTTCCGAAATTTTAAAATCGTTTACAAACACATTCGCTCTATCGTGAACTCCAATGGTTTTTACATCGCCTTTGTTTACACTTGATAAATAAGCGATAAAAAAAGTCATTCCTACAATCAATAACGGACCTAAAAAAGTCATTACGATAAATGATTTATTACGCACTTTTGCAATAAATTCTCTTTTGATAATTAAAGATAATACGCTCATAATTATTGACTAACGGTTTGAATGAATATATCGTTTACACTCGGAATTTTTTCAACAAAATGTGTTACTTGACCAAATTGGGTTAAAATGGAAAGTAATTCATTTGAACTATTTTGTCCTAAATGCACTTCTAATTTTAAATCATTATTTAGTGATTTAAAATTGGTTTGATTTAAAGTGAATTTCTGAGTTAGTTGTAACATTAACCCTTCAACGTTATTGGTAATTACGCCAACCTGAAAAGTATTGGTACGATGTTGTCTTTTAACGTCGTCTAGTTTTCCTTCTATTAATTTGTTTGATTTATGAATTAAAGCAATGTAATCGCACATTTCTTCTACCGATTCCATTCGGTGTGTAGAAAAAATTACCGATGTTCCTTTTTTATTCAATTCGATGATTTCATCTTTAATTAAATTCGCATTTACAGGGTCGAATCCAGAGAAAGGCTCGTCTAAAATTAGTAATTTAGGATTGTGCAAAACAGTAACTACAAACTGAATTTTTTGTGCCATTCCTTTTGAAAGTTCCTGAATTTTCTTATCCCACCAACCTTGAATTTCTAATTTCTCAAACCAATATTTCAATTGTTTTTTCGCCTCAGCTTCAGGCATTCCTTTAAGTTGCGCCAAATACAAACACTGTTCTCCTACTTTCATAGTCTTGTACAAACCGCGTTCTTCGGGCATGTAACCAATATATTGAACATGTTCTGGCTTTAATTTTTCGCCATCTAACAACACAATTCCGCTATCAGGCATTGTAATTTGGTTGATAATTCGAATAAGGGATGTTTTACCAGCACCATTAGGGCCTAAAAGTCCATAAATACTTCCTTTAGGAACTTGTAATGAAACATTATTTAAAGCGGTATAATCGCCATATTGTTTTACTACGTTTTGTACTTCGAGAATATTGCTCATAAATTGAGTTGATTTTATTTACTTATTAGTAGCTAAAAATAGATTTTGTTACAAAAAAAACCCACCCTTCATTGCTAAAGGATGGGAAAAATTGCTATGAAAAAGAAAAACTCACTCTCCTAAGAAAGTGAGTTTCAAATGTATTAATATTTATTTAATTATGAAAACATATCTTTAACTTTTTCAAAAAAAGATTTGTCTGACTTTTCTGGTTTGGGTATAAAGTTTTCATCTGTAAGCATTTTCTCAAAAAATTGCTTTTGTTCTTTATTTAATGTTTTAGGCGTCCAAACATTTACATGAACAAGCAAATCACCGTTTCCGTAAGAGTTAATGCTTGGGATACCTTTTCCTTTTAAACGAAGAATTTTTCCAGATTGAATTCCTTCTTCAAGTTTAATACGAACTTTACCCGAAACAGTATCAATTTCTTTTGAAACTCCTAAAGCAGCTTCAGGAAAACTAATGTACAAATCGTAATGTAAGTTTTCGCCTTCACGCTTTAAAAACTCATGTTCAATTTCTTCAATGGCAACAATTAAATCACCAGGAATACTGTTAGAACCTGGCGCTTCGTTTCCTTTATTTGCCACTTTTAATTGCATTCCGTCAACCACACCTGCAGGAATTTTGATAGAAACCGTATCGTCTTCTAATAACATGCCTTGTGCATCCGCTCCTGCTGGTTTTTGATCTAAAATTTGTCCTGAACCACTACAAATATGACACGTAGCAGCTGTTTGCATTCTACCTAAAATGGTATTGGCAATTTTCATAATTTGACCAGAACCATTACAGGTAGGACAAGTTCTATATGTTACTCCTTTAGCTTGAACTTTACGTTTAACTTTGACTTTCTTTTCTACTCCATTTGCAATTTCTTCTAAAGTTAATTTCACTTTTATACGAAGATTGCTTCCTTTTACTCTGCGTTGACCTCCGCCACCGCCAAAGCCAGAAAATCCGCCACCACCAAAAGCACTTCCAAAAATATCTCCAAACTGACTGAAGATATCATCCATGTTCATATGTTGTCCGCCACCATAACCGCCACCATCAAATGCTTGGTGTCCGTATTGGTCGTATTTTGCTTTTTTATTTGCATCGCTCAATACTTCATAAGCTTCTGCCGCTTCCTTAAACTTTTCTTCGGCTTCTTTATTACCTGGGTTTTTGTCAGGGTGAAACTCAATTGCTTTCTTACGATATGCTTTCTTAATTTCTTCTGGAGTAGCACTTTTTGAAATGCCTAATATTTCGTAAAAATCTTTTTTCATTTTAAAATATTATAATAATGATTAAAACACGATGAATCGTGTTTCTATGGTAAAAATTATTGTCCGATTACAACTTTAGGGAAACGAATAATTTTGTCTCCTAATTTGTAGCCTTTTTCAATAACGTCTACAATTTTACCTTTTAACTTATCGTTTGGTGCTGGAATTTGTGTAATAGCTTCTGCAAAATCGGCATTAAAAACTTCTCCTGCTTTTATTTCAACTTCTTCTAATCCTTTAGAAATTAAAGTACTTCTTAATTTGTCATGAATTAATTGTACACCTGTAACTAAAGCCTCGTCTTCTGACTTAGAAATTTGAGTCCAAGCTCTGTCAAAATCGTCTAAAACCGGTAACATGGCTTGTAAAACTTCTTGATTAGCCGTTTTAAATAAATCGATTCTTTCTTTTGAAGTTCTACGTTTGTAGTTTTCAAATTCAGCAAAAAGACGTAGGAATTTATCTTTTTCTGCTGCTAAATCTGCTTGTAATTGTTCTTCAACCGATAACTCAGGCGTTGGAATTTCTTGATTTTCTGAAACAATTTCTTCATTAATGTTCTCCTTTTCGATGTTTTCAGTACTTTCTTGACTCATATTTTTGAATATTTTTTTAAACATTTTTACTTTAGTAAATGGGATTGCAAATGTATTGCCAAATGTTTAAAAATGTCAAATTGTCAGGAAAAATTTAATTGAAATTAAATACGTGTGTTTTAGACCCGATAGAAGCGACATCCTTTATTGCTTTTTTTAATGCAATAAAGATATAGCGCATAGCGGGACAACTATTGAACTGAAATGGAATTGTGTTCTTCTGAAAATTATTTTAATAAATCGGTCAAGGCTTTGTCTAAAGACGCAAATTTAAATTGGAAGTTTTCATCTAATAATTTTCTGCAGCTTACATGTTGACTTGAAAACAATATTTCGTTCATTTCACCAAGAATTAATTTCATGGCGAATTGTGGAATATTTGGAAGAAATAAAGGTTTACCAAGTGTTTTAGCAATTGCTTTAGTTAATTCTGAATTTGATACTGGATAAGGAGAAACACCATTGAAAATTCCGGGTAATTTATAATCGATTACGAATTTAAAAATTGAAGCCAAATCGTGAATATGAATCCAAGATTGGTATTGTTTACCCGAACCAAATGCCGCACCAACGCCAAATTTAATAGGCTTTGCCATTTCTTGTAAAGCACCACCATTTTTTGCTAAAACAATTCCAATTCTAATTTTTGAGACAATTATGGATAGTTTTTCGAATTGACTGACTTCGTTTTCCCATTGTTTTACAACATTTCCTAGAAAAGAATCATCAATATCTAAATCGGTCTCATGATAAATAGCATCTAAACTATCTGGATAAATACCAATAGCGGAAGCAGCAACAATTTGTCTTACTTGATGGTGATTTTTTTGAAGAGTTTGATACAATAATCGCGTAGACAAAACTCGACTCTTTATTATTTCTTCTTTATATGAATTAGTCCATTTTTTTGCCACACTAGCACCTGCTAAATGAACAATAACATCTACATTTTCTAACGAATTAATATCGATTTCTGATGTTTTTGGATTCCAATAAAAACCTTTATAATTTCCGTTCGTTACGAGTTTAGATTTTGAAGTAGATAAGTAATGAATAATGTGTCCGTTTTGCAACAACAAGCCTACTAACTCTTGCCCTACTAACCCTGTTGCACCTGTAATTAAAATAGTCATTTCTTTTCCTTTTTTCAAAGTTACAAAGTATACGAAACTAATAGTAGTAAATTAACTTATGTTTAGGATTAGTTGAAGTTGCGAGTTGCTAACTAAATACCAAAATTAAAAAAAACTATAAAATTTTCTAACCTCTAACTTTAACAGTCCATTCAAACTGCATTTCAGAAACCTGCTCTCCTTTTACATTTTTACCAATAGAAGTTAACCAAATAGTTTGACCTTCATTTGTATCGATTGCATTTTGAATGGTTTGCTTAATAACATTACCTTGATTACAAGTAAAAGTAATTCTTCCGGTAGCTTTTTTAGTAAAAACACTTTTATTTTGAGCGACTAACATTGATATGTTCTTTTTACTTTCTTTTATATGTAACATAACTAAAGAACCTGTTGTAAACTCTGCTGCCATTGCCTGAACTGCAAAATACATAGAATTAAAAGGGTTTTGATTAAACCATCTATGTTTAACTGTAACTTCGCAAATTTCTGATGAAATTGACTTTACTCGAACACCACTCCAAAAAGCAGAAGGTAATTTAAAAAAGGTAAAAAAGTTTAATTTAAAAGGTGTAAACTCCATAATTTATTGATTTATTTTGTAAAAATACAAAAAATACTATGCATTCCTACTATTTTTTAAAATGTTAATTTTATGTTAAATATTAGTACTATGCGTTACATAATACCTTCTTTTAGACTTATCTTTGTATAAGAAATTAATAGGTAATCTATTTTTCAATCATCAAATCAATCATTGCGAGAGCAAAAAAAATCAAAAAATGAACAGTTTAATTAAAAAAATCAAAAGGAATTATGAACATTGAAAACACTAAAGCGCAAATGCGAAAAGGTGTTTTAGAATTCTGTATCTTATCTGTCTTAAAAGAAAAAGATGCTTACACTTCTGAAATACTAGATACGCTAAAAAACGCAAAATTACTTGTAGTTGAAGGAACTGTTTATCCTTTATTAACAAGATTAAAAAACGATGGATTATTAAATTATCGTTGGGAAGAATCAACATCAGGACCACCAAGAAAATATTACGGTTTAACTGATGAGGGAAAAGAATTTTTAAAAGAATTAAATGGTACCTGGAAAGAATTAGCAGATGCCGTAAACATAATAACAAGTCAAAACTAAAGGTCATGAACAAAACAATAAGTATAAATTTAGGAGGTTTTTTCTTTCATATAGACGAGGATGCCTATCAAAAATTATCGTGTTATTTTGATGCGGTGAAGCGTTCACTTTCACCTGATGGAAGAGACGAAATAATGAAAGATATTGAAAGCAGAATTGCTGAACTTTTTCAAGAACGTTTAAAAAACGAAAAACAAGTTGTAGGATTACTTGAAATTGAAGAAGTGATTTCGATAATGGGACAACCAGAAGATTATAAAATTGATGATGACAAAACATCGTATCAATCTAATTCTACATCTTCAACCAATTATTATTATCCATCAAAAAGATTATACCGCGATAAGGATAACGGAATGATTGGTGGTGTAATGGCTGGATTAGGACACTATTTAGGAGTAGATGCTTTATGGTTACGTATTCTTATGGTAATTTTATTCTTTGGATTTGGTACAGGCTTATTTGTATATATTGTGTTATGGATATTAGTTCCGGAAGCAATAACTACAACTCAAAAATTAGAAATGAAAGGGCAACCCATAACCATTTCTAATATCGAAAAAAAAGTAAAAGAAGGTTTTGATGATATTACTTCAAAGTTTAGTAATATAGATCATGAGAAAATTGCAAATACTGCAAAATCAGGTGCTACAAAAATAGGTTCTACTATTGAAGAAGTAATAATGACGATTTTTAAAGTTATTGCAAAAATAATAGGTTCGTTTATTGTGTTTTTCTCTGCCATTGCATTAATAGCAATTGTTGTAACCAGTATTATACTTATGTTTTCATCAACAATGCCTGAGAATTACATTTTAAATCATATTAACACTCCTATTGGATTAGAAACGCCTTTGTGGGCACAAGGGATATTGTTTTTATTAGGATTTGGAATTCCGTTGTTTTTCTTATTCATACTAGGATTAAAATTGATGGTAAACAACTTGAGATCAATTGGTAATTATGCAAAATACAGTTTGTTAGCTATTTGGATTATTGCAGTTGGAATCATTATTTCATTAGGAATTAACGAGGCGTCACAATTAGCATTTGAAGGAAAATCAGTTCAAAAAGAAGTGATAGCAATTGCTCTAACTGATACTTTAAAAATTAAATTTAAGAACAATGATTTTTATTCGAAAAATAAATACAGAAATCATGATTTTAAAATAACACAAGACGAAGGTGATAATGAAATTATTTACTCTAATAATGTAAGTATTGAAATTAAAAAAACAGATGCAGCTGCACCCTATTTATTAATTGAAAAATTAGCAAAAGGAAAATCGACTATCCAAGCTAAAAAAAGAGCTGAAAAAATAAAATATAATTTTAAAATTGAAGGCAATACGCTAATTTTAGATAATTACTTACTTACGGCATTAGAAAATAAATTTAGAGGTCAGGAAGTAGAAATATATCTGTATTTACCTAAAGGAACTGTATTTCAAACAGAAGAAAGCTATGGAAATTACGACAGAAGTGATTACGACTTTTTTGATGAAAATGAATTCGACACAAAAAATCCTGTATACAGAGTAGAATCTGACAAAGTTAGATGTTTAAATTGCTCAGATGAAGAAATTGATGATAACATGAGTTTGAAAATTAATGTTGGAGACACGTCGGCTTCTATCTATTACGATGAAAATGGAGTTCTTGTAAAAAAAGTAATTAATACCGAGGAAAATGGCGTAGTGACAACAAAAGAAGAATACATCATTGAAGCAAGTAAAGAAGAAAAAGAAATTTACAAGGAAATCAAATCAAAAAAAAATAAATAGATTTTAAAATAAATAAACATGAAAACAACTCTAAAAATAATAGTTCTTTTTATATCTATACTGCTTACATCTTGTAATGCAAACTTAAATATAGGTGACGGAATAGACGGAAGCGGAAACGTAATTACAGAAAAAAGAAATATTACTGATTCTTTTACCAAAATTGATGCTAGTACTGGTGTTGAAGTTATTCTAGAACAAGGAACAACAACAGAAGTGGAAGTTGAAATAGATGATAATTTAATGGAATATGTAATTACAAAAGTTGAAAACGGAACTTTAATTGCAAAAATTGATGGAAACATTAATACTACTGAAGCTATCATTATTAGAATAAAAACAACTAAAATTGACGGTTTAGAAGCTTCAAGTGGTGCCAGTATTCGTTCAAAAAGTACTTTAAAAGGAACTAACATTTCTATTGAAACCAGTAGCGGAAGCGTTATTAATACCGATTTAGAATATGAAAAAGTAATAAGCGAAGCTTCAAGCGGAAGTGAAATAACACTATTAGGAAAAGCGTTGATTGTAGAAACAAGTTCTTCTAGCGGAAGCACAATTAATGCACAAGATTTAGCTGCAAATGAAATTACAGCCGAGTCTACAAGTGGCAGTAATACTACCGTAAACCCTATAGTTCTTTTAAATGCAAAAGCCTCTAGCGGCAGTTCAATTGTATATATTAAAGCTGCTAAAAAAATTGTAAAAGAAGAGTCTTCTGGCGGAAGTGTTTCTATAAAATAAGTGTATTTAACAAACAATTAATATTTTATTAACAGCTTTATTATAAGTGTTTTATAATTTTACAAATAACAGTTTTAACCATAAATTCAACTCAAATGATTAAGTTAGTAATTCAGGTCGTAGAATTTGTTTTTACTTTGATAGTAAATCTTATAGATTCCATCATATAACCCATTAAAAGCATTGGCAAAAGCTAATGCTTTTTTGTTGTTTTAAGTTGTAAAACCAAAAGAAAAAGTATATTTCTATATCTAAAAAGAAAAAAATGGAATAAATTTTGTGTATGTTTGTGATATAAAATTATCATAAAAATGTCAAAAAAAATCTCATTTCTATTCACACTTTTATTCCTAACTTCTATTGTAGTTGCCCAAAAAAAAGAGAAAATAAAAGGATCTAAAATTGTAACTGTTTCTGTTAAAGAAACTCCCTCTTTTGAAAACATTGAAATAAATGACAATTTTGAAGTATTCTTAGTTAAAGGAGAAAAATCTTCTATTGAAATTGAAGCCGATGATAATCTTCATGACATTATAAATTACGAAGTGGCAGGTGGAACACTACGAATTACTTCTTTAAGAGATGTTTCAGGTGCAAAGAAATTTGCAATTCGTATTAATTATACTTCTGAATTAAAATTAATAACCGCTAAAAATGAAAGCTCTATTCATGCTTTGGCCGATTTAGAATTAGATAATATTACTATTAAAAATTACGATAACTCAAGATCTTTTTTAAATGTAAAAGCAAATTATTTTGCTCTTGTATTAAATGATAAATCTGAAGCAGAAATTAATGTTAAAGCAGAAAATACTTCTGTAGAATTAAGTAAAAATACGGAACTAAAAGCTTTGATTAATTCGCCAGAATTAAAATTAGACATGTATCAGAAAAGTTCCGCTACTATTGAAGGAAAATCTAAAAATGCTAAAATTAGAATAGACAATAACAGCGTATTAATCGCAAAAAAATTAGATATTTATAATTTAGAATTAACTTCTGAAAATTATGCCAAATGTGAAGTTTATGTTTCAAACAAACTTATATTAATGGCATCAGGAAAAAGTGAAATTGACTTATTTGGCGATTCAAAAATTCAGATAGATAAATTTACCAATAATGCTATTTTATCTAAAAAAGACAAATAAAAAAAGGAGCAATTGCTCCTTTTTTTATTGTTCATTACCTCCTTTTATAACATAGGTGTAAAACCAAGTAATTGTAAAAGTGGGAATAATATCTACAAATGGAATTAACTCTTCTATAAAACCAAAAATTCCTGCTAATTTTCCAACAGTTCCTTTAAACATCAATATCAACAAAACTCCTGAAATTGGTGCCCAAATTAAATCAATCAATTCACCATAAACTGGAATTAAATAAGATATCATTCCTATTCCGTCAAACAATAGACTCAAAATCAGTTTAGTGATTTTGTCGTTTTTACTTGGTTGAATCGGGTTTTTTATTAGTTCATCCTTCATTTTAAATTTTGTAAGTTCTATTACGAATATACAAAACAAATGCCAAATTATTCTTTATGAATCATTTTATAAAAATCGTCGCGAAATTCCTTCTGATTAAAAACACCACCATATTGTAATGTTGATGTATAACTACTTTCGTCTTTAATTCCTCTACTAGAAACACACAAATGAGTTGCTTCCATAACAACCATAACATTATCTGTTTCTAAAACAGTTTTTAATTCATTAAAAATTTGCATAATCATTCGCTCTTGAACTTGTGGTCTGCGTGCATAATAATCAACAATTCTGTTTAATTTAGATAAACCAATTACTTTTCCAGATGAAACATATCCAATGTGCGCTTTACCAACAATAGGTAAAAAATGATGTTCGCAAGTAGAGTTAAAACTAATATTTGCTTCCACTAACATCTTATCATACTGATACGAATTATCGAAAACCGAAATTTTAGGTTTGTTAGCAGGATTTAAACCTGAAAATATTTCTTGAACAAACATTTTTGCCACACGATGTGGCGTTCCTTGTAAACTATCATCGGTCAAATCTAAACCAAGTTCTTTCATGATAATTTCAAAATGGTGTTCAATAACTTCCATTTTTTGAGCATCAGATCTCACAAAAGCATCACTTCGCAAAGGCGTTTCTACAGATGTCATTTGATGATTGTCTCCAATAATGTCGAATATTTCTTTTTCAATAGTAGTGTTCATAGCAATTTTCCCTTCTATTTTAATTTTGTTCTATAATATTTTCTTAGTTTCTCTAATTTTGGTGCAATAACCATTTGACAATAACCTTGACTTGAATTGTCGTTATAATAATTTTGGTGGTATTTTTCAGCTTCATAAAATACAGTTGCTGAAGAAACTTTGGTAACTATCTTTTTATCATACAATTTTTCTTTTTCAAGTAATTGAATGTAATTTTCAGCTTTGTTTTTTTGATCTTCAGAATAATAGAAAATTTCGCTTCTATATTGTGTTCCTATATCGGCTCCCTGACGATTTAACGTTGTTGGGTCGTGAGTTCCAAAAAACACTTCCAACAAATCTTCGTAAGCTACTTCATTAGGATCAAATGTAATTTGAATTGCTTCTGCATGTCCTGTTGTTCCTGTACAAATTTCTGTATACGTCGGATTTTTAGTGGTACCTCCAATATATCCCGAAACTACTTTTTCTACTCCTTTAATTTCTAAAAAAATGGCTTCTGTACACCAAAAACAGCCGCCAGCAAACGTTGCAACTTCCATACCTTCTTTCATTTTTGTTTTAACCGGTTCTTTATATTCTTCTTTTACAATTGGTTTTTCTTTTGCAGTACACGAACTTAAAACCAAACTCAAAACTAACGACAAGCCTTTAATACTATTTCTCATATTTTTTTCGTTTATTTTGTTTAACAAATTTACATAAAAATTAAACACAAATTACATTTTAACTAAAATTTATTACTTGATTTACATGAATAGCGCTACATAGTTTTTTTATTAGACGAAAATCTTTGTTTCTTTGTATAAATATTGGAATATGATACTTGCAAAAAATCTACATAAATATTACGAATCGCTTCATGTTTTAAAAGGCGTTGATCTTCACATAAAGAAAGGAGAAATCGTTTCAATTGTAGGAGCTTCTGGTGCCGGAAAAACAACTTTATTACAAATATTAGGCACTTTAGATCTTCCAAACAAACAACAAAATACCGTATTAGAAATTAATGGCTCATCAGTACTAAATTTAAAAGATACAGCCCTTTCAAAATTTAGAAACCAACATTTAGGATTTATTTTTCAGTTTCATCAATTATTACCAGAATTTACAGCATTAGAAAATGTTTGCATTCCGGGTTTTATTGCAAATCGAAATAAAAAAGAAGTAGAAACAGAAGCAAAACGATTATTAACTTATTTAGGTTTAGCTGAAAGAGTTGACCATAAACCAAGTGAACTTTCTGGAGGAGAACAACAAAGAGTAGCTGTTGCAAGAGCATTAATAAACAAACCCGCAGTAATTTTTGCAGATGAACCTTCTGGAAACTTAGACACACAATCGGCAGAAATGCTACATCAATTGTTTTTTAAACTGCGTGAAGAATTTAACCAAACTTTCGTAATTGTAACCCATAATGAAGATTTAGCCAATATGGCAGACAGAAAATTAGTTATGAAAGATGGTCTAATTTTAGAATAATGATAGTCGTTATAATTAGTTGGTTACTCATTTTTTATATGATTTCTGTTACTGGAATAGTAGCAAAAAAAAGCCTGAAACTAACTGATGATCCTACTTTTATTCTTTTATATGGAATTATATTTCAAACTCTCTTTATTGGAATTTTTGCTTTTTTCTATAAAATTGGAAGTCATTTTTTTATAACAAATTGTTGTTTAGTAGTATTAGCTAGTTTTTTTATAAGAAACGAATTAAAACTATTTACATCTTCTTTATTTACCACTTTTAGCTTAAAATCAAAAGTAATTTTTAGCTTGTTCATTTTGTTAGTTGCTCTTAAATCTGCTCAACTACCAAGTATTTTTGACAATGAAACATATTACATACAAACCATTAAATGGCTTAATGAATTTGGTTATATTAAAGGAATTGCAAATGTCCATCCTTTTTTAGCTCAATGTTCCTTTTGGCATGTTTTTCAAAGTGGATTTAATTTTTCTTTTATTTCTGATTCTTTTAATGATGTGAATGGTTTGCTTTTAATTATAGGAATCTATTATTTCTTTCAAAAATATAATACACAACCAAATATATACCTCATTGTAAATAGCTTATTTTTAGTTGTTTATTTTCAATTTATTGATGCACCATCACCAGATTTGCCTATATTAGTTTTCTTGAGTATATTTTTTAATGAATTTATTTTCAATAACTTAGACACGAGAAAAAGAAAATCGCTATTCCTTTTTTTAATTTTTCTAGTCTTTATTAAGCTAACAATTGCTCCATTGCTGCTGCTTTTATATTTTATATTAGATAAAGAAAAAAAAATAATTGTATTTGCAATTTGTACTGGACTTATCTTTGGTATTACTTGGATCATTAAAAACCTTATTATTACAGGATATCCTTTGTTTCCTTTGAGTTTATTTGATTTTAATTTTGATTGGAAATTACCAATTGAATCCATGAATTATATGTACAAAAACATCAACAATTTAGGTTATGCTGAAAATGTATCTATCGCACACGATTACAGTTTACTTGAAAAATTAAATTTTTGGATTCATTTAAAAGGAATAAACGGATTTTTTAATAGTAGCATCATAATTTTATTGTTTTTAACACCATTTACCAAGTTATATAAATCGATAAAAAACTTTAAAATTCTATATTTTGTGTTGTTGATTCACTTTGTTTTTTTGTTAGTAACATCTCCTCAATATCGATTTTTCTTACCTACAATCATATGCTTAGGAACTGTACTAATTTATGATGTTTTAATGCGTATAAATTTTTCAAACAATGCTATAATCATAAGTTTATCGATACTTTTAATAAATTTTAGTTTGTTTTTTGATTTGAAAATTATTTCAATAAATGAAAAATTCAATATTAATTGTGTTATTTATCCTTCTTCTAATTCAAAACATAATAGCTCTAGATTTAAAGAAAAAAGTATTGGAAATTTTAAATTCTACGATCCAAATCTTCCAAATTTATATAAAACTTCAAATGGAAAATTACCTTGTGTAAACAACAAACTATTTGAATTTTATACGTTTTATCCTCAACAAAGAACCTCAAATATAAAAGATGGATTTTATGCAAAAAAAATCGAAAATGACTAAGCAAGAATTAAAAGATTTCTTAGACGAAAAGGTTGATTTATATAATAATCCTAAATTTATAGAAAGCGACCCTATTCAAATTCCACATTTATATTCATTAAAAGAAGACATAGAAATTGCTGGATTTCTTGCCGCTACAATAGCTTGGGGCAATCGCAAAATGATTATTAATAATGCACAAAAAATGATGAATTTAATGGGAAATTCACCTTATGATTTTATTATGTCGCATTCAAATGAAAATTTAGAATCATTAGAGAAATTTGTTCATAGAACTTTTAACGGTCAAGATTTTATTGGATTTACAAAAGGATTGCAACACATTTATAAAAACCATAACGGATTAGAAGCTGTTTTTGCTAAAGAACATACTACGATGCAACATACCATTTCTAATTTTAAGAAGTTATTTTTTGAAGTTCCCCATTTAGAACGAACTGAAAAGCATATTTCTGATCCAATGAATGGTTCTGCTGCTAAAAGAATCAACATGTATTTACGTTGGATGATTAGAAATGACAACAAAGGTGTCGATTTAGGTATTTGGAAAAACAGTTCTTCTGCCCTACTTTCTTGTCCGTTAGATGTGCATTCTGGAAATGTAGCTCGAAAATTAGGATTGCTCACTCGAAAGCAAAATGATGCAAAAGCAGTAGCCGAATTAGATGCCAATTTGCGAATATTAGATAAAAACGACCCCGTAAAATACGATTTTGCTTTGTTTGGATTAGGCGTTTTTGAAGGGTTTTAAATAGTGAAAATTAAATACTCTTAATATTTGAACTATTTTTAGCTGAAGAAATACTTCGCTTATTAAAATTTAAGTAGTTTTACCATTCAAAATTTAGAAATATGCATACTGACTATATTGTTGATGAAAATTTTTCTGATATAAATTATACGGAAAACGATATAAAATTCAAAGAATATGAAAATTGTACATTTACAAACTGCGATTTTAGAGCATGTTCTTTTATTGCTGTAACTTTTATTGATTGCATTTTTTTAGATTGTAATTTTAGAAATACTAAAATTAATCATGTTTCTTTACGAGATGTTTGGTTTACAAAATGCGATTTTACTTCGGTAAATTTTGCTATGACCGATCAAATTTTATATGAATTTCATTTTAAAGACTGCTTACTCGATTATGCACAGTTTTATAGTTTAAAACTTAAGAAAATGCAATTTATTAATTGCAGCATGATTGCAGTTGATTTTATGGAAAGCGACCTTTCTGAAGCTCTTTTTGACAACTGCAATCTTAGGCATGCGGTTTTTATTGGAACAACAGCCAATAAAACTGATTTTTCTACTAGCTATGATTTTATAATTGATCCTGAAAAAAATAAACTTAAACGTGCTATCTTTTCTACTGAAAATTTATCTGGTTTGTTAAAGAAATACGACTTAGTTATTAAGTAAGTATTTGAATTAAAATTTCAATTGATATACATCATCTAAATCTTTATCACAACTAAAGTTAACACCTAAATCGGTTACATAACCCGAATTTAAACCATAAACCCAGCCATGTAATGATAATTCTTGGCCATTTTTCCATGCATTTTGAACAATGGAAGTTTTAGCTAAATCCATAACTTGCTCTTTTACATTTAGTTCTACAAACTTGTTAAATCTTTCTTTTTCATCAGAAATAGAATCTAAATATTTTTGGTGAAAACGATATACATCTTTTATGTGACGAATCCAATTATCAATAATACCAATAGAACTATTTCCCATTGCAGCTTTCACACCACCACAACCATAATGTCCGCAAACGATAACGTGTTTCACTTTTAAAGCATTTACAGCATAATCTAAAACGCTTAACATGTTCATATCAGAATGAACGACCATATTTGCAATATTTCTATGAACAAAAACTTCCCCTGGCTCAGCTCCTATAATTTCATTAGCAGGAACTCTACTATCAGAACAACCAATCCACAACAAAGGAGGTTGTTGCCCATCGGCTAAATTGTTAAAATATTCTGGGCTAATAGCTAATTTATCTTCAACCCACTTTTTATTATTTTCTAGTATTTTTTTATAAAAATCACTCATTATGTAATTTAATTAATTAGTTATTATGATTAATTTCAACATGATTAAACTTCGTATTTTCAATATTGTAAGATTCTTTAAATCCTTTTAATGTTAATGTTATATTTTTATCAACAGCCTTAACATCTCTAAAATCTTTTATCATTTCAACAACATCAAAATCAATAAAATCTGTATTTGATGCATCTATAATTACTTTAGAATTTTGCGGTATTTTTTTAAATGTATTTTTTATTGCCGCCTTATTTAAGAAAGATACTTCTTGTGCTAATTTTATAGTAATAACATCTCCATCATGAAAAGATTCTCTTTTAAATGAATAAGCAATTTTTAAATTTTGATATAAAATAAACAAGATACTAACAGCTAATCCAATTGCAACACCTTTTAGCAAATCAATTCGTACAACAGCAATAACGGTAATTAAAAAAGGGACAAATTGCGTGTATCCGTTTTTCCATAAATGAATAAAAACACTTGGTTTAGCCAATTTATAACCTACCATTAACAAAACAGCCGCTAAAGCCGAAAGTGGAATTTTATTTAAAATAAACGGAATCGCTAAAGCAAATACAATTAATAATATGCCATGAAAAACTGTAGCTAATTTAGTTCTACCACCAGAATTAATATTTGCAGAAGAACGAACAACAACAGATGTCATAGGTAAACCACCTAGTAAACCGCTTACAATATTACCTATTCCTTGTGCTTTTAATTCTCTGTTTGTATTGGTATACCTTTTAAAAGGGTCTAGTTTGTCTGTAGCTTCTATACATAACAAAGTTTCAATTGAAGCAACAACAGCAATAGTTAGGGCTACTATCCATACTTTTTCATTTGTTAAGGCAGAAAAATTTGGCAGTGAAAACCCATTTTTAATTTCTAAAAAGGAAGGTAAATTAACTAAATGATTCTTTGTTGTAATTGCTAACGATGAGTCTGTTTGAATGAAAAACTCATTTAATAAAATACTAAAAACCACTACAACTAAGGCACCTGGAACAACTTTAATATTTTTTAATAATGGCACTTTTTCCCAAATTATAAGAATAAATAGAGATACTAATACCACAATTAAAGCCCCTGAATGGATGTAGTTGATTGATTCTATTAAGGTATCAAAAGTAGTATGTCCTGATTTTTCTATATAAAAAAAATCGCCTTCATTGTCAACATCATGACCAAAAGCATGTGGAATTTGTTTTAAAATAATGATTATACCAATAGCCGCTAACATTCCTTCAATAACACTAGTTGGAAAATAATTAGAAAAACTACCTGCTCTTAAAAATCCTAAAAGAATTTGAAATAATCCGGCTAAAATAACAGCCACTAAAAACACATCAAAGCCTCCTAAATCTGTAATTGCAACTAATATTATGGCTGTTAAACCAGCCGCTGGCCCCGTAACACTCAAAGCAGAATTACTAAGAAACCCAACAACGATACCTCCAATTACACCAGAAACAATACCTGAAAACAAGGGCGCTCCAGACGCTAAAGCAATACCTAAACATAAAGGCAATGCTACTAAAAACACAACCAATCCAGCTGCAAGATCACCTCTTACGTTGGAAAAAAAAGAATGGTTATTCATGAAATTTTTTATACTAATACATTAATAATACACGCTATAAAATGAGTGCTTATGAAAAAAGAAAATGTATTAGATAAAATTTGGTGGAGGAGAAAAAATTTGATGCGCTAAATTATCAAAACTTAAATCATGTTTAACTAGTACGTTTAGATTTGCTAATTTATTAGATGAAAAATTTATAAAAAAATAACTCGTTGTTGGAGAAAAATGTATCTCATCAAATGAAGCGTGACTTTCTTCTTCTTCACTCAAGTTATAGAAATAAGAAGTATCAACTTGATCATCTACCATACCTATTAAAGTAGGAGTTGCTAAAAAAGCAATAAACAAGATTAAAAAAGTAGTTGATAAAAATTTCATATAACAAATATAAATATATTTTATGTAAAATTTTAATCATAGAGCATAAAAAAAATGCTGTGAAAATTCACAGCATTTTAATTTTAAATTTCTTCTTCCATCCAGGCTTTAAGCATCCAATTTGTCTTTTCTTGTTCAGAAATAAAATCACTCATCATTGAATTTGTTCCTTCGTCATTAATTTGACCTGCTTTATCTAAAATAATTCGTTCTAGTTGCAACAAAACAGATAATGATTCTAAAACTAATTGAATTGCTTCGGTATCTTTAGATATGTTTTTTCCAACTTTTAATTTACTGTTTTCAATGTAATCAGAAAAAGTATGTAAAGGAGTTCCTCCTAAAGTAAGTACACGTTCCGCAATTAAATCGATTTTAATTTGACTATCATTATACAATTCTTCAAACTTAAGATGCAAATCAAAAAAGCGCTTACCACGAATATTCCAATGCAATCCTCTTAAATTTTGATAATATATTTGAAAATTGGATAGTAATCCGTTTAAATCGTTTACTAATTCCTCTGACTCTTTAATGGGTAATCCTAGACTATTCAATTTCATAATTTCTATTTTGATTTATTCAAATTTACAAAATTTAAGCCCTTTAATGTATAAATTTAATTGATAGTTTTTATATTTGCATAAAATTTATCAATAACATGACTATAACACAACTATATTACGTTTTAGCAGTAGCTGAATACAAAAATTTTACACTTGCTGCAGAAAAATGCTTTGTAACACAACCTACATTAAGCATGCAAATTCAAAAATTAGAAGATGAATTAGATATTTTAATTTTTGATAGAAGTAAAAAACCTATAATATTAACTGAAATTGGAGAAAAGATTGTAAATCAAGCCAAAAATATAGTTAACGAAGCAGGACGAATTAAAGATATTGTAGACCAACAAAAAGGCTATATAGGCGGAGAATTTAAAGTTGGAATTATACCAACGGTAATGCCTACTTTACTCCCAATGTTTTTAAATAACTTTATTAAAAAATATCCTAAAGTAAATTTAATAATTGAAGAACAAACAACTGAAGAAATCATTAAAAAATTAAAAAATGGTCATTTAGATTGTGCCATTGCAGCCACTCCACTTGAAGAAGAAAATTTAAAAGAGATTGTGTTGTATTATGAACCTTTTGTAGCATATGTTCCTGCAAATCATCCAACTATTGATAAAAAAGAAATTGAGACTTCCGACTTAGATTTAGATAAAATTTTACTCTTACAAGACGGACATTGTTTTAGAAATGGAATTTTAAACTTGTGCAAAAACAATAAATACATTTCAGATAGCCATTTTCAATTAGAAAGCGGAAGCTTTGAAACCTTAATTAAATTGGCAGATGAGGGATTAGGCATAACATTGCTTCCTTACTTACATACTTTAGATTTAAATGATAAAAATAAAGAAAAATTAAAACCTTTTAAAGATCCAAAGCCTGCTAGAGAAGTAAGTTTAATTTATCCTAAAAATGAATTAAAAATACATATTATTAATGCATTAAGAGATGTGATTTCTGGAGTTGTAAGAGGCGCAATTGCTTTTAATGACGTAGAAATAATAAGTCCTAAAACAAAATAAATTTGAAGTAATTCCATAAAAAAAGTCCCAATTAATTGGGACTTTACTATTTAGTTAATATAAATTAAACATTGTCTTAATTCTGGCTTTTCTTTAGTATATTGAATAAGCCAATCTCGTAACTGATCTATTTCGTAAGGCAGCAATAAACGTACTGCTTTCTCTAATTCTTTACAAAATAATTTCGCATCAAAACTCACTCTCTCCAAAATTGATTTGGTGTAAGAAAACATTGGTCTAGGCATACTTTCTTCTTAATAATTAGTTAGACTTTGGGATAAGAACTTATTGTAAAGATAAATAAAAAAATCTTTACGAAAACGTTTTAGTTGTTAAAATAAATGCTAAAATTTTATTAAATTCTTACTTAGTACTAAAAATCATACATTTTTTGTAGCTCGTAACATTTCTCGTTTTCCTGGAGCTCCGGGTAGTTTTTCTATTGAAAATCCTACACTTAGCATCGCGTTTTTAATTGATGAACGGCATGCATAAGTTACTAAAGTTCCTTTTGGTAAAAGTGCATCGTACATTTTCTTAAAAATGACTTCACTCCATAATTCTGGCTGTAAAGGAAAACCAAAAGCATCAAAATAAATTAAATCAAATTGGCTTTTGTCTTCAATATCTTGAAAAAGCTGTTTTCTCTTAGTTAAATGAAAGTTTTCAAAAATCGTTTCTTGGTTTTCCCAATTACAAGAATGCATCTTATCAAAAACCTCTTGATACTTTTCAGCTTCTAATTCAGAAACGTAATTCATTTGTGCAATTTCTTCCTTTGAAATGGGGTACGCTTCTACTCCAACGTAATTTACTTTTTCTTTATTTATAGTTTCTAAAAAAGTAATAAAAGCATTTAAACCCGTACCAAAACCAATTTCTAAAATGGAAATCGAATCCTGATTTTGAAATAAATCCAATCCGTTTTTTATAAAAACATGTTTCGCTTCCTGAATAGCGCCATGAGTTGAATGATAATTCTCATCCCATTCCGGAATTCGTATGGTTGTGGAACCGTCATCGGTGATAATAATTTCTCTTTTCAAGATTTTTTGCTTCTGTTATTATAATTATTTAAAATATTCCAAAAAATAAATATTATTAATGAAAATAATAACACAAAAAAAGGAGATATTTTTATACCGTAAATTAAATGTAAAAATTCAATCAATATTGCGCTTCCAATAATTGAAATAATTACTTTTTTCATTTATTACTCAATATACAACTTCTTAATTTTCGGTATCGGTCCTCCACATTTTACTTCATGACATTTAATACAAGCATCGATTCCGTTATTAAAATGTTCTTTTGCATTTTTTGGATCTTCATAAATCAATTCTTGTGCTTTGATGAACTTAGCTGCTTGTTCGTTAAAAAAAGCATCTTTATCTGTTTCATCTGTCATTACCGCTTTGTGAATTTTAATAAAATGTTGCGGAAATTTACCAATAGTATCTCCTTTAACAATTCGTTCTTTTAAACGTTGATTATCAACATACATTTGCTCCATTAGCGCTGCCATTTCATACATTTCAAATCCGTCTTTATTTACCTTTGAATCCGATTCGCAAGCTTCTTTTTCTGTTGCTTTATCGTTAGATTTCTTTTCGCAAGAAATTACCAAAAAAGCAAAAGTTAGAATTAGAAAAAACTGTTTCATTATTTAGCAATTAAAACGCCATCAGCCATAAAAGAATAAGTAACTTTTGGCTCCGTAATACTATCAATAGCGGCCTGAGATTTCCCTGCATCTTTAGCATAATGTTTTAAAACATCCACACTTTCAACACTTACAAATGCTTTTCCATTTACAATTACTTCTTTGTCTTGGGCATTTTTTGGAACAAAAAAACCATAATCTTTAAATTTTACAAAAGCCTCTTTTTCATCAGCTAAACCTAAAGTCATCCAACATCCTTTCTTTTGACAAACTTCATTAATTCCAGATTTGAATTTAACTTCTAAAGTATCACCTTCTTTTAATGTTGCAAATTTTTCCATCATTTCAGTGTTAGATAATGCATTTTCAGATGAAATAGAATCTCCAAAAACAGCATAATCTACTTTTTCAGTTACTGGTGTTGTCTCTTTTTTTTGTTCACAACTAATAAAGATAGCTGCTAAAAGTGATAGCGTAAGTATTTTTTTCATTTTTAAAATATAAGATTTAAACAAAATTAGCTATATTTTTTTTACTTTTACGACACTATAAAAAAAATCTTTTTCTTGAACAAGAAATTAAACTTTACATAGCTTTCAAAAACACTATTGACATTGTTTGTTTTAGTATTAGTAATTTGATTTGAAGTTTTTATTAAGACAATAATATATCCGTTGTTGATAATTATTTTTTATTAAGTGAAAAGAAAACTTCTTTTTTTTAGTAAATTTGCAATGAAAATGTAAAAATCAACCTTTTTTTTATTGATTATACAAAATTATAAATTATAACAGTTTACGCCTAATGGAATTAAAAACTTTAAACGAAATTGAAATTATTTCGGCTCCACATTCAAAAATCAACGAAATTGATTTTGAAAATTTAACCTTTGGTAATGTTTTTACAGATCATATGTTGGTATGTGATTATGTAAACGGAGCATGGCAAAAACCTGTTATTGAACCATATGCACCTTTTATGATTGATCCTTCGGCTAAAGTTTTCCATTACGGACAAGCTATTTTTGAAGGAATGAAAGCTTATAAAGACGCACAAGATGATGTTTGGTTATTTAGACCTGATGAAAACTATAACCGTTTTAATAAAAGTGCTACTCGTATGGCAATGCCTGAAGTTCCTGAAGACGTTTTCTTAGGAGGTTTACACCGTTTATTAGAAATTGAAAAAGAATGGGTTAAAAAAGGAAAAGGGAATACCTTATATATACGTCCGTTTATGATAGCAACCGGACATGGTGTTATTGCTGCTCCTTCTCAAGAATATCGTTTTATGATTATTTTATCTCCAGCAAAATCTTACTATTCTGGAGAAGTTAAAGTAATTATAGCGGAACATTTTAGTAGAGCTGCTAACGGTGGAATTGGAGCTGCGAAAGCGGCAGGAAATTATTCTGCACAATTTTACCCAACTAAATTAGCAAATGAGCAAGGTTTTCAACAAATTATTTGGACAGACGATGCAACGCATACCAAATTAGAAGAAGCAGGAACTATGAATGTTTTCTTCAGAATTAATGATACTTTATTTACAGCACCTACAAGTGAAAGAATCTTAGATGGTGTAACTAGAAAAAGTGTTATTGAATTAGCTCAAAGTGAAGACATAAATATAGAAGTTCGTTCTGTTTTAGTAAACGAATTAGTTACCGCTGCAAAAGATGGTTCTTTAAAAGAAATTTTTGGGGCTGGAACTGCTGCAGTCATTAATCCAATTGTAGGTTTTTCTTACTTAGGTGAATATTACGAATTACCAAAATTAGAAAATCCTATTGCATTAGAAATAAAAGAAAAATTAACTAACATTCAATACAAACTAGCTGAAGATAAATTTGGATGGACTGTTAAAATTTAGTAAGCAGTCGCAGTCGCAGTTATCTGTAAAAATAAAACACTGATAACTGTGACTGGAAACTGTGACTATTTTAATATTTCTTCAAAGTTGGGTTTAAAGTAATTTGGACCTTTCATCACTTTTCCATCTTCTCTATAAATTGGTTTTCCATCTTCTCCTAATTTACTCATATTAGAACGTTGAATTTCATCAAACACTTCTTCAATTTTATGTTGCAAACCGTGCTCTAAAATTGTTCCACACAATATATAAAGCATATCTCCTAATGCGTCTGCAATTTCAACTAAATCATTATTTTGAACGGCTTCTAAATATTCTTCATTTTCCTCTTTCATTAAATTAAAACGAAGCTCATTTTTTAACTTTCCTAAATCGGCTCTCATTTCTTCACTAACTCCTAATCCGTAGGTTTCATGAAATAACTTTACTGCATTTAATTGTTTTTGCATAATTATCTGTATAAATTTCATTAAATTTAAAAAAATTGAGCATAATAAATTCTTATTTTTGTAAAAATTTTCAATATGTTTTCAACAGGACAAATTTACTTTGCTATTTTCTTTATTATCGCTTTTGTAATTACAATGATATTAGTTTATCGTAAAGATTTAAAGGTGCTAAAGCCTTTTTATAAAGGAACCTATTGGGTTTTTATTGGATTTTTAGTCTTTATTGGATTACTCTTTGTAATTAAAGTACTTATGAAAGATTAATTTTCTTACTTTTGATGAACAAACATAAGCTGCAATGAGAATTTTAAAATATATTTTACTACTACTTCTTCTTTTAGGTGTGGCTTTTGTTGTATTTGTAGCTACCCAAAAAAGTGATTACACCATTGTTCGTTCTAAAGAAATAAAAATCTCAAAAGATATTGTTTATAATTTTGTAACCGACAGCACCGCACATATAGATTGGAATCCTTGGAAAAAAGACATAGCTGTTTTTGAAAATATAAAATTAGTAACTGGTGACACAATAATCCAATCTATTTTAGTTAAAGGAGAAAAAAACGAATCGTTTATGCGGTTTCAAAACACCAAAAAAGGAGCTTTAGTTACCTGGAAATTAAAAGGAAAGTTAGATTTTAATCTAAAATTACTGAGTGTTTTACAAGGTGGCGTTGACAATGTTTTAGGTGATAAACTTGAGGAAGGATTAAACAATATTGATTCGTATTTAGTAAAAGAACTAACCACTTACAATATTAAAATTAATGGTTTGGTAACCAAGCATGCTACCAATTATATTCAACAAATAGATACTTGTTCTTTTGCAGATTTTCACAAAGTTTCAAAAGCAATGTTGCAAAATATGATGGCGTTTGTTGACAAAAACGATATAATCATTACAGGTTTACCATTTATCAGTTATAATTCTTGGGATAATAAAACAAAAACTACCATTTTTTCTATGTGTGTTCCTGTAGAAGAAGAAATTTTAACTACTGATGGAAGTGAAATTTCTGGTGGTCATTTTGATGAATTTTTAGCTATAAAAACAACATTAACAGGAGATTATTCTCACAATAAAGAAGCTTGGAATAAAACCCTTGCTTACCTAAAAAAGAAAAATCTTATTGAAGATATAAATGGGGCTAAAATAGAAGTTTACAAAATAAGTTTACCTAAAGAACGTAAACCATCAAAATGGGTAACTGAGCTTTATGTTCCAGTAAAAAAAAGAATTTATATTGCTAAACCAAAACCTGAAGTTTCTCAAGAAGATAACACTACTCCTTCTGAAACTACAACTACAAATTAATAATTATTTCAAATTTTAAATAATGAATAAACTATTTTTATCTATTGTCTTTTTACTAATTGGATCGTACATAAATGCTCAGGAAGTTGAAATCAAAAATGACAAAGTTCTTTTAGATGGAAACCCTATATTAAAATATGAAAAAATAAATATTTTACAACATTCGTTCTACTCTTTAGAAAGCGATGATGAAATCTTGCTTTTTAAATGGCATGATAACGAAACATCTGAATATAGCGATGATGACTATATTATTCTAAACTTTTTACTAGAAAAAACTAAAGTTGAAACAACAAGTGTTGAACATGTTATTGCAGGAATTGGAATGAATTCAAAAAAGAATATGCAAAAACTAGTAAAATGGTTACTAAAAGAAAAGGTTTTAGATGCAAAAGGAAACATAAATCCAGAAAAACTTCAAACTTTCTATGATAAGTATAATGAAGACATTACCAAAAGAACATCAAGATAACAAAAAAGGACATTTTAAATGTCCTTTTTTGTTTAATTTTTAACCTTCCCTATTAAATGTTTTACAACTGTTTCTGCAGCATGTAATCCAAAAAGAGCCGGCATCCAACTATTAGTACCGTAAAACGATTTTTTAAAATTAGTGCCATCTGTAGTTTTAATACTCGAATAATCGGGTCTTTCAAAAGAATAAACCACTTTTACACCTTTAGAAATTCCTGCTTCTTTTAAACGTTTTCGTACATTTTTAGCTAACGGACAATATTCTGTTTTACTTATATCTCTCACGCAAACTTTCTCAGCTTCATACTTTCCTCCTGCTCCCATATTACTTATTACTTTAACTTTTTTACGTTTACAAGCAATAATTAAATTTAATTTAGGAGTTACGCTATCAATACAATCTAAAACGTAATCAAATTCATTTGAAACCAGTTCATACGCACGTTCTGGTGATAAAAACTCTTCTATTCGCGTTAATTTTAATTCAGGATTAATATCTAGTAATCTATCGCCAACAATTTTTACTTTTGGCTGACCAACAGTACTATGTAAAGCTGGTAATTGACGATTGATATTGGTAATATCAACCACATCGCCATCCACAATGGTCATGTTTCCAACTCCAGCACGAGCTAAAAATTCGGCAGCAAAACTTCCTACTCCACCTAATCCAACAACTAAAACATTTGCGTTTTCTAATTTTTGAATTCCTTCTTCTTTAAATAACAATACTGCTCTTTCTTTCCACTTTGCCATTTTAAATGTTTAATGTTTTAGTTTATTGATTGTGATTAAAAACTGATGAAAAATTAGCAAAAACAATAGCTTTCATCTCCTCTAAAGAAATTCCTTTTATAGAAGCTGCTTTTTCATACACTTCATAAATAGATTCTTCAATCGTATCTGTTTCTAATAAAATTTGATTTTCGGGTGCAAAGGTAAATACTTTTTCTAAATCTGGATTACGAAGCAAGTATTTTCCAAACGAAAGATAAAAACCATTATTCAAAAGCGATTTTGCTACTTGTTCGTTTTTTGAAAAACCGTGAATGATCATTGGGTTTTCAATTTTAAGTTCTTTTTTTATTGCTATAACTTCATCATAAGCAGCTACGCAATGCAAAACAATGGGTTTATTAGTTTGCTTAACCAAATCTATTTGCATTTTAAAAACCTTAATTTGAGTTTCAAACGGAATTTCTATTCGCTTATCTAAACCACATTCACCCAAAGCTAAACATGAAGTTAATTGTAACTTTTCTTTAATTATATTTAAATCCGATTCTAATCGACTTTCATCAATATACCAAGGATGAATTCCAATAGAATAGTTTGGAATCGACGTATCAAATTCCCATGGATACTGATTTACAACCTCGATAACATTATCTAGATTAGAAAATTTGTGCGTATGTAAATTGATAAACTTAGTCATGGAATTTCTTTACACCAGCTAAAATTTCAATATTCAAATCATTTTCTAAAGGTACAATCGGGCACGAATATTCGTAATTATATGCACAATACGGGTTATATGCTTTATTAAAATTGATAGTCCAAATTTTACCTTTCTGAATTCTCATATCTACATATCTTCCTCCAATGTAACTTTCTTTTCCGCATGTTAAATCAGAAAATGGCAAGAATAAATAATCAGCATAACCTGGTTTTTTTATTAAATCTTTATTCTGATAAACGTTTAATTTAAAATCTTTCCCTTCAATTGAAAAATGCAATTCGCCATATTTTACATAAAGAGGTGTTCTAGAAGTTGTTGTTTTCATGCCAAAAGGTTTTTCCTTTTTGGTTCTAATAAAAGTCGCTTGAACAATATATTTTTCAGAAATTGGATAAAAATCTAAACCTTTAAAATGCTTAAAATCTTCTTTAGTTAATGGACTTTTTAAAGAATCTGCGTAACTTTTATTCAATTCAAGTTGAAATTTTTCGGCTAAAGCCAAATCATTTTGAGCTAATGCAAATGATGAGTAAAGTAGAAAAAGTAAGATTTTATTCATTAGTAGAATTTTTTACAAAAATATATAAATTCTATAACATTTTAATCGTTATAGCTTTTGTAAATTTGCAATTCAACATTAGGTATGCTAAAAAAAGCTTTTCATAAATATATCGATAATTTCAGAGGATTTTCTCGCGAAATTTGGATACTTACACTCGTTACTTTTATTAACCGTGCCGGAACAATGGTACTTCCATTTTTATCAAAATACTTGAAAGAAGATTTACATTTTTCATATAGTCAAGTAGGTTGGATTATGGTTAGTTTTGGCTGTGGTTCTATTTTAGGTTCTTGGTTAGGAGGAAAATTATCCGACAAAATTGGATTTTATAAAATCATGATTTTTAGTTTATTAACCAGTGGAATTGCTTTCTTCGGATTGCAATTTGTTACTAGTTTTGAGGGCTTATTGTTAGCTATGTTTTTAATAATGTCGGTTGCCGATATGTTTCGACCGGCAATGTTTGTTTCGCTAGGTGCTTATGCCAAACCAGAAAACAGAACTCGCGCCTTAACATTAGTTCGATTAGCCATAAACCTTGGATTTGCAGCCGGACCAGCTTTAGGAGGACTTTTAATTATGAATGTTGGATACAAAGGCTTGTTTTGGGTAGACGGTGCTACTTGTATTTTAGCCATTTTAATATTTTGGATAAAAGTAAAAGAAAAGAAAAAATCAAAATATACCGATAATGAACATCCGGGAGAAATTTTAACGCATTCGGTATTTAAAGATACACCTTTTTGGATTTTCTTATCTGGAACCTTAATTACTGGGATTTTATTCTTCCAGTTGTTTACCACGATTCCACTATATCATAAAGAGCAATTCAACCTAAGCGAATTTCAAACCGGTTTATTATTAACATTAAATGGTGTTTTAGTCTTCTTTTTAGAAATGCCAATTGTAAGTTATATTGAAAAACATAAAATCAATAAATTAAAAGTAATTACATACGGATGTTTGGCTATGGCAATAAGTATTTATTTACTTCTTGTGAATAATTGGGCCGGAATATTAATCATTATGATGATTTTCATGACGTTTGCCGAAATGTTCGCTTTTCCTTTTTCGAATTCCTTTGCTATGAGTCGCGCTCCAAAAGGTCATGAAGGGCGCTATATGGCTATTTTTACAATGAGTTATAGTTTAGCTCATATTTTAAGTGCAAAAACCGGAATGGAAATAATTGACCGATTTAGTTATCAAACCAACTGGTTTTTCATGGGAACACTAGGTATTATTGGCGTTTTACTCTTCATTTGGACTAAAAAATTAGTGGCTAATGAACCTGCTAAAAATCTTTAAAACTAAAAAATTAGTTAAATAACTATAAAAATAGTTGTATAACTAAAAATATAGTTATAAGTTTGTTCTTCTACAAATTAAAAAGGACAAATTTATGATGATGCAAAAACTAACGAATAAAGAAGAAGAAATCATGCATATTTTATGGAAGCTAAAAAAAGCTTTTGTAAAAGACATCATGAAAGAAATTACCGACGAGAAACCTCATTATAATACACTTTCAACCATTGTTCGAAATCTTGAAGAAAAAGGGTATGTAGGTTATAACGCTTACGGAAAAACGCATCAATACTTTCCTATTGTTACCATTGAAGATTTTCGAAAAACATTTATGAATACCGCTATTGATAATTATTTCAATAGTTCGTATAAAAATTTAGTTTCTTATTTTGCTGAAGAAGATAAAATTTCGGCAGATGAACTTCGAGAAATTTTAGCATTAATCGAACAAAAGAAATAGTATGGAAAATGTGCTACTATATTTTGCAAAAGCAAATGGTCTCATCATATTATTCTATTTGATGTATGTCTTATTTTTGAGAAAAGAAACCTTTTTTGTTTCAAATCGGTTGTATATGATTTTGGGTTTAATTTTATCCTTAAGTTTACCCTTGATTACGTTTACGAAAACCATTTGGGTTGACCCAACACCTGTTCCTGAATTTTATCAAGAAATAACTCCAGAAAACAATAATGCAATTGAAATTCCTATTCAAGAAAATCCTTTAGATTGGACTTTGATTTTAAGTACGGTTTATGTTATTATTTCAGTAGTAATTTTATTAAAAATTGGAATAGAAATAGCTTCCTTTTACAATAGAATCAGAAAACACAACCAACAGAAAGAATCAGATTTCACTTTAATTCATTCTAATACAACCGAAAATCCGTTTTCGTTCTTTCATTACATTGTTATTAATCCTCATTTATTTTCGGAAGCAGAATTACAACATATTGTAACGCATGAAAGTATTCATGTGAAGCAAAAACATTCAATTGATGTGTTGTTAGGAAAACTATTTTGTGCTGTGTTTTGGGTAAACCCAATCATTTGGTTGTATCGAAAAGCTATGTTGCAAAACCTAGAATTCATTGCCGATAATGAAACCTTTAAACAAATCGAAAACAAATACGAATATCAAAAAACTTTATTAAAAGTAGTGACTCATCAACACGACTTAAGTATTACCAATCAATTTTATCAATCATTAATCAAAAAACGAATCGTTATGTTACACACAAATCAATCCCACAAAAGAAATGCTTGGAAGTATGCTACCATTCTTCCGCTATTAGTTGGTTTTATGCTATTGTTTCAAATTAAAACAGTGGCGCAGGTTAAGGAAAATTCAAAAGTAGCAGCTTATGCTGTTGAAGTAGACTATTCTCATATTGTTACCTCTAAAACTACAGATGCCGAAATTAAAGAAATTGAGACCTCATTTCAAGATGATGAATACAATTTAAAAATCAGCAATGTAAAACGAAATAATGAGGAAGAAATCATCGAAATTAAATTAGAATTTTCTTCTAAAGAGAATTCAAAAACTAAAGATATAAAAATTGTTAAAGGAGATAAACCCATAACTCCAATTCGAATTTATATAAAAGAGGATAAAAACAATACAAAAAGCGTTGGTTTTGAAGATGTGAAAGATAAGTTTGTTTACGGCAAATTTGTTTCAGATGAAGAAAATAGCACAATACAAGTTGAAAAAGTTGAAAATAAAGGATGGACAGTAGACAATATGATTAAAGATGGAAAAAAAATTAATTTAATTATAAACGGCAAACTTCAAGTAGAAAATGAAAAAATCAAGATTCCATTAGACCAAGAAATTGATGTCATGAAAGAATTGAATGCTTCTGATTTAAAATCTAAATACAAAATAGATAAAAAAGAAGGAGAAGTGTATTATGAACTTACAACGAAAAAAGAGTTGAAAATAAATGAAGACAAAAACTTAAGAATTAATGAAAAAACTAAAAACAGTTCTACGAGCAATAAGGCTTTAACCTTTGATGTGAGTTATAAAAAAACAGAGCAAGTTGATATAATTAACAATATAAAAAATGGAGATAATGTAGATGCTAAAAAAGCATTGATAATTTTTAATGACAAAGAAATTACCTATGAAGAATTAGACAAAATTAACCCTAATGAAATAGCATCTTCAAGTGTAATGACAGCAACAAAATATGCTCTAAATAAATATGGCGAAAAAGCTAAAAATGGTGTTATTGTAATAGAATCTAAAGATTTTTTTGAAAAAAACAATCCTGATTTGATGGAAAAATTAAAAAACAATTCTGAAAAACCAAAACCAAAAACAATCGAACTTAAAAGTGGTGATGTTGTCGTAGTTCTTGAAGGTGACAGAATTAAATTTCCTGGTTACCCAACGCATTATTTAAATCAGTTAAAATTAGAGTTTCAAGGTAAAATTCTTGAAGATAACATTGATTTCTTCAAAAACTATGAACTTGAAAAAATAAAAGATATTAAAATCATAGAAGACGAATCATCTCCAAAAGAGAAGAAAAGAATCAAAAAAATAATTATAGAAACCAAATAACAAAAAAATCCCGATTTTGAATAAGTCCAAAATCGGGATTTTTAATTTTACTATATTTGCCAAAAATTTAACGATGTATAAACTACTAGCCAAACTTAACAAAGCACTTTTACCTAGTTTTACCAAACAAGGTTTAGATCCTATTAAAGCTAAAAAATGGCAAAAGGCTATAATTGCTTATCGTTACTTTATAACTTTTAAATCTTTAGATTAATCAATATAGGTTTTATTTCCGTTTTTATTGATGTAGTACTTTCCTCCTTTAGGTCCCGTAAATACTTTTTTACCTTTATATTCTCCAGTTACTTTATCCGTAACTTTTTTCTCTGCTGCTTTAGAAACAGCTGTTTGTTTTAAATCGTCATTTTCTTGTGCTGCAGTTTTCTTTACTTTTGATTTAACTTCAGTTGCTTTTGTATTGGAATTTTTAACCTTTGCAACATCCTGTTTCGCTTCCTTTACATTTTTATCTTGCTTTTTTTTAGCTGTTGCAGCATTTTTCTCTGCTTGCTTTTTCTTGTTCTGAAGCTTTTTCTTGTTTGCTTCAACTTGTTCTTTGGTAACTTTTTTACCGTCTTTAATAACCTTTGTTTCTTGCGCAAATGACCCAAGTGAAAAAAGTAGCGAAACGACTAAAAAAATGATTTTTTTCATAATTTTTATTTTGTATTAAATGATTTTGTGAATTCGATTTACCGGAATAACAACTCCTTGTTTTAAAATTACTCTGTTATCTGTAACGCCCCAAATTGTAGTTTCAACCGATTTTTTTGAAGAATCATCTTCAAAAAATATTTTAATTTTTACATGCTCTAAATTCCCTAAAGTCAATGCTCGATCTAAATCGTTCTTTCTTTGTAAAATATCTGCTTTATCGTGTAAAACTTCACTGGTAGGAAATGACAAAATACCTATTTGTTCTTTTTCTATTAGTTCAAAATCTTTGCTCATGGTTTTATTAGTTAGGTTAGTTGCATAAAAATAATAAAAAAAGTAAATAAAATCGCATTTTCATTCTTTTTTTCAATTCTAATATTTTAATTAATAATATATGTAATTATCACTTTAAAATACTACAATTTTAATTTACATTTGTGGTCCTTATGCAAAAGACAGTTAACATACTTAATAAAAGAGCAAAGTTCGATTACGAAATTCTCGATAAATACACTGCTGGAATTGTTTTAACCGGAACCGAAATCAAATCAATTCGTTTAGGAAAGGCTTCTATAACTGAAAGTTTTTGTGAATTTAGTGATGGTGAATTATTTGTAATCAATTCTAATATTGAGGAATATTTATATGGAACGCATTACAATCACAAAACAAAAAGTGAACGTAAATTACTTTTAAACAAAAAAGAACTTAAAAAACTTTTTAAAGATTCTGACAATAAAGGACTAACTATTGTTCCACTTCGTTTATTTACTAACGAAAAAGGATTGGCTAAGTTAGATATTGCTTTGTGCCGTGGTAAAAAGAATTACGATAAACGCGAATCGTTAAAAGAACAAGATACAAAACGCGATTTAGACCGAATTAAAAAAAGTTTCTAATCATATTTTATGAAAGAAATTTTAAAACAAGCCCGAATAGAAAAAGGTCTTTCAACTAGAAAATTGGCCGAACTTACAAAAATTGACCAAGCTTTAATTAGTAAGTTTGAAAATGGATTACGAATTCCTACCAAAAAACAAATTCAAACTATTGCCTTTGTGCTAGAAATTGAATTGCCTACTCTTTTAGTGGCTTGGTATAAAACTAGATTGTTAAATAATTTAGATTTTAATCAATTTGCTATACAAGCAATAAGTCAAATTCTTCAAGAAAAAGGAATTGAAGTTGTTAAAGAACAAAAAGACAATAAAATTGACGAAATTTTAGACGAAATTGAATTGTTAAAACAAAAATTAACAGGACTCCGATAGTTAGTTTTTATTTTCTAAAAGGGGCACAAATTTAAAATCACCAAATTCATGCTTTTCAAACTGTGTTTCATTTTTTCTAATTAGCAATGTCATAATTTGGTCTTTTTCTCCTACCGGAATTACAAGCCTTCCTCCTATTTTTAATTGCGCCATTAAAGGTTGCGGAATAAAAGGTGCTCCAGCCGTTACAATAATACTATCAAACGGAGCCGCCTCAGAAAAGCCTTTGTAACCATCTCCAAATATTAGTTTTTTTGGCCGAATACTTAATTTTGGTAATAAAAGTGATGTCTTTTTAAATAATTGATTTTGTCTTTCAATCGAATATACAACCGCACCTAATTTACACAAAACTGCCGTTTGATAACCACTTCCAGTTCCAATTTCTAAAACTTTATGGTCTTTTTCTACCTCTAATAATTGCGATTGAAAGGCTACAGTGTAAGGTTGCGAAATAGTTTGATCGGCACCTATAGGAAATGCCTTGTCTTGGTAAGCAAAATCTTCAAAACTAGAATCTAAAAACAAATGACGAGGAATTTTACTAATAGCTGACAATACATTTTTATCTGTAATTCCTTTTTCTTCTAGAATTTTTACTAGCTGATTACGAAGTCCTTGGTGCTTATTAGTGTCTTTCATGTCATTATAAGGAACAAACCATTCCTATTCCTGTTTTTGTTTGCGTAAAAATAGACGGAAAATTTCCAAAAAACAAATTCAAATTTTTAAAAACTTTTATACCGAAGTTTCAGTATTTAAACTTTTAAACTTTAAACTAAAATTGTACTTTTGATAAAATTTACTTTTATGCTTAAAGTTGGTGTTTTAGGTGCAGGGCACCTTGGAAAAATACATTTACGATTGTTAAATCAATCTGAAAAATATGAATTAGTTGGCTTTTACGATGCTTTTGATGAAAATGCTAACAAAGTAGCGGCCGAATTTGGTTACAAAAAATTTGATTCTATTGCAGAATTAATTGCCGCTGTAGATGTTGTAGATGTTGTAACGCCAACCATGCAACACTTTGATTGTGCGAAACAAGTTATTGAAGCCGGGAAACACATTTTTATTGAAAAACCCATTTCAAATACAGTCGAAGAAGCGGAAAAAATAATTGAATTATCTAAAAAATTCAATGTAAAAGGTCAGGTAGGACATGTGGAACGATTCAATCCTGCGTTTACCGCTGTGAAAGATAAAATCAAGAATCCAATGTTTATTGAAACACATCGCTTGGCTGAATTTAATCCGCGTGGTACTGATGTTCCTGTAGTTTTAGATTTAATGATTCACGATATCGATGCTATTTTGAGTGTTGTAAAATCGAAAGTGAAATCTATTAATGCTAGTAGTGTTGCGGTGATTTCAGATTCTCCAGACATTACAAATGCACGAATTGAATTTGAAAACGGATGTGTAGCTAATATTACTTCGAGTCGTATTTCAATGAAAAATATGCGTAAATCGCGTTTCTTCCAGAAAGACGCTTATATTTCTGTTGACTATTTAGACAAAGTATGTGAAGTTGTTCGCATGCAAGATGCTCCTGAAGTACCGGGTGATTTTGATATGATTTTACAAAATGCCGAAGGCGTAAAAAAACAAATCTATTTTGACAATCCGAATGTACAAGCAAATAATGCAATTTTGGACGAATTAGAAACATTTGCAGATGCAATTAATAACAATACAACTCCAATCGTTACATTAGAGGATGGTACAGAAGCACTTCGTGTAGCGTATCAGATTATTGATTGTATTAAAAGATAGTAATATTAGATGACTAGGAAAGAATTTATTATTACACTTATTGAGAAAAAACTAAAACCGTTACTTTTTTTAATTGTTCTAGTTTATTTTGTCGTATATCTATTCCATGAATATAATGATGATACAAATAGCAATGTTGATACTATTTTCAATTTAGTTTTTTCGATTTCAATATTATTTTTAATTCTAGGAATTATAAAATACATAATGGATATCATAAACTATAATTTACCAAATTCAGTTAAAAATAAATTAGCATATTTATCTAAAATTATAAATTCAATAGCTTACATAGGCCTATTCTTTATGGGATATTTTTCCTATATTGAAGAAAAATTTATTCATACAATCCTTATACTTTTAACAATAATATACTTAACCTATTCAAAAATTAAAATATCAAAATGAACACAATCGCAGTTATAGGAGCAGGAACTATGGGTAACGGAATTGCTCATACATTCGCTCAAAGCGGATTTACCGTAAAATTAATCGACATTTCAGACAAATCTTTAGAAAAAGGAATGGCAACTATAGCCTCTAATCTTGATCGTATGGTGGCAAAAGGAACTATTACCGAAGATGATAAATTTAAAACAATAGGTAATATTATTACGTATACTGATATTAAAGATGGTGTAGTTGGTTGCGATTTAGTAGTAGAAGCGGCTACAGAAAACGTTACTTTAAAAATGAACATCTTCAAACAATTGAGCGAAGTTTGCGAGCATAACGTAATTTTAGCTTCTAACACTTCATCTATTTCAATTACGCAAATTGCAGCACAAGTTGTTCATCCAGAAAGAGTAATTGGAATGCACTTTATGAATCCGGTGCCAATAATGAAATTGGTGGAAATTATCCGTGGGTATTCTACTTCAGATGAAGTGACTAAAATCATCATGGATTTATCGGTAAAATTAGGAAAAACACCTACTGAAGTAAACGATTATCCTGGTTTCGTAGCCAACAGAATCTTAATGCCAATGATTAACGAAGCTATCGAAACGTTATATAATGGCGTTGCTGGTGTTTCTGAAATTGATACGGTGATGAAATTAGGTATGGCGCACCCAATGGGACCATTACAATTAGCTGACTTCATCGGATTAGATGTTTGTTTATCTATCTTAAATGTTATGTATGACGGATTTAAAAATCCAAAATATGCCCCTTGCCCGTTATTAGTAAACATGGTAATGGCTGGAAAATTAGGAGCAAAATCTGGAGAAGGTTTCTATGATTATGCTGAAAGCAAAAAAGCAGAGAAAGTTGCAAAGCAATTTTCAAAGTAAAAAGTCACAGTTTTCAGTCGCAGTTACATCTGAATACTGCGACTGAGACTGATAACTAAATAAAAATGGCTAAAATAAAACCTTTTAATGCAGTACGACCGGTAGCTGATAAAGTTGCCTTAGTAACATGCAGAACGTATGATGATTACAGTTCGGCTGAGCTCGCTGCTTGGTTGAATTTTAATCCGTATTCATTTTTGCATGTGATTCATCCTGCGTATGCAAATGCACAAAAAGTGTCATTAGAAAAGCGTTTTAAAGCCGTTGCAAACAAATATCAAGATTTTAAGCACGACCAAATTCTTATTGAAGAAGAACATCCTGTTTTTTATCTTTACGAAATTCAGTCAAAAGGACAAACTTTTACTGGAATTATTGCTGGAACTTCGGTGAAAGATTACCAAGATAACGTCATCAAAAAACACGAAGATACCTTGCAATATCGCGTGGAATTGTTCAAAGATTATTTACATCAAACGAATTTTAACACCGAACCCGTTTTAATTACGTATCCCGATAGTGTGGAAATTAATACGTTTATTGCGTTGCGAAAAAAGAGTAAACCTGTTTATGAATATTCGACAACCAATAAAGAAAAACACACGCTTTGGAAAATTGATACGCAATCTGAAATCGATTGGTTGCAAGAACATTTTGAAAATATTCCGAATTTGTATATTGCCGATGGACATCATCGTTCGGCTTCAGCGGAATTGTTGTACGAACAAGACAAGCATTTAGGTAACGAAAATCTGAATTATTTCATGAGTTTTTTAATTGCCGAAAGTAATGTCAAAATATACGAATTCAACCGATTAATTCGCGATTTGAATGGTTTTAGTAAAGATGATTTTATCAAAAAATTATCAGAAAACTTCATCATTAAAGCAAAAGATCAAGAAATTTGGAAACCCCAAAATAAATTTGAATTTGGTATGTATCTCGATGGTAGTTTTTATGCTTTATTTTACAAACAAAGCAACAAATCTGTCACATCGAGCGCTGTCGAGATGCTTGATGCTCCAAAATCTATTTTAAACAATCTAGATGCCCAAATTTTATACGATAAAGTCTTATTCCCAATATTAGGAATTGAAGATTTACGAAACGACGAACGAATTGATTACATTCCAGGAAAACAATCGATTTCAGTCATAAAAGATTTAATCGACGAAGGCGAATTTGAAGTAGGCTTCATGCTCTACCCTTCTGATATCAATGAAATTAAAGCTTTAGCCGATAACAATTTAATCATGCCTCCAAAATCAACGTACATTGAACCGAAGTTTAGAAGTGGTTTGGTAGTGTATGAATTATAATTATAGAGTAATTAAAACTTAGAATCACAGATTGAATAAATTTTGGAAATTTTAATAATTTCTTAAATCTGTGTTCCAAAAAAATAAAACAATGTCAATAGCTAAAAACCTTATCAAAATAAAATCCCAACTTCCAGCACACGTTACCTTAGTTGCGGTTTCAAAAACCAAACCTGTAGACGATTTAATGGAAGCTTACAATGCTGGGCAACGCATTTTTGGAGAAAACAAAATCCAAGAAATGACCGACAAATGGGAAGTCATGCCAAAAGACATCGAATGGCACATGATTGGTCACGTGCAAACCAACAAAGTCAAATTCATGGCGCCTTATGTAAGTTTGATTCATGGTGTAGATAGTTTAAAATTATTAGAAGAAATCAACAAACAAGCGGCTAAAAATAATCGTGTGATTGATTGTTTGTTACAAGTATATATTGCCGAAGAAGAAAGTAAATTTGGTTTAGACGAACAAGAATTAGAAGAGATGCTGAACAAACTTCTCGACTCCGCTCGAAATGACAATAAAACGTTGAAAAACATCAAAATTGTTGGTTTAATGGGAATGGCAACGTTTACGGAAAATAAAAACCAAATCGAAAAAGAATTCAAACATTTAAAAACGATTTTTGATAAATACAAAACCCTGAACACTGAACACTGTCAACTGAACACGCTCTCAATGGGCATGTCGGGAGATTATCAACTCGCAATTTCATGCGGAAGTACAATGGTTCGAATTGGAAGTAGTATCTTTGGAAATAGAAATTAGAAAATTAAAAAAGAATTTTCAAAAAACATTTAAACATATAACCTTTTAAACTTTTAAACTATTTACTGCATTCTCGACATAGAAACCACTGGAGGCCAATTCAACGAAGAAGGAATTACCGAAATCGCCATTTATAAATTTGATGGTCATGAGGTAGTGGATCAATTCATCAGTTTGGTTAATCCTGAAAAGCCAATTCAACCTTTTGTGGTAAAATTGACTGGCATTAATAATGCCATGCTTCGAAGTGCTCCAAAATTCTATGAAGTAGCGAAAAGAATTATCGAAATTACTGAAGGTTGCGTTATTGTAGCACACAACGCGTCATTCGATTATCGTATTTTAAAAACAGAATTTAGACGGTTAGGTTACGATTTTAAAAAGCAAACCCTTTGTACCGTTGAATTATCTAAAAAACTAATACCAGAACAACCTTCGTATAGTTTAGGAAAATTAGTTCGCGCATTAGGAATTCCTATGGCTGATAGACATAGAGCTAATGGAGATGCATTAGCCACTGTAAAGTTGTTTAAAATGTTACTGGTTAAAGATATTGAAAAAGAAATTGTAAAAAGTTTTATTAAAACGGAAATCAAATCGGGTATTTCTCCAAAACTATTAGATATCGTAGAAAGTTTGCCTTCAAAAACGGGAATCTACTACATTCATAATGAAAAAGGCGATTTGATTTACATTGGAAAAAGTAAAAATATCAAAAAACGAGTTAATCAACATTTCACCGGAACTTCAAATAAAAGTAAAAAAATGCAACGCGATGTTTATGCGGTAACTTTTGAAGAAACCGGTAGCGAATTAATTGCATTACTGAAAGAAAGTGAAGAAATAAAAATTAACAAACCCATTTACAATGTAGCTCAACGCAAAAGCATTTTTCAATACGCTTTATATTCTCATAAAAACGAACAAGGATATATTGCTTTTACAATTGAAAAAGCAGATGGAAGAAAAAAAGAAATAACTTCATTTAGTACTTTACAAGAAGGTAGAAACTTTCTTTTTAAAATTACCGAAAAATATAATTTGTGTCAGAAGATAAATGTTTTATATAGCACAAAAAATGCTTGTTTTCAATATAAAATTAAAGAGTGTAATGGCGCTTGTATTGAAGAAGAAAAACCGGAGCAATACAACGAGCGTGTAAAAGAATTTATTGAAGAAAGTTCTTTTGAAAACAATAATATGATAATTTTAGACCGAGGTAGAACTTTTGATGAAAGAAGTGCTGTATTAATTGAAAATGGAATTTATAAAGGATATTGTTTTTATGAATTAAATTATCAAATTAGTAATATTGATATATTGAAAAACATTTTAATTCCGATGCAAAATAATCGTGATACCAAAACGATTATTCAAAGCTACATACGAAAAAACAAAGTATATAAAGTAATTAATTTTTGATGAAATGGATTCCAAAAATTATTTAATTACTATTATTGGACCAACAGCAATAGGAAAAACCGCTTTAAGCATTACTCTAGCACAACATTTTGGTTGCGATATTATTTCATGCGATAGTCGTCAGTTTTTTAAAGAAATGAAAATTGGTACGGCTGTTCCAAGCGATGAAGAATTAGCTGCTGCACCACATCATTTTATTCAAAACAAATCGATTTTTGAATCGTATTCTGTTGGTGATTTTGAGCAAGAAGCTTTATTAAAATTAGACGAATTATTTCAGAAAAACAACATTCAAATTATGGTGGGCGGTTCTGGATTGTATGTGGATGCGGTTTTAAAAGGTTTTGATGATTTTCCTGATATTGATGATTCGGTTAGAGAAACAATTAATACAAAATTTGATACTTTAGGAATCGAATATTTACAACAACAATTACAAGAATTAGATTTCGAATATTACCAAAAACTACAAACTGAAAATCCGCAAACACTTCAAAATCCACAACGATTGAAACGTTTTGTTGAAGTTTGTATTGGAAGTGGAAAACCGTATTCTAGTTTTATTGGAAAACGAAAAAATGTGAGAAACTTTACTCCTATTATCATTGGTTTAGAAGCGGATAGAGAAATAATGTATGACAGAATCAACAAGCGTGTTGATATTATGCTAAATGAAGGACTTTTAGCCGAAGCACAATCACTTTATCCAAACAAACATTTAAATGCGTTACAAACAGTAGGTTATAGAGAATTGTTTGATTACTTTGATGAAAAAATCACATTAGAATTCGCCATTGAACAAATCAAAATAAACACACGACGTTTTGCTAAACGACAAATTACTTGGTTTAAACGAACCGAAAATGTGAGTTGGTTTGAATATTTAGCAGATAGAAATAAGATTATAAATTCTGTAAACAATACAATTAATAATATAGAAACACAGATAGAATAAATTTAAAATATTATTATAATTTCTCAAATTTTAATAATCTGTGTTTCAAAAAAAAAAAATAAAATGCCCATTTCTCCCAACTTTACTTCTATTTTAGAACAAGAATACGAAATCAACTTTCTACAATGTTATCCGAATGGTTTGTTGAAATATACTGATTTATGTAATATTTTTCAAATCACTGCTGGATTTCATGCTGATTTAGGTGGCATTAGTTTTAGCGACATGCAAGATCATCACCAAGCTTGGGTAATGAGTAAAATGCGTTTAGAAATCATCAACTTACCCAAATGGAAAGAGAAAGTTACCGTAAAAACGTGGATAAAATCCTTAGAAAATTCGCGTTCGACACGTTGTTTAGAATTGTATCGTGGTGATGAAAAATTGGTAGGTTGTGAGACCTATTGGGCGGTTTTAAACACTCAAATCAGAAGACCAGAAAATTTGGCTTTGCCTCACGAACATTTTATAAAATATCCGGAACATAGCGCAACTGAAAAATCGGTACAACGAATTAATTTGGATATTCCTTTTGAAAAAGTTTTGGATTACAAAGTACAGTTATCGGATTTAGATATTGTAAATCACGCTAACAACGTAAAATACCTAGAATGGTGTCTGAATACAATGGATAGAAAATTAGTCTTAAAACAACACATAAAAGGTTTTGAAATGAATTTCTTAAAAGAATTAAATTTAAATGACGAAGTCACCATTTCTAAAAACGAAAATACCTTCACCATATCTAAAGAAGATAAGGTTTGTTTCGCATTGGAAATAAACGAATAAAAAAACTCTGTCATTAAATTAAGACAGAGTTTTTTTATCATATAAAATTCAACAAATTAGTCAAGCCTAACTTGTTTCACTTCGATTTCAGCTACTATTGGATAAAGATTCTGAAACAAGTTCAGAATGACAAAAATAGCTTTTCTTATTTTTTTATTACCAATCTAAAACCTTCGCCATGAATGTTTAAGATTTCTACGTTTTCATCTAATTTTAAGAATTTTCTCAATTTAGCGATATAAACATCCATACTTCTTGATGTGAAGTAATTATCGTCTCTCCAAATTTTAGTTAAAGCCAATTCTCTAGGCATTAAATCATTTTCGTGAAGTGCTAACATTTTTAAAAGTTCACACTCTTTTGGTGATAATTTAATTGGTTCTTGTCCTGGAAAAGTTAAGAAACGTAATTTAGAATTCAAGTGAAATTTACCAATTTCAAACTCAAATTTCGTAGTATCTGGTTTAACTTCAGATGCTTTTCTTTGAATGATAGCTTTAATTTTCATTAATAAAACCTCAGAATCAAACGGCTTATTTAAATAATCGTCTGCTCCTACTTTATATCCTTTTAAAACATCTTCTTTTAATGTTTTAGCCGTTAAAAAAACTATTGGCACTTCCTGATTTTTCTCACGAATTTCTCTAGCTAAAGTATAACCATCTTTATATGGCATCATAACATCTAAGATGCATAAGTCGTAAGTATCTTTCTTAAATTTTTCAAATCCTTCCATTCCGTTTTTAGCCAACGTAACTTCAAAATCATTTATCATTAAATAATCTTTTAACACGGCGCCAAAATTTGGATCGTCTTCTACTAATAATATTTTCTTTGCTTCCATATTAATTATGTGTATTTTTTTTAATTTATTAATGGCATTTTTATAATAAAGGTGCTCCCTTTTCCTTTTTCACTTTCTACAAATATTTGTCCGTTATGATCTTCAACAATTTGTTTTACATACGACAAACCTAATCCATGTCCTTTTACATTATGTAAATCACCAGTATGTTCTCTATAGAATTTTTCAAAAACTCTTTTTTGAGCTACTTTACTCATTCCGGCACCTTGATCTTGTATTTTAATTACAATAAAATCTTTTATATTTTCTGTAAAAACATCAATAATTGGAGCCGAAGGTGAATATTTAATGGCATTATCTAAAACATTTACCAAAACGTTTGTAAAATGAACTTCGTTTAATAAAATGGTATTTCGTTGTGCATTAAAATGCTGATTAATTATACCTTCTCTATCTTCAACAATTAAACTTACGTGTTCAATTGCGTCTTCAATAATTTCCGAAACATCTCTTGGTTCTTTTGAAATATCCAATTCGTTTTTTTCTAATTTAGATATTCGTAAAACATTTTCAACCTGAGCGTGCATTCTTTTATTTTCTTCCTTAATCATTTGAAGATAACGTTGTACTTTTTCTTTATCATCAATAATTTTAGGGTTTTTTATGGCATCTAAAGCTAAATTAATAGTAGCAATAGGTGTTTTAAACTCATGTGTCATGTTATTAATGAAATCGGTTTTGATTTCAGAAATTTGCTTTTGTTTAATTAATTGATTCAACGCACTTGAATAAGTTAAAACAATAACTAAAGTAAATAATAATGACAAACTAGATATTCCTATCAACGATGAAAAAACGAATTTACTCTTCTGAGGAAAACTTACTAATAATTGGTATTTAGAAAGTCCTTCGTTATCTTGAAAAATAGGAATTCCGTAAGTAATATTACTATTGTATTTAAAATTTTCTGAACGAATTTTTGTTGCTAAACCGTTGCTATAAATCCCAAACTCAAAAGGAGTCTTAACTCCGTACTTATGAAGTTCCTCTTTCAAGAATTTGGCTAATTGTTCTGCCGTAACCCTTTGTTGAATAGGCTTTAATGAGACTACGTCTTTAAAAGCGACTTCGAAATTTGCTTTATCTAAACTAGAAACACTTCCTGATTTTTTAATGGAAACATCTGGAAAAGATCGAACTTGTAAACTTCCGTCATTTAATGAATTTCCATTATAAATCTCTGTTTTTCGTTTAGAAAGAACTTTACCAAAATTGGCAGAGTTTACATTTTTATCAAAGAACGAACCATTAATTCCATAGTTTTCTGCGACTAAGGTATTGGTATAAATTATAGTTTCATTAGTTTTTTTATCGCGCTCGTAAAAGTATATTTCTTTTAATTCTTCTTCTTTAGGAATTTTCCCAGTACTATCAATAATTTTATTGTAATACGTATAAAAAGAAACTAACTCTTTTTCATTTATCTTATTTGAAACATTTCCTAAAACTTGCTGAACATGATATTTAAATTCTTCCTCATTTTTATCCAAAGAAGTAGAAATCCAATACAATTGAACTAAAATAATTCCAATTAATGATAAACTCATTAAAAAGACTAATAATCTAAACCTTGACTTATTCATCGAAACAAATTTAACATTTTAACACTTCTTGTTAAAATACATTAACCAAAGATTAACATAAAAACATTTTTTTAAGGTTTTGCTAAAATTTTAAGAATTTCATCAGTTTTTAATATGGTTTTTTGCAGAATTATATTTTCTATAACAAAATCGCTTAATTTTATTTTGTCAGATTCAGGAAGTTGATTTTTAATTCGCGATAAAATGCTTTCTCTACTCGCATTATCTCTTTTCATAGCTCTTTCTATTCGAACTTCTTCTGGAGCTGTAATTAATATAATTTTATCGCAATCTTTATTTCCACCAGTTTCAAAAAGTATGGCAACTTCTTTAATTACAAAAGGAAAATTCTTGTGTTCATTTAGCCAATTTTGAAAATGAGCTTTAACTTCTGGATGCACAATAGCATTTAATTGTTGTAATTTATCTGGGGCATTAAATACCAACTCAGCTATTTTCTTTCGATTCAATTTAGAATCAACAGTAAGAACAGATTCGCTAAATAAATCTTGAATTCTTTGAATTATATTTGGTTGTTCCATGATTTTTTTGGCTTCTTCATCTGCTATATAAACCGGAATTCCTTTTGAAGCTATATAATTAGCTACAGTAGATTTTCCACTTCCTATACCACCTGTTAAACCAATAATCTTTGTCATACCTTATTTTTTAAAAAACAATTCTGGAAATGCTTTTTGAGGTTTTTGTTTAGCTAAACTAATTTTATAGTATGAAAGTAAAAAACCTTTTCCATACCCATAAAACTGAATAACTGTTGCCCATAATGAGTATAACGCAATTTTTATGCTTTTATTAGTTATTAATGAACTTATAAACAATAAACTAAAGTATAAAGCGTATAAAGAAAGAAATAGATAACTAATAAAAAAACTAAATAGAATAGAAAAAACAAATCCTAACAAAAACAAACTTGGAAACCAAAATGTAATTTTTGCGTGTTCTGGATACCAAGAATTTAAAATAGGTCGTGCTTTTCCAAATTTATTAACTTGAATTTGAAATTTCTCCCAACTTATTCTTCTTTTATGATAAACAAAAGCAGTTTTAATTAATTTAGTTTTAAAACCTAAGTTCCACAATCGAATAGATAAATCTGGGTCTTCGCCAGGATGTATATTTCCAAAACCATTTGAAGCTTCAAAGGCTTTTTTAGACAATCCCATGTTAAAACTTCTGGGTTGAAATTGAGTAACTTTTTCGCTTCCACCTCTAATACCTCCTGTAGTTAAAAATGAAGTCATTGTAAAATTAATCGCCTTTTGAATATCTGAAAACGAATCTAAAGCAGCATCGGGACCTCCAAAACAATCTACATATTCTTCTTCTAAACTATTTTTTACTTGGGTTAAATAGTTTTCTGGAATTATACAATCAGAATCTAATATTATAAAGTAATCGCCTTTCGCTTTTTGCATTCCATAATTACGAGAATCTCCAGGACCGGAATTAGGCTTGTAATAATACGAAATTGATAATATTGATTTGTATTTTTCTATTATATCTTGGCAAGGTTGTGTTGAACCATCTTCAACGATTACTACTTCAAAAGGAATTGAAGATGTAAACCTAGCCATACTTTCTAGTAATTCATCAATTTCATCTGGACGATTGTACACCGGGATTATAAACGAAAAATACATCTTATTTTTTTTACAAACCTACATAAAATTTACAAATGTTCCTTTTCTATTTGGTATAAAATATTTCATTATAAAACAAAAAAAGTCCCGATAAATCGGGACTTTAATCATTAACTTAAATTATTAATTATTGCTTAACTACTTTTAAAGTTTTAATAGCGTCTCCTACTGTTACATTTACAATGTAAGTACCAGCACTTAAATGAGACATATCAACCTGAGATGAAGTTGCATTAATATTTCTAGAAAGTACTTCTTGACCTATCATATTGATAACTCTTACAGAAGAGATTTCAGAAGTATAAGAAATATTTAATACATCTTTAACTGGGTTTGGATAAGCAGAGAAAGAGTTAGCATCAAAATCTCCATTACTCAATACACAAGTAACAGCCATTTCAAAATTACCATTATTAGCTCCAAATCCTTCCACCATGATATAGTAGGTAGTTGTACCATCTGCAGCAAAAGTTACTTGAGATTGTGCACCACAGAAATCATCATTAAATCCAATTTCAGTACCTCCACAAGCGTCAAAAACTCTTAAATAACTATCATAAGCTGTATTATTACATAAGCTAACCGTAATATCACCAGCAGCACCACTGTAAGAATACCAAACATCCGCAGATGAATTGTTACCTGAGTCAGTTGCACCATTAGCAGTTGAACCAGTAACAACATCACCACAATTAACAGCGATTGCATTAACACAATCATCATTTGTTGGAGGACAAACATAATCTAAAGCGCCTGAAGAGATACTACAACCAGCATCTTGTTCATTTGTAATAGATATTGTTGCACTTGCACCATCTGCATAAGGACCAAAAGTTTGAACACCAGTAGCAGAGATACCAGTTAAGTTTGTAGTACCATCAGAAATTGCTAATGAAGTTGCAGAACCAATATTTGTAACGTCTACATCAATAGAAAATTGACCATTTGCACAATCAGGTACAATAGTAAATGTAGCTGTTGGATTAACACATGTTGCACAAGCAATATCAAAATCCCATGAAGTATATGCAGAATCACCACAGTTTGCAGATCCATCAGAAGAAATCATAACAGTAATAGTATCTCCTGTAGAATCAAAAGTTAAACCGGCTAAATTACCAGCAGCACCATAACCGTTGTATAATTGTGTTAAACCATCTGAATCAATTACAATTAATTCATCCCAGTTATTTTCAACTTGACCAGCATTAAAAGTTAATCTTAATGGACTTCCATCATTAGATGTAAACGTCCAAGAAGTTGAATCATTATCAGTATAACAATATGTAGTATTTACTGGTGTACCACAAATAACTGCAATATTAGTTTGCACATTAAATGGTCCAACCCAAATACTTTGTTCAGTTAAAGTACAAACTGCTCTTAAATAAATCTCATAAGGAGTATTAGATGATAAACCAGAAATTGTAAGAGGATTTGAAGTAGTAGAAATACCAGCACCAGCAGGAACACCTGTTCCTTGAGCTTGAATTACATATTCCCACTCTGTTTCACCTGCACCAGCAGTCCAAGAAACCGTTACACTATCAGTACCTACTGTATCAAAAGCAAACAAAGTTGGTTCTAAACATGAAGGCGTTTCTTCAATTGTAACATCATCAATTGCGATATCGTCATAGAAACTAGCAGATTCAACAATAATAAATCTAACTTGAATATCACCAGTAATTGTAAGAGTACTTAAATCGATTACTCTTTTTTCCCAACCATTTGTGTTAGTATTATATGTAGCCATTGGATTCCAAGCAGCACCATCCCATACTTCAACATTTAAAGTAGAGTTTGGATTAGCACCTTCATTATTACTTAATTCAAAGAAAGTTAATCTTGGCACTGTTAACGCCGTAACGTCAATCATTGGAGATGTTAAAGTTGCATTAGTGGTATTTGGTGTTGAGTCATCTACCCATGCATAATAACCCCCAGATGTAGTTGAACCAGTAATTAAACCATTGTTACCAATGTGGTTAAAACCAGGAGCATTAGAAAACAACCAGTTTTCAGAACCACTCATATTCCAACAAGAAGGAATAGCTCCTGCATTTTCAAAACCTTCTGTATAAGGAGCTACAAAAGTGTTACATAATGTAGTAAAAGTAATTGGTCCAATCCAAGGACTAAAATCACCACCACCACAATCAGCTCTTACATATACTTCATAAGTTGTATTAGCAGCTAATGGATCTCCATTAATATCAAAACCTTCACCTACAACAGTTACGTCTCCAATTTGAGCACCAGCTGTTGCAGGAATACCTGTACCAGGAGCTTGAATAGCATATTCGTAATCAAATTGTGCACCACCTGAACCATCAGTCCAAGATAAATCTACAGTAGAAGAAGTAACGTTAGAAGCTAAAATAGTATTTGGTTCCACACATGATGGAATATCTTCTACAATTACATCATCAATTAAGACATCATTATAAAAAGTGAAACCTCCATTAGCAACACCTGTAACAGTAAATCTAATTTGTATTGGTCCTGTAATCGTTAAAGTAGATAAATCTGTTGTAAACACAACCCAGTTAGCACCTAAATTATCAGAAACAGTATTAACTAAATTCCATGCTGCACCATCCCAAACTTCTACTTGTAAAAGATTTCGAGCAGCGTCATCAACGTTGTTACTGAAAACTGCATACTTTAATCTTGGAGTAGTTAAAGGAGTAATATCAATTAAAGGAGATGTCAAGGTACTAATTTCACCATCAGTGTTATCAGAACCATCCATACCAATAAAAGTTCCACCTGCACCAGTGTTGTCTGGCGCTAAATCAGCACCATAATCTGCAAAACCTGCAGGTGTAGTAACATTACTACCAAACTCCCACGGAGTAACACCGCCTTGTGCCCAACAATCAGGAAAAGTGTTCGTACTAAATGGTTCATTAAATGGCGCAACGAAAGTAGCACATAACGTTCTGAAAGTAATAGGACCTACCCATGGGCTAAAGTCACCACCACCACAATCTGATCTTACATATACTTCATATAGTGTATTTGGCGCAAGCGGATTTCCGTTAATATCAAATCCTTCACCTATAACAGTTACGTCTCCAATTTGAGCACCAGCTGTTGTAGGCTCTCCTGTTCCAGGAGCTTGAATTACGTATTCATAATCAAATTGTAAACCTCCTGAACCATCTGTCCAAGATAAATCAACAGTTGAAGAAGTTATGTTTGAAGCAACTATTGTATTTGGTTCCACACATGATGGAATATCTTCAACAATTACATTATCAATATATAATCTCCATCCATCTAAACCACCATTAGGTACATGCCAAGCAATATTAATATCTCCAGAATATGCAGAAAGATCAACTACTTGCTCTACATAAGTTATATTTGAATAACTTGTATTAGCAATTAATGTATTTGTAAAACTAGCTGGAGTATTTCCAGTTGTTGATAATAATAATTCAAAATCATTTGGCTCACCAGCTGATTGAACTCTATAGTGGAATTTTAATCTTTGATTTCCAGTTAAAGTAATTGCAGGAGAAATTAACCAGTCATTATTAACACCTGCATTGAAGTCAGTATAAATAACAGCAGATTGATCACCTTCAAATGGATTAGTAACATAGTTAGTATCCCAAAGATCACCATCAGCATTAACATTTAAAACTGTCCAACAAGCTTCTGTTGTAGAAGTTGAATTAAAACCTTCTGAAAAAGGAACTGAAAATGCATTACAAGTAGTTCTGAATGTAAATGGACCAGCCCAAGAACTATAAGTACCACCACAGTCTGAACGTAACCAAACGTAATATGTAGTATTAGGTGTTAATCCTGATAAATTATCAGTTAAAGCATTTATAGGAGTTCCTGCTCCTGTAGGAGCTGTATTTACATTAGAATAATAATATTCATAACCTGTAGAAGGAACTGGAACCGCTGCATTCCATGCAATAGTAGCAGTTGAAGCCGTTAATGCTGAAGCAACAAAACCTGCTGGCGATGCACATGATGGCGGTGTAAATGTAAGTTTCTTACCTGCTAAATTAGCCATTGTAGCGGCATTAATAGTATTGTTAGCAGCTGCTGAAGATACTGTTGAAGTAGCTGCAGGAGTTACACTTAAAAAAGATGCAGCATCATTTAAACCAACAGATGCAGTAACTGTATTAGTAGTTGTAAATGGATTGCTATATACAATTTCAATAACATTTGTAGTTTCATACAGTCTTAACAAAGTAGAGACTGCAGCACCAGCTGTGGAACCACCTCCACCTATTTTAGAATTGTGCCAATTTACAGTTAATACCTGATTAGGAGCAGTACCAGTAACTGAATATCTAATTTCTCCTCCAGTCATATTATTGTCATCCCAAAAAGCAGCAATTAAAGGTCTGTAAGCTGCTGCATTTGCTAATGAATTTGTAAATGAACCAGTAGTAATTGTGTTTCCTAGTCTTATCCAGCCATTAGTATTAATACTAAATGTTGTATAGTCAACACCTCCGAAATTAAAAGTAAAACCAATAGCAATCGTATTTTGACTACCATCATCACCTGTAGCGGTGGATGTAGTACCTGTAATTTGGGCATAAGTCTCGGTAGATTCTGCAAAAGCATAGGAACTTACCTGAGCATTTATTTGCCAACACGTAAAGAGCGCAAATAAAATTAAAGTAATTTTTTTCATTTATTAATAATTTTTAGTTAATCAAAACAAATATAAAATAATTAACTAACATATTTTTAACAAATTATCCAACGTTTTGGTGATGTTTTCTTAATATCGACAAAGTGTACGGAAAAGTCGTTTAAAAGCATATTGTGTTTGTTTGTTTGTTTTTTATAACTTTTTCAATTCAAAATGTTATAAAAAACAAAACCTCGAATAAATCGAGGTTTTAAGGTATATCTAAATTCTATTTATTTAATACTTGGCACTAGTATAATTTCATTCGCATCTGCCAGGTAATCTACTCCTTCGAATCCAAATCCAAATAAATTTAAGAAATCTTGTTTGTAACCAGCTAAATCTCCTAATTCTACTAATGTTTCTGTTGTAGATGCTAACCATAATTTGGCAATTCTTTCTTGTACATCAGCTCTCATTTCCCAATCATCAATACGGATTCTTCCTTTATCATCAGTAGGAACAGCATTTCCTGTATACAATCGATCTGCATATAAACGTTGGATTTGCTCTATACAACCTTCGTGAATTCCATCTGCTTTCATGATTTTATATAACAATGAAATATATAATGGAATTACTGGAATTGCCGAACTAGCTTGCGTAACTAATGCTTTATTAACTGAAACATATCCTTTTCCGTTAAGGTCTTTTAATTTATCTGTAATTTCAAAAGCAGTCGCTTCTAAATGATCTTTGGCACGACCAATTGTTCCTTTTCTGTAAACCGCTTCAGTTACTTCTGGTCCTATGTAAGAATAAGCAATCGTTGTTAATCCTTCCGCTAAAACTCCTGCTTCTTTCATTGCATCAATCCACATTGCCCAATCTTCACCACCCATTACTGTAACGGTGTTTGCAATATCTTCTTCATTCGCTGGTTCAATCGAAACTTGTGTTACATTTCCTGTGTGAAAATCAACTGTTTTATTTGTAAAAGTACTACCAATTGGTTTCAAAGTAGAACGATGTAAAACACCTGTTACTGGATGTTGACGCACTGGAGAAGCTAAACTATAAATAATTAAATCAACCTGACCTAAATCAGCTTTAATCATGTCTATTGTTTGTTGCTTCACTTCGTTAGAGAATGCATCACCATTAATACTTTTTGCATATAAACCAGCTTTTGTAGCTTCTTGTTCAAAAGCAGCTGAGTTGTACCAACCTGGAGATGCTGTTTTGCCTTCAGCAGGTGCTTTTTCAAAAAATACACCAATAGTAGCTGCATCTGAACCAAAAGCACTTGTAATTCTTGAAGCCATACCAAAACCTGTTGAAGCTCCAATAACAAGTACTCGCTTAGGTCCGTTTATTTTTCCTTTAGACTTTACATATTCAATTTGATTTTTTACATTTTGCTCACAACCTTTTGGATGGGCTGTTAAACAAATAAATCCTCTCATTCTTGGTTCTATAATCATCTTATTCTATTTTTAATATGGTTTGTTGTCGTTAAATTGGTAAACAAAAGTACTTTAAAAAAATTAATTCAACAAAGCTTTTGCATGTTGTAAAGCCGATTCTGTAATCTCTTTTCCTGAAAGCATTTCTGCAATTTGTTGGATTCTTTCTTCTGCAGTTAACAAATTTAATTCTGATATAGTTGTTTCGCCTTGATTTCGCTTTGAAACTTTATAATGCGAACTTCCTTTTGCTGCTATTTGAGGTAAATGAGTAATAGCAAATACTTGCATGGTTTTGCTCATTTCTTTCATTATTTCTCCCATTTTTATTGCAATTTCTCCCGAAACTCCAGTGTCAATCTCATCAAAAATAATTGTTGGGAGTTTTGAATAATTGGCTAAAATGGCTTTTATAGCTAACATAATTCTTGACATTTCTCCTCCGGAAGCTACTTTTTTCAATAAACCAAAACTAGTTCCTTTATTCGCTGAAAATAGTAAAACCACTTCATCTTTTCCTTTTGGATAATATGAATTGGTATGATTGATTTCAATTTGAAAATTAGCTTCAACCATTCCTAATTGCGATAAAATTGTTCTTATTTTTTCAATTAAAATTGGTGCCGTTTTTTTTCTATTTTCAGAAACTAATTTTGCTATTTCATCAACTTGTATTTGTTGTTTATTTAATTCTGATTCCAACTTATAAATAGCTCCGTCCAAATCATCAACACGAATTACTTTTGCATCTAATTCGTCCTGGATTAACAGTAATTCTGATACAGTTTGTACTTGGTGTTTCTTCTGTAAATTATAAATAGACTGTAATTTGGTGGTAACTAATTCTAATCGTTCTGGATCAGCTAAAATCTTTTCATTACTTTGTTCGCACTCCGAAATAATATCTTCTATTTCAAGCAAACTACTCGTTAAGCGTTCTTGTAATTGTGAATATAGATTAGAAAAAGTAGCAATTTTTTGAAGTGAAATTTTAATTTCTTTCAAATTCATTAAAGCCCCAACTTGCTCTTCGTTTGCAATAGCTGAAATTCTTTCAAGATTTTCTTTTATAAATTCAACATTGCTCAATTGTTCTAATTCTTGTTCTAAATCTTCTTGTTCGCCATTTGCTAAATTGGCTGCTAAAAGTTCGTTTAACAAATACGAATTGTATTCATATTCCTTAACTAGAGCTTCTTTTTCAGCAACTAATTGTTTTAGTTCTTTTTGTGTAGCTTTAAAATCAGATAAAGCATTTTTATAAGAAATAACTATACTTCCGTTATTGGCAACAGCATCTAAAATATCAATTTGGTAATTTTCTTCTGTTAATTCTCGTGTTTGATGTTGCGAATGAATATCTAACAACATAGCTCCTAATTCTTGTAATTCTTGCAAATTTACAGGACTATCATTAACAAAAGCACGCGATTTTCCGGTAGGTAATATTTCTCTTCTTATGATTGTTTTATCTTCATAATCCATGTCGTTTTCATCAAAAAAAGACTGAAGATTGTAATTTGAGATTGAAAATTGAGCTTCAATAATACATTTTTGCTCTTTATCTTTCAAAGAAGTTAAATCGGCTCTATTACCTAAAACCAAACCTAAAGCACCGAGTAATATCGATTTTCCGGCACCAGTTTCACCAGTAATAACGGAAAATTGGTTAGAAAAATCGGTTTCCAGAGATTCTATTAAAGCATAATTTTTTATAGAAAGAGAAAGTAACATAAATAATAGATTCTAATAAATTATTATTTAATTTGACTCCATTTTTGAGAATTCAACGGAGATATTCTATTTAAAGTTACAAGTAAAGGCGCTACATCAACATTTGGTCCTCCACTAAAAATAGATACAATTTCGTCTGTTTTTGCATCAAAAAATGTTCTAGTCAATAAAGCATTAGGTCTAACTTTTTGAACTTCTGCCAAAGCATTAATTCCTTTAATTACACCTTCTTTACCTTTTTTAATATCTTGCTCCATTATATCTAATCCTAGTCTGTGATATTGATAAAGAGCTCGTCTAAAAGGCGTAAATGTATTTGACAACATATCTGAAATTAAAAAATTTCTATTATTATTGTTTCCTTCAGATTGGCTCCATCCTTTATATCCACTTGTTTGCGCTACATTAACTATGTTTGATGCGATTTGAAGATATTCCGTTCCTCCTAATTCTGAAAAAGAATCTTGATCTAATCCAATTATCAAGTTAGAATAAAAGGCTAAAACAGAAACTAAGTTAGAATTAAATGAGTTTTGATCGTAAATTAAATTTTCAAACTCTATAAATCTAAATGTAAAATTTTTATCATTTATATTTAATATTGGAGATGATAAACTTGAATTGTAAACAGGTCTAGAAGATTGCACTTGTAATGTAGCTTCAAAATTATTGGAGCCATAAGTATTTACGTTTATAAAAAAATTGCAATCAACCTTTTCAACATCCGTATATTCTTTCGTAGTCCATTTAGTGGTATTTAAAAATTCTTTAACCTGAGTTTCAAGATTTTTAAATAATTGTGGATTTCCATTTGCTACTTGTTGATAATTTACAGAAACTGTTGCATTTAGTTCTTGTGAAAACACATTAACTATTGCAAACAAGAAAACCACTACTACTAATATTTTACGCATCATAAAATTGAATTATTTTATTTATAATATCTTGAGCCACTTCTTCTTTTGATTTTAATTCTTTAGGTTCTACAACAAAGTCTTTAGAAATAAAAGTAACTTTGTTCGTAGGAAATCCAAAACCAGCTCCTTTATCATTTAAAGAATTTAAAACTATCAAATCTAAGTTTTTTTTCTGGATTTTTTGCTTTGCATGTTCAATTTCATTTTCAGTTTCTAGTGCAAAACCAATCAAAAACTGATTTTTCTTTTGTTCACCAAGGGAAGCTAAAATATCTTTTGTTTTTTCCAACTCAATTGAAAACGTAACATCGCTCTTTTTTATTTTCTGATTGGCCACATTTTTTGGTCGATAATCCGCAACAGCAGCAGCTGCAATAGCCACATCAACAGAATTAAAATACTCGTTACAAACATCAAACATATCTTGAGCCGATGTTACACGAATTAAATTAATAGAAGAATTTATCGTTTTTAAATGTGTAGGTCCAGAAACTAATATTACTTCGGCCCCTTTATTAGCTGCCTCATTAGCAATATCAAATCCCATTTTACCAGAAGAATGATTCCCAATAAAACGAACAGGATCAATAGCTTCATAAGTTGGCCCAGCAGTAACCAGTATTTTTTTCCCTTTTAAAGGTAATTTTTCTAAAAGGTCATTTTCTAAAAATGTTAGAATATTCTCAGGTTCTGCCATTCTACCCTCACCAGATAGACCACTGGCTAATTCCCCATTTTCAGCAGGAATTATAATATTACCGAAAGATTTTAACTTATGAAAACTATCTAAAGTGGATGGATGTTTGTACATATCCAAATCCATTGCAGGAGCAAAATAAACCGGACATTTAGCAGAAAGATAGGTTGCAATAAGTAAGTTATCGCAATTTCCATTTGCCATTTTAGAAAGTGTATTAGCAGTTGCAGGAGCAATTACCATTAAATCGGCCCATAATCCCAGTTCTACATGATTATTCCACTCCCCTGTTGCTTCTTCTTCGTTATAAAAAGTAGAATAAACGGGGTTTTTAGAAAGTGTAGCTAAGGTTAGTGGGGTAACAAAATGCAAAGAAGCAGGCGACATTACAACTTGTACTTGTGCACCTGCTTTTATAAATAATCTAACCAAATTGGCTGTTTTATATGCAGCTATACCACCAGATATTCCTAGTAAGATTTTTTTACCGCTTAAAACAGACATGTTGATTTATTTAGAGTCTCTGTAATAAATTTTACCTTCTTCCCACTCTTGTACTGCTAAAGCATGTGGTTTAGGTAATTTTTCATAGAATTTTGAAACTTCAATTTGTTCTTTGTTTTCAAAAACTTCTTCTAAACTATCATTATATGTTGCAAACTCTTCTAATTTTTCAATCAACTCTTTTTTAATTTCAGTATTGATTTGATTAGCACGTTTTGACATGATAGTAATCGCTTCATAAATGTTTCCAGTAGGCTCTTCTAATTTACTTTTGTTATAAGTAATAGTATTTACAGGAGCATTTGTTTTCTTTAAATCCATGATTTACTTTTATTTAGTATATTTTTCTAATTCTTTTTCCACTTCAGCCAACATTTTATCGGCTTTTTCTTTGTATTCTGATTGTTCATTAAACTTTACCAAGTTAGCATAAGTTGATTTAGCATAACTTAAACGTTCTTGTTTTTTTAATTCAATACTATTAATTGCTAAATTGTAAGCAGAATCTAATCTGTAATACAAAGCTTGTTCTTTAAAAGGTGTTCCAGGATAATCAGCTAAGAAATTTTCCAAAGCTTTTAAAGCTCCTTTATAATCTGAAATTGTATTATATTGTTTTGCAATTTCAAATGCTTTTTTCTCTAACTTCTCTCTCAACTCTTTTACATAAACATTGGCTTGAGGTAAAAATTGAGAATCTGGATAAACATCTATAAAATGTTGCATTTTATCTAATGCCTTGCTTGTATCTGTTTGATCTAAACTATATTTTGGAGATAATTTATAAAAACACTCTGCTGCATAAAAAGCGGATTCTTCTCTTTTCTCACTTTTTGGATAAGTAGCAACAAAATTTTCTAATTGATAACCAGCTAAATAATATTGGTTTGATTTATATAAAGCCATAGAATAAAAGTAAAACATACGCTCAGCACTAGGTTTTCCTTTATAAGCCGGAGCAATTTGCTCATACAATCTAATAGCTTTTAAATACTTTCCTGATTCATACATTTTGTTTGCTGCTTCATTTTTCACTGCAACATCATCTGATTTTAAAGCCTTTTGATACTCACTACAAGAAATCAAAAAAAACGCAATAAAAAGGAAACTAATTACTTTATTCATTTATTTAAATTTAATCTTTCTTAAAATTCAACTTTTTTGAAGTCTAAAAAAGCAACTGCAAATTTAGACATTATTTGTTTACTACAAAAATCTTTTTTTAACTTAATTTATGTGTGAAATTATGCAATCTTGTTGCTAAATCTTCATTAACATTAACGAGCGGTAATCTTACTGTATTTTCAGACAAACCTAGTGCTTTAAACACTTCTTTAATTCCGCCAGGATTTCCTTGTTCAAAAATCATATCTATACTATCTGCCAACAAGTAATGTAATTTATAGGCTTCGTCTACTTTTCTTTGCAAGCCTAAACGCACCATTTCAGAGAATTCTTTTGGAAAACCTTCTCCAATTACAGAGATTACTCCTGCTCCACCAGCTAAAACCATTGGTAAAGTAATCATATCATCTCCAGAAATTACTAAAAATCCTTCTGGCTTATTTTGTATTAACTTCATTGCTTGCACAATATCTCCTGCTGCTTCTTTAATTCCAATAACATTTTTGAAATCATTTGCAATACGATTTACAGTTGAAGGCAACATATTACTTGCCGTTCTCCCTGGTACATTATATAAAATAACCGGAATTGGAGAAGCTTCTGCAACTGCTTTAAAATGTTGGTAAATTCCTTCTTGCGTTGGTTTATTATAATAAGGAGAAACAGACAAGATAGCAGAAAAATTAGAAAAATCTCTTGTTTTTAATTCATCTACAACTTTCATAGTATTGTTTCCACCAACTCCTAATACTAAAGGCAATTTTCCTGCATTTGCATTAACTATAGTATTGATTACCAATTCTTTTTCTTCTTGTGATAAAGTAGCAGATTCTGCCGTAGTTCCTAGAACCACTAAATATTCTACTCCACCTTCAATAACATGATTTACAATTCTAATTAACGCCTCAACATCAACCGAAAAATCTTTTTTAAACGGAGTAACTAAAGCAACACCAGTTCCTATAAATGATTGCATTTTATATTTTATTTAAAATTTTTAAATACTTAAAGAGTTCCAAAACGAATTCGTTAAAATTTTCGACAAGTGATTTTATTATAAAATGATTCACTCTTTTATCAACTGTATCAAACCCAACTTTAAACTTTGCCTTAGATTTTACTGATAATAATAAAAGTGAACTTTTAGAAACATCATAATAATTTAGTAATAAATCAAATGGCGTTTCAATAAAATCCTTTACTTCTGGTTTCGTTATTTCACCAGAAAGCGAAATATTTTTTATCGTTAAAAAAGGTTCATTTATTTCTTCTTTTTTCTTGATTTTATCTTTATAAACTAAAACAGAAATATTATTTGCATCTATTCCTTGAGAAACTATTCGTTCAATTAATTGGTTCGTTTCTGAAAAATAGGATTCATCAACTAAAATTCCAACTGTTATTACTTTTTCATTTGATGCAAAAGAATTTTCACTAGTTAATCGTTTAGTAACATTTTTTTTAAGAAAAAAGTTCTTTATTATATTATAAAACATAGTATTTTTACCTAATCTACAAATTTAAAATTTTAAACTTTTGTTATGCTTGTAAATGTAAAAAAGAATACAATATCTTTTCATTTTTTTGTTATATTATTAACATTTAACTTTATTATATCCTGCAAATCAGCATCTTCTTATCAAACCATTACAGTTGAAGGAAAAAAAATAGGAATTACTGATAAAAATGGAGAGAATGAAGCAATTGCTAGTTATGTAAAACCTTATGGCGAAAACATCAATAATGATTTAAATAGCGTTTTAGCTTATTGTCCTGAAACACAAGACAAAAGTAAAGGCGCTTGGCAAACAAACATTGGAAATTTATTAGCTGAAATTACATTTGAACTAGGAAATCCTATTTTTCTTAAAAGAGAAAACAAAAATATTGACATTTGTTTACTTAATCATGGTGGAATACGATCTGTAATTGCTAAAGGCAACGTCACTACAAGAACCGCATTTGAAGTAATGCCTTTTGAAAACAGTTTAATAATTGTAGGACTAACAGGAAAGGAAATAAAAACGTTAGCAGAATATATTATCAAGGAAAAGAAACCACATCCTTTGTATGGTATGAAAATCTATATTGATTCAACAAATTCAACTATAAATAAAATAGAAATTAACAACCAACCTGTAATTGAATCTCAACTATATTATGTAGCTACATCCGATTATTTAGCAAATGGTGGTGATAATATGACTTTTTTTAAAAACAGTACCATTAAGTTTGACATGGAATACAAACTTAGAAATATGTTAATTGACTATTTTAAAAAAGTAGATACAATTCCAAATATTACAACTGAAAAAATAATTTTAGAATAACACTTATAACAATGAAAAGAAGAGATTTTATCCAAAAAACAGCTGCTAGTTCTGCTTTACTTGGTTTAACCGGAATGAGTTTAAGTAGTTTTTCTAGCCCTGACACTAAAAAAATTACAATTCTACACACTAACGATGTTCATAGTCACATTGATCCATTTCCTGTAGATCATCCAAAAAATCCAAATATGGGTGGTGCTGCAAGAAGAGCTGCAATCATTGAAAACATTAGAAAAGAAGAAAAAAATGTTCTATTGTTAGATGCGGGCGATATATTTCAAGGAACACCTTATTTTAATTATTATGGTGGTGAATTAGAATTTAAACTAATGAGTATGATGCAATACGATTTGGCTACTATGGGAAACCATGATTTTGACAATGGTATTGATGGTTTTTATGCTCAATTACCTCATGCCAAATTTGATTTTGTATCTGCAAATTATGATTTTAAAAATACCATTTTACATGATATTGTAAAGCCTTATAAAATCATTATAAAAGATGGAATTAAAATAGGCATCTTTGGATTAGGAGTTCAATTAGATGGACTTGTAGATAAAAAACTTTATAAAGAAACAGTTTACAACAACCCTATTGAAGTTGCTCAAGACATGACAAAAATCCTAAAGGAAGAAAAAAAATGTGATTTAGTGATTTGTTTATCTCACCTAGGTTTTAAATACAAAAACGATCCAGAAAAACCAAGCGATATTATGCTAGCCAATAAAACAAAAAATATTGATTTGATAATTGGAGGTCATACCCATACTTTCTTAGACAAACCTGTTATTGAAAAAAACAGTGAAGGAAAAGAAGTTTTAATTAATCAAGTAGGATGCTTTGGAGTTAACTTAGGTAGAATCGATTTTTATTTATCAAACGATAAAAACCATCACAATCATACAAAGAATATTATCGTTTAAGATGTATTTCGCTATTCTATTTTAACTTCTTAAATGCGGATATAATTTCGTTCTGTAAACAAAATATCCAACATATAAATAATACGATAATTGTTGAGAAACCACATTAATTAGTTTTAGAGCCATGACATCTTTTGTACTTTTTGAAAAAATATAAAATAAATCAGAAATAATAAAAAATACAATCATTAAAACCATAAATGATATCGCTTTATTATTAAAATTAAACTGTATTAGAAAGCTAAGTAATCCCATAACAAGTAATAGAATTCCATATATAATATAAATACTAAACTCTATTTGAGATGTTTCATTTATAAAAGACAAAACATTATACAGCAAGTAAAATAAAAGCATTAGTATAATATAAAAAGAAATATTATTTACATCGTATTTTTTTATTTTTAGATAAAATAAAAAATCTTGTGCTAAAAAAAATGTAATGATTATATAAGGGATTCCAAAAAAGACTAAACTTGAAACTAAAAAATCATCTTGGTTAAGTAAAAACAAAATCTCACCTATAAAATAAGATAAAACTGAAAAAGTAAACAAATAACTAATTTTACCTTTTACACTAGTATAATAAAAATAATAGATTGAAGGAATGATAATTGGTTTACTAAAAAGTTCTAAATTATCACTTCCAATTAATACAGCTACAACATAAAGAAGAATAGCTGCAAAATAAAGAAATAAGGCCGAATTAACTTTAACCATCTATCATTTGTTTAAAATCGATTTCAGAAATTATAGCAATTTTTAACTGATTCGCTTTTTCTAGTTTTGAAGGTCCCATATTATCTCCTGCAATAACAAAATCTGTTTTTGATGAGATGGAACTTCCTACTTTTCCACCATTATCTTCAATGGATTTTTTGAGTTCATCTCGTGAATAAATTTCAAAAACACCTGATACTACGAATGTCTTTCCTTTTAGTTTTTCTGAAACCAAAACATCTTCTACATCTGATTCTAACTGAACTCCAAAACTCTTAAGCTTATCAATGATACGAATATTTTCTTGATTATCAAAGAATTGCATTACACTTTGAGCAATTTTATCACCAATTTCATCTACTAATATCAAATCCATAATACTCGCATTTGCAATTGCATCTATCGATTTATAATGTTTGGCTAATTTTTTTGCAACTGTTTCTCCTACATAACGAATTCCTAACGCATACAAAACACGTTCAAATGGAATCGTTTTTGATTTCTCGATTCCGTTAATTAAGTTATCTGCAGATTTTTCTGCCATGCGTTCTAACGGAATGATTTGCTCTTTTTTTAGTTCATACAAATCGGCATAATTCGTAACCAAACCTGCGTTGAACAACAAAGCAACCGTTTCTCCTCCCAAACCATCAATATCCATGGCTTTTCGAGTGATAAAATGCTGAATTCTTCCAATAATCTGAGGCGGACAGCCATAGAAATTCGGACAAAAATGATTCGCTTCGCCCTCGCTTCTAACTAATTCCGTTTGGCACTCAGGACAATGCGTGATGTATTTTGTAGGTTCTGCTTGATTTCCTCTTTTAGCAACAGCAATAATCTTCGGAATAATTTCGCCTCCTTTTTCAACAAAAACGTCATCGCCAATTCTAATATCCAATTTTTCAATTTGGTCGGCGTTGTGCAATGAAGCACGTTTTACAATCGTTCCCGCCAATTGCACTGGCTCTAAATTCGCCACTGGAGTAATAGCTCCTGTTCGCCCAACTTGATACGAAATCGAGTTTAATTTCGTAGTCACTTGTTCGGCTTTAAACTTATACGCCATTGCCCAACGTGGAGATTTTGCCGTATATCCTAATTCTTCTTGATGTTGTATATTATTGACTTTTATTACAACTCCATCCGTTTCATAAGGTAAATCGTGACGGTGTTTGTCCCAATAATTGATGTATTCAAAAACTTCATTAAGATTTTTTGCTAATTTAGATTGGGTTGGCACTTTAAATCCCCATTCTCTTGCTTTTTGCAAGCCTTCAAATTGCGTTTTAAAGGGTAAATTATTACCTATGACAAAATACAATAAACAATCTAACGGGCGCTTTGCGACTTCTGCACTGTCTTGTAATTTTAAACTTCCAGATGCCGTATTTCTTGGATTGGAATAAGGAGTTTCGCCAATTTCAATTAATTCTTGGTTCATTTTTTCAAATCCGGCAAACGGAAGAATAATTTCTCCACGAATATCAAATTTTTCAGGAAAATCGCCTTTTAAATGAATTGGAACCGCTTTTATTGTTTTTATATTATTAGTAACATCATCACCCTGAACTCCATCGCCACGGGTTACTGCTCTTACTAATCGACCATTTTCATACGAAATACTAATAGATGCTCCATCATATTTTAATTCACAAGTATATTCTAACGGAACATCACCTAAAACCTTTTGAATTCGGGTTTCCCAATCTTGTAAATCTTCAATTGAATAGGAATTATCCAACGAATACATGCGGTATTCATGTTTAATAGTCTCGAAATTTTTGGTCACCATTCCTCCTACTCTTTGAGTTGGCGAATTTTCATCAAAAAAATCAGGATTTTGTATTTCTAAATCTTGAAGCTGTTTTAGTTTTTGATCAAATTCAAAGTCAGAAATCGTAGGATTATCTAACACATAATAGTTGTAATTATGCTGGTTTAATTCTTCTCTTAAATTTTTAATAGTATCTAAAACGCTCATATTATTGATTGATTAAGCTATCTAACTTAGTAAACAATTCTCCTTTACTTATGATTCCACCTTGTTTGATAATTTCAAACAACGATTCATTTCTGTTTTCTGATAAGTCTTTCTTACCTCTTGTAATTTCTACTTCGTCGGAAAATAAATTATCAGATAACCAATGAATTCCATCAGCAGAAACAAAATCGATTTTTGGATTATTGGTTTTAATTACGAAAGAAAAAACCGCATTTTGCATACATTTAAAAAGGAAAATGTAATTTTTAGAAAAATGATCAATATGCGTCACATTTGTTAATGCTTTTTCCCAAATCATATCGGAAAAAATATCGATTTCTTGCTCGGCAACTTGTGGTTTATTTTGTTTAATTTCATCCCATTCCTTCTTATCTATCGATTGTGTCGCTAAAAAAGTAATAAATTCTGGATGTAACTCTTCTAATTGCTCTTTAGTTAATCTTGCGTACTTCATGTAGTAATTTTATAAAGTAAAGATAAAAAAAAAGCCCCGATAAAATCGGAGCTAATTTATATTTTAAGAAAAATTATGCTTTTTCACCTACGATTTCGTAAGCTAATTCAACGATAACATCTCTGTGTAATCTTACGTTTGCAGTATATTTACCTACACGTTTTACTACACCACTAGTAATGAATTTTCTATCAATTGAATGACCGTTAGCTTCTAAAGCTTCCACAATGTTAGCATTAGTAACAGAACCAAACAATTTATCACCACCTGCTTTAGCAGTAATTTTAATTTCTAAAGCTTTTAATGCTTCAGCTAAAGATTTAGCGTCTGCAACAACTTTAGCTTCTTTGTGCGCTTTTTGCTTTAAGTTTTCAGCTAAAACTTTTTTAGCAGAAGGAGTTGCTAAAATAGCAGCACCTTGAGGAATTAAGAAGTTACGTCCGTATCCGTTTTTTACAGTTACTACATCATCTTTAAATCCTAAATTTTGAACGTCTTGTTTTAAGATAAGTTCCATGTTGTTGTCCTTTTAATTAGAAGTTAGCCCGCCAATGGCGAAGCAACAACTATTTGTTAAATATTATTTTAATAAATCGGCCACGTATGGCATTAAAGCTAAGTGACGAGCTCTTTTAACAGCTACAGAAACTTTTCTTTGGTATTTTAATGAAGTACCTGTTAAACGTCTTGGTAAAATTTTACCTTGCTCGTTAACAAATTTCAATAAAAAATCTGCGTCTTTATAATCGATATATTTAATACCTGATTTTTTGAAACGACAATATTTTTTAGTTTTGTTTGTATCTATGTTTAAAGGCGTAAGATATCTGATATCTCCGTCTTTTTTACCTTTTGCAGATTGCTCTAATGTAGACATGATTAGTTTGATTTAGCTTTTAGTTTAACTCTTCTTCTTTCTGCCCAAGAAATTGCATGTTTGTCTAAAGACACAGTTAAGAAACGCATAACACGCTCGTCACGACGAAATTCAGTTTCAAATGCAATAATAATTTCAGCTGGCGCTTTGAATTCGAATAAGTGATAAAATCCACTTTTCTTGTGTTGAATTTCGTAAGCTAATTTTTTTAAGCCCCAATCTTCTTTCGATACCATCTCAGACCCTTTAGAAGTAAGAAAATCTTCAAACTTGCTTACTGTTTCCTTTACCTGTTGTTCAGATAAAACGGGATTCAAGATGAAAACAGTTTCATAATGATTCATAATCTTTATATTTATTGTTATAAAATTGGGTGCAAAAATAGTACTTTTATTTGAATAAACAAACCCTTAACAGAGTTATTTTTTTACTTAAAACTTGTTAAATGTAAATTATTTTATTATTTTTATCGATACTTTAAAAAATATAAGCCCATGAAGTTGAATTGTATTGTTGTAGATGATAGTTCCATTCAAAGAATTACCATTACCAAATTAGTAAACGAATCAACATTTTTAAATTTAGTAGGAGATTTTGCGAATGCTCTTGAAGCAAAGAATTGCATTAACAACAATTCAATAGACTTAATATTCTTAGACATAGAAATGCCCTTAATTAATGGGTTTGACCTTTTAGACGGACTAAAAACAAAACCTCAAATTATATTTATCACTTCAAAAGCCGACTATGCTGTAAAGGCATTTGACTATGAAGCAACTGATTTTCTTCAAAAACCTATTTCAAAAGAACGTTTTATTAAAGCCGTAAAAAAAGCCACTGAATTGCACTCTCTTCGTTATGAAAACCATGAAGAAAATGGAGATAGTATTGTTATTAAAAGCAATTTAAAAAAACTAAAAATATTTGTTTCAAAAATTAAATGGGTTGAAGCTTATGGCGATTACATTAAAATTGTAACAGATGAAGAAAGTCATTTAGTACTCTCTACAATGAAAGGATTTGAAAAAGAATTACCTGAAGGCAAATTTATTCGAGTTCATAAATCATACATTATTAATTTAGATCGTGTGGAAAAATTCAATAGTAAGTTTGCTGAAATTGGAACCACTAAAATTCCATTAAGCAGAAACAAAAAGGAAGAAATTACTAAAGCAATAGAAAACGCTTAATTTAATACACATCTACATTTATCGTAATTTTAATAGAACGATACTGCGCAATAGCTTCAAAACTATTGCGCATTTTATTTATAATCGATTTGGTTTGTCCTAAATTTGAGTTTACAGGAATTTTAACCATAATGGTTCTAATATATTCATTACGAATTCTATTAATTGCTGGTTCTTCTGGCCCTAATACAGGAATTGGCAAACTTTGCACTAATACGTTATAAAACCAAAGCGAACCTTCTTTTAATTTATCAAAATCACGGTGTTTTAGTGTTAATTTAATCAAGCGATAAAATGGTGGGTATTTAAAATTTTGACGTTCGTAAATTTGTTCTTTATACATTGCCGCATAATCATTACCCAAAACCTGCTGAATAGTATTATGATACGGATTATAAGTCTGAATTAATACTTTTCCTTTTTTTTCTGAACGCCCTGCCCTGCCCGAAACCTGTGTCATCATCTGAAACGCTCTTTCATAAGCTCTAAAATTAGGCTGGTTTAATAAATTATCTGCATTAAGAATCCCCACTAAAGTAACATTATCAAAATCCAATCCTTTTGCTAACATTTGAGTTCCTACTAAAATATCAATTTCTCTATTTTTAAAGGAATCAATTATTTTTTCAAAACCAAACTTTCCGCGTGTTGTATCTTGATCCATTCTTCCAATATTTTTCTCTGGAAAAAGGGTTTTCAATTCCATTTCTATCTGTTCTGTTCCAAATCCTTTCGTAGTTAAATCTACTGACTGACAACTGTGACAATGTGTAGGATTTGAAATAGAATAACCGCAATAATGACAACGTAATTGGTTTTTAAACTTATAATAGGTTAAACTTACATCGCAACTTGGACAATGCGGCACATGTCCACACGTCATACATTCTACATAAGGCGAAAATCCTCTTCTATTTTGAAACAATATTACTTGCTCTCCGTTAGAAATGGTTTCTGAAATGGTTTCTAATAGTTCATCTGAAAAATGACCGGTCATTTTTTTTCTGAAATATTTATCTTTTATATCAATTAACAAAATTTCAGGTAAAACTACATTTCCGTAGCGCACTTTTAATTCGGTTAAACTATACTTTTTAGACTGCACATTATGATACGTTTCTAAACTTGGCGTAGCACTCCCTAAAACCACTTTTGCTCCGTGTTGCTTTGCTAATACAATTGCCGCATCTCTTGCATGATATCTTGGCGCTGGATCGTGTTGTTTATAAGTTTGCTCATGCTCTTCATCAACAATAATACATCCTAAATTTGAAAACGGAAGAAACAAAGCACTTCGAACACCAATAACTACTTTTGCTTTTGGTGAATTTTCTAAAACCTGATTCCAAACTTCTATTCGTTCATTATTAGAATATTTGGAATGAAAAACAGCTACTTCATTACCAAAATAGGCAGTTAATCGTTGAACCAATTGAGTAGTTAATGCAATTTCTGGCAATAAGAGTAATACTTGCTTTTCTTGTTGCATGTATTTTTCTAAAAGCTTAATATATATTTCCGTTTTGCCCGATGCCGTAACTCCTTGTAAAAGTGTAACATCAAACGATTGTAAATTTTCTTGAATACTTTGAAAAGCTTTTTGTTGGGCTTCGCTTAGTTCAAAAGCAGCATTGTCTTTTTTATCAAACACAACTCTATCTTGCGCAATATGATATTCTTCAAAAATAGCTTTATCTACTAATGACTTTATTATAGAAGAAGAACTACCAGAAGTTGCAAGTAGTTTTTTTACTGAAATTGGATTTTTATCTTGGGCTTGTAATTGAAAATAATGCAAAACTAATTCGCGTTGTTTTTTAGCTTTTGATAAAACATCTAACAATGCCATTAATTTATCTTGTTGCAAAAACTCGTCATGTAATTTTAAGTAGCGAACCAATTTAGGCTTATATTGTTCTGAGATTTCTTCCTGTAAAACCAATGCTCCTTTTGCCAAAAGCTTATTTATAATAGGAAAAACAGTTTTCTTTCCTAAAATCTTAATTACATCTTGAATCGTAATTGAAGATTGACTTTTTAAAGCTTCTAAAATTAAATATTCATCATCTTTTAAACCCTCCGATGAAACTTCATGATTTTCTTTTGCAGAAATAATTGTTTCGCTTTCTAAAATATATCCAGAAGGCAATGCACTTCTATACACTTCACCTAAAGAGCACATATAGTAAGATGCTATCCATTTCCAATGTGTTATTTGAAATGAATTTACAACAGGTTTTTCATCTAAAATTTGGTGTATTTCTTTTGCTTGATATAATTGTGGAGGAATATTATTTTTATCTAATACTAATGCCGTATACATTTTTGTTTTACCAAAAGGCACAGCAACTCTCATTCCCACTTGAATGTAGTTAAACTCAGCTTCTGAAACCTGATAAGTAAAGGTTTTAGAAACCGCCAACGGCAATACAACTTCTATGAAATACAACATAAAGCAAATATAGTTTGAAAAAAGAGAAAAGAAAATAGAAACTATTACAAAAAAAGCGCTCTCAATTGAGAACGCTTTCATTTATATTATGTGCTTGGATTTATTTTCCTAACATTCCATCTTTTAAATCTTTATCTGCTGGTTTATCACATAACCAAATTCCAAATAAAGCCTTTTTAAAATCATGTCCGTCAATAGTACCTTTTTTAACTCCGTTTTTATATACAACAACGCCTTCGCTTGGTACATTCATAATAATAAACACATCTCCTTTTTTAATTTCATCTTTAAAGAATCCTTTAAATTTGTCAATTTTAGCTTTTAAAGCAGCTGTATTTTTATTAGTAGAATTTTCAAACCCTTCATTAATTGCTGAAATCATTTTATCAGAAGTAATCATTCCTGAAATGATATTTAATTTTATGGCAGCAGCATCTTTACTATCCATAATATCTTTTGCACTCGAACTCTTTTTTGGAAGATACAATGAACCAACATATAAATCGATCCACATTTTTTCTCTAGTTCCAGCACCATTTAAAACTAAATTTTGCCCGTCTAAAGCTAATTTAGCGTCAACTTTTACTCCTGAAACGGTTTGTTGTGCATTAACAGTCAAAGTAGTAGCAATAAGCACTAAAAATGTAATAATTTGTTTTTTCATAATAATTTGAATTAATTTTTGTTAAATATATAAATTTTTTCTTTTCAATTTTGAAATTGTAGCATTTAATTCAAACCCTAAAAGCAGAACCATGCAGTTGATCCAAATATAAAACATAAGTACAAGAAGCGTACCAATTGAACCATATAGTTCATTATATCGAGCAAATTTTTCTACATATACCCCAAAAATATAAGATGAAAGTATAATTAAAATTGTAGTTAAAACAGCTCCATAACTGATAAATGAGATTTTTGAAGTTTCTTTAGCTCCAAATTTATATAGTATAGATGTTGTAATTAGTATCATTAGAATAATAAAACCATAACGACTCCATTCTATTACAGAAACATCTGCAACATAACCATGAACATTAATTTTTTGGATCATAACCTCGGTTATTACAATTGCAGCAACTGTAATAATTAAAATTAAAGATAAAACTAATGATATAGCTAAAGAAATAAAATACTGTTTAAAAAACCCACGAGTTATGGTAATGTGAGCCGACATCTCAAATCCACCTAAAATGGCATTGATTCCATTTGTCATTAACAAAATAGATAATATAAAACCAGAAGAAAGCAAACCTTGGTGACTAGTACCCATAATATCTTTTAAAATCATTTCTATCGCCTCATAAGTATTTGGCGGAACTCCGTTTTCAACAAATTTTAAAAAATCGGCTTGAAAATTTTCTAACGGAATAAATGGAATTAAATTCAGAATAAATAAAGCAAAAGGAAATAATGCCATAAAAAAACTAAACGCAATAGCACTTGCTCTGTATGAAAAAGCACCTCTGAAAATTCCTAAAACATACATTTCTAAAATATCGTAAAGCGATAACCCTTCTAAAGATTTCAACTTTATGGCTTTTGCAAGTAAAACCAACTGCTTTATAACAGGAATTTTATTTAGTTTAATTTCTATTTCTTCCGACATAATTTAAATCGCTTTTAAACTTAAATCCATATTATAAACTGAATGCGTTAATGCACCAGAAGAAATATAATTCACCCCACATTCTGCATAATTGCGAATGGTTTTTTCATTAATGTTTCCTGAAGATTCCGTTAAAGATTGATTGCCAATCATATCTACCGCTTTCTTTGTCGTTTCGTAATCAAAATTATCTAAAAGAATACGAAAAACGCCACCAGCATCTAAAATTTGTTGCACTTCATCTAAATTTCTAGCTTCAACAATGATTTTTAAATCTTTATTATTATCTAATAAATATTGTTTGGTTTTTGCAATCGCTTGTGGAATTCCTCCAGCAAAATCGTTGTGATTATCTTTTAACATAATCATATCGTACAAAGCAAAACGATGATTTTCGCCTCCACCAATTTTTACTGCCCATTTTTCAATGGCACGAATTCCCGGTGTGGTTTTACGGGTATCTAAAATTTTGGTTTGCGTTCCTTCCAATAAATCAACAAACATTTTAGTTTTGGTGGCAATAGCACTCATTCGTTGCATTGAATTCAAAACCAAACGTTCAGCTTTTAAAATAGATTGCGAACTTCCAGAAACATGAAAAACAACATCACCATATTTTACTCTTTCACCATCATTGATAAAAGTTTCCACTTGCAAATCTTTATCCACGTAATAGAAAATCATTTTAGCAAATGCTACTCCAGCAATAATTCCTTCGTCTTTTACTAACAACTTTGCTTTTCCTTGTGCTAAAGCTGGAATACAAGCCAACGAACTATGGTCGCCATCTCCAACATCTTCACGAATAGCATTGCTAATAATTAATTCTAATTCATTTTGAAATTGCGCTTCTGAAATCATCCTTTATATATTGAATGGCTAATGTAAGAAATCCTTTGTAGTTTTAAAAATATTTAAACGGCTAAAAAACAAAAAACTCCCAGATAAATCTGAGAGTTTCTTTATGATTGAATTTTAAATTCTAATTAAGATAAAGCCGCTTTTACTTGATCAGCTGCTTCTTGGAATTGAACAGCAGATAAAATTGGCATTCCTGAATTATCAATTAATTCTTTAGCGATTACTGCATTAGTTCCTTGTAAACGAACAATGATTGGCACTTTAATAGCGTCGCCCATGTTTTTGTATGCATCTACAACACCTTGAGCAACACGATCACAACGAACGATTCCTCCAAAAATGTTAATTAAAATAGCTTTTACATTTGGATCTTTTAAGATAATACGGAAAGCTGTTTCAACACGTTTTGCATCAGCAGTTCCACCTACGTCTAAGAAATTAGCTGGTTCAAAACCTGCATATTTAATTAAATCCATAGTAGCCATTGCTAATCCAGCTCCGTTTACCATACAACCAACAGTTCCATCTAAATCTACGTAGTTTAATCCTACTTCTTTAGCTTCAACTTCGATTGGGTTTTCTTCTCTAACGTCTCTCATTTCAGCATACTTTTGCTGTCTGAATAAAGCGTTATCGTCGATATTAACTTTAGCGTCAACTGCTAAAATTTTATTATCAGATGTTTTTAATACTGGGTTAATTTCAAACATTGATGAATCTGAACCGATATACGCTTTATATAAAGCATCGATAAATTTCACCATTTCTTTGAAAGCCTCACCAGATAATCCTAAGTTAAATGCAATTTTTCTAGCTTGAAAAGCTTGTAATCCGTATGCAGGATCAATTTCTTCAGTAAAAATTAAATGTGGAGTATGCTCAGCAACTTCTTCAATATCCATTCCACCTTCTGTAGAATACATAATCATATTACGACCAGTAGCTCTGTTTAATAAAACAGAAACATAAAATTCAGAAGTTTCAGTTTCACCCGGATAATAAACATCTTCAGCAATTAATACTTTGTGAACTTTTTTCCCTTCAGGTGGTGTTTGTGGTGTAATTAACTGCATTCCGATGATTTGCTCAGAAATTTCAGTTACTTGATCTAAGTTTTTAGCTAACTTAACCCCTCCACCTTTACCTCTACCTCCAGCGTGAACTTGAGCTTTAACTACGTACCAACTTGTACCTGTTTCAGTAGTCAATTGTTTTGCAGCCGCTACAGCTTCAACCGGATTGTTAGCTACAATTCCACGTTGTACGCGTACTCCATAACTAGCTAGGATTTCTTTACCCTGATATTCGTGTATGTTCATAATTATTATGCGTTTATCTTATTTAAAAAAGTGCCACAAAAATAGCAAAGTAATTTTTAATGGACTAACTTTTTTTCGTTTAATTTGGGAATTTGATATACATAATCGCAATAAAAGTAAAATTTAAAAAGCGACTAAAAAGTTACAAATAAAACATTTTGTTATTTTTTGTTAATATTTGTTTTAAAAATAGTTTATAGTTAAAATCGAACTACTTTTGCACAAAATAAAAAAGAATGAAACCTGAAGTATTACAACAATTAGCAACAGAATTTAGTAGTCCATTATATGTATATGATGCAGAAAAAATTGCCTTTCAATTCCAAAGATTACAAAACGCTTTTAAGAAAGTAGAACGTTTTAAAGTTCATTATGCTGTAAAAGCGCTATCCAATATTTCGATTCTAAATTACTTAAAAAGTTTAGGTTCTGGATTAGATACGGTTTCTTTACAAGAAGTTTTGCTTGGGCTTCATGCTGGCTTTGATCCAAGAGATATTATTTACACTCCAAACGGAGTTTCTATGGAAGAAATTGAAACAGTTGCTAACTTTGGAGTTCAAATTAATATTGATAATTTATCGATATTGGAACAATTTGGAAAAAAACATCCGAATGTTCCCGTTTGTATCCGAATTAATCCACATGTAATGGCAGGTGGAAATGCCAATATTTCTGTTGGACATATTGATAGTAAATTTGGGATTTCGATTCATCAATTACCGCATATTTTAAGAATTATTGAAAACACAAAAATGCACATCAACGGAATTCATATGCATACGGGTTCTGATATTTTAGATGTGGAAGTATTTTTATATGCTGCCGAAATTTTATTTGAAACGGCTAAAAATTTCAAAGATCTTGATTTTATTGATTTTGGAAGTGGATTTAAAGTACCCTATAAAAAAGATGACATTGAAACGAATGTAGAAGAATTTGGAACCAAATTAACCAAACGATTTTTAGCGTTTGAAAAAGAATACGGTCGCCCATTAACTTTAGCTTTTGAGCCTGGAAAATTCTTAGTAAGCGAAGCGGGTTATTTCTTAGCGAAAGTAAATGTTGTAAAACAAACTACCTCAACGGTTTTTGCAGGAATTGATTCAGGATTTAATCATTTGATTCGGCCTATGTTATATGGATCGCAGCATCATATAGAAAACATTTCTAATCCAAAAGGAAAAGAACGCTATTATTCGGTAGTAGGTTATATTTGTGAAACCGATACTTTTGCAAGTAATAGAAGGATTTCAGAAATTCATGAAGGCGATATTTTATGTTTTAGAAATGCAGGCGCTTATTGCTTTTCAATGGCTTCGAATTACAACTCGCGACTAAAACCAGCCGAAGTGTTATGGAAAGACGGAAAAGGGTACTTAATTAGAGAACGCGAAACATTTGATGATATTTTGAAAAATCAGGTGATGATTGAGGTGTAACACGAATTGGTACGAATGAAAAATCACAACTAATTGTCAAGCTGATCTTGTTTCAGCTTCTAAAAGAGATTCCGAAACAAGTTCGGAATGACAAAATTGAGTTGGTGTAAAACACCGATTCCACGAATTACCACAGATTAAAATTAATAAAAATGTTAATATTAATTTGTTTAAACTTATAATGTAGATTCCGAAACGAGTTCGGAATGACAAAATTGAGTTGATGTAAAACACGAATTTCACAAATTAGCACGTATTAAAACTAATAAAAATGATAATATTAATTTGTTTAAACTTATAATGTAGATTCCGAAACGAGTTCGGAATGACAAAATTGAGTTGATGTAAAACACCGATTTCACAAATTAGCTCGGATTAAAAAAGCATCAAATTTTAGTTTGATGCTTTTTTGTTATACTGACTTTCTGTATATTTCTTTAATCTGTAAATGTATTTTTCTTCTTTTAATAAAATAGCTTTTGAATTGAGAGATTTTATCTTTTTATTTTCAAAATAAACATCTGTTTTATTAATTTTTGGATAAACAATAAAAATAGAATCATGAAATTTATGATAAACTCCATCTTTAAAACTATCCCAATCAGCTTGAACTCTTCTCAAAACTAATTTTTCAATCGAATCGGTATTTAAATCAAAATATACTCTTCTTTCTGAAAAACCAGCTTCTGGATTAAATCTAAATTTCAAATATTTAAGTTTTGAATTTATAAAAAAGTTTTCTTGCGGAACTAAGCCATCGTCTAAATATTTAAATTCTTCAGCATTTGTATTAGCAATAGTTCCCTTAGACTCTTTCTCTAAATCAGAATCTAAAATATCATTTGTAGCATTTTCACATCTGATAAATAAAAATGATAAAAATAATGAAGAAAGAAGTGTTAAATAATACTTCATAAATAAAATTATTTACTCAAAACCTCCAACAAAACCTTACCATCAGAACTATTTGGCATGGTAATTTTTAGCATTTGGGTAACTGTTGGAGCAATTTGTGTAATTTCTTTTCTATCGTGAGTTTGCCCTTTTTTAATGTTCCAACCAAAGAAAATTAGTGGAACATGTGTGTCATACGAATAAGGCGAACCATGCGTAGTGCCGGTTGATGAATATTCTACATAACCCGGTTTAAAAATTAAAACTAATTCTCCGTTTTGTATTGGGTCGTAACCTTTTGAAACAAAATTCAAATAATAATCGGTTGCGTTAGCATTGGCCACTTCTTCTTCTGTGTAAACACGTTTAATGTAATCTTGTTTTTGCAAATACTCTTTGAAACTTTGCTTCACTTCCTGTAAATTCAATCCTTTTGATTTGACTTTATTTTTATCGATAAAAACATTATAATTAGAATAATCTAATACTAAGTTTTCTCCAAAAGTAGTTTCTGAAAATTCTTTCAACTCTTTTTGAATGTTTTTATAATTGATGTTGTCTACTTTGTATTTATTATCTTTTAAATACGTTACGTTTTCCGCTCCTGCATGATCTGCTGTTAAAAAAACCAAGTAATTTCCTTTTCCAACCGTTTTATCTAAGTAAGCCAAGAAATCAGCAATCGTTTCGTCTAAACGCAAATACGTATCTTGTAATTCAATTGAACGTGGTCCTAAAACGTGCCCAATATAATCAGTAGAAGAAAAACTTATCGCTAAGAAATCGGTGATATTGTCTTTTCCTAAGTTTTCACTTTCAATTGCTTTTTTAGCAAAATCAGCCAATAAATTATTTCCAAAAGGAGTTGAACGCAACACTCCAGCATCGTTAGCATCATACATATCTTTTAAATTATATGGCATAAACGGTGCTTTTTTATATAGCTTTCCTTCGTATGGATTGTTATCGTTTAAACTTTCATTGTAGGTTTCTTTTGGTTTAAGTAATTCCCAATTCTTACTCAAATATTTTAAATAATGCTTTTCTGAATTAAACTGTGTAGCCCATTCTGGTAATTTTTCACCATAATACGTACTCGAAATAAACGCTCCGGTTTTGCTGTACCAAAAAGCACAATCGGCAAAATGTCCAGCTGGAAGAATAGCTCCCCTATCTTTAATACTCATTCCAATTACTTTCCCTTTGAAATTGGTAGCTAGCTTCAATTCATCTGTCATGGTTGAACTTTGTAAGTTTCTTGGCGACATTTTTCCTTCTTTTTCAGAATCATCACCTAAGGTTGAAACCGTTGCATCATCAGTACAATACATTTCTTTCCCAGTTGCTTTATTGAACCAATCGTTTCCTACAATTCCATGAACAGCAGGCGTAGTTCCTGTGTAAATAGAAGCATGACCCGGTGCCGTGTATGTTGGCATGTAATTGTAATGCGTGTTAAGAAACGTATAACCTTCTTTCATTAATCGTTTAAAACCGTTTTCGGAAAAATCATTTGAAAAACGGTATAAGTATTCCATTTTCATTTGGTCTACTACGATTCCTACAACTAATTTTGGTTTATCTTGAGCAAAGTTTGCTGATGCAATTAACGATACAATGATTATAAAGGCTTTTTTCATTTTTTTGTTATTTATACAAAAGTACGTTTTTGATGTAAATGGAATGTTAATAAATAAAAAAATGACTTTCTATTGCATTCAATAAAAAGTCATTTTAATTTATTTTAAAAATTATATCTTTTTTGCCGGATTATCTTCAAATACTGTCATATTGTAAGCAATAATCATGTCTTGATACGTAATGTACAATTGATTACGCCCGCCTTGTTTTTTTCTTGTGTAAATAGCTAAAGTACATTCTACTCCATTATTATCTACACAATCAAAAGTAACAACATCATCGTCTCCTTTTTTTTCTTGATTTCCATATTTCATAATAGAAAACAACTGAAGCACTTCTGAATATACCACAATTCTGTGACTTTCCATATCTAAAAGTACGGTCATCTCTGTTTTTTGCAATTTAGACCAATCGCTCCAATTTCCTTTTTTGTCTTTCTGGCTTACCATATATCCAGAAGTTTTGAAATTATATTTTTGCGCATAAGTTGTAGCCGATGCAAAAAATAAAAACAATAGTAAATATTTTAAAATCTTCATTTTAGTTCTTTAATTAAAATTCAAAGGTAGTAACCTCTTTTTTAGCAACGTTAAATTCGGTAATTATGTTATCAACAATAGTTTCAACAGGTAAAATATCATGAATTAATCCGGCAATTTGACCTATTTCTAATTCACCTTCTACTAAATCACCTTCAAACATGCCTCTTTTTGCTCTTCTTTTTCCAAGTAAATTTTCTAAATCTTCTTTAGACGGACATTTAGTATATAATTCTTGAACATCATTAAAGAATTTGTTTTTGATTAACCGAACAGGAGCTAACTCTTTCAACGTTAATTGTGTTTCACCTTCACCCGTTTCAACAATGGTTCTTTTAAATTCATCATGTGCCGAACTTTCGGTTGAAGCAGCAAAACGACTTCCCATTTGAACGCCATCGGCACCTAAAGTCATAGCGGCTAGCATTCCTCTTCCTGTAGCAATTCCTCCGGCTGCGATTAATGGAATAGAAATTTGTTCTCTTACCATAGGAATTAAAGTTAAGGTTGTTGTTTCTTCTCTTCCATTGTGTCCGCCGGCTTCAAAACCTTCAGCAACCACAGCATCAACTCCGGCTTCTTGAGCTTTTAAAGCAAATTTAGAACTACTTACCACATGAACAACAGTTATGCCATTTTCTTTTAAAAACGGTGTCCAAGTTTTAGGATTTCCTGCAGAAGTAAAAACAATTTTAACTTCTTCTTCTTTTAAAATTTGCATGATTTCCTCAATGTTTGGATATAACATTGGAACATTTACTCCGAAAGGTTTATCAGTAGCTTTTTTACATTTTTGAATGTGTTCTCTTAGCACTTCTGGATACATAGAACCAGCGCCAATTAAACCTAAACCACCAGCATTACTTACAGCACTAGCTAATTTGTATCCACTGTTCCAAATCATTCCACCTTGAATAATTGGATATTTAATATTGAAGAGTTGGGTAATTTTATTCATTATAATTTCAATAATTTTCCTTTCGTTGATTTATGAGTTGTATTTACTTGGTAAAAATACAAACCTGATGCCAAATTAGAGAGATAAACTGTTTTATTTGTTTCCGAAAGGGTAAATTCGTTTACTAGTTGCCCTAAATTATTAAATAAAATTAATTTTCCTGTTACTTCCGATTCAGGAAGAACAATTGAAAGTTCATCTTGCACAGGATTTGGATATATTAAAATGGTGTTATTTTCGAATAAACTTGTTGATAAAGCATTTGATAAAGCCAATTGAAAATCTGGAATTCCATATCCAAACTGACTAGTAGGCATTGTGTATCTATCTGCTGATTCTTTAACAAATTGAACTACTTCGGCCGCAGTTAAACTTGGTACAGCAGACCAAAAACTTGTAATCATACCTGCCATAATGGGACCTGAGAAAGAAGTTCCGTTTGCTGTAACTACAGCTCCACTTGTATTTGCTACAACAGAAGCTTGTCCTTGCGCCATAACATCTGGTTTTATGCGTCCATCAAAAGAAGGTCCAATTGAACTAAAAGTAGCATATGTCTCATCTGATTTTACTGCACCAATTGCTAAAACATGAGTAGCTTCACCCGGAACACCAACATACGGATCTGCAGTTGCTCCTGAATTTCCTGCGCTTGCAATTACTACAATACCTTTTGAAAAAGCAATATTAGCTCCTCTTGAAGCAAAAGCTTGATTTCCTGTCATTTGACTATAAGTGTGACTGTAATTAGGATTATCATAACCAAAATAACCTAGAGACGAAGTAATTACATCCACTCCTAATCTATCTGCTTCTTCAGCTGCTTCAACCCAGTAGCTTTCTTCCACAGGATTTTCGCTAGCCACATCTTCTGTTACAAATAAATAGTATTGAGCATCTGGAGCGGTTCCTATTAATTGCCCATCAACATATCCACCCATACAGGAAAGCACCATTGTTCCGTGATTATGTAATGTATATACATCTGTATTTTGACTTACATAATTATATCCGCCTAAAATTAAGTTGTTTGTAAATAGTCTTTGAAAAGGTTGAACCGAATTTACATTTATAAAACCCGAATCTAAAACGGCAATAATTTTTCCGGCACCCGTATAATTTTGTTGGTGCAACAAATGTCCGTTTAACATTTGGATTTGATTGGCCGAGCTACCGTAATTATAACTCACTTGAACATTCATTTCTTTATTCACCATAGAAATAGCTGAACTTTCAGCGTTTCGTCCTCTACTATTTAATGTCTGATTTGCAAATTCTATTGAACTTACAAATGGAAAACTTGTTAATGCTTCAATATTTGATTGACTTCCTCTAATATGCAATGCATTTAACCATTTTGATTTTGCCATAACCGTTATACCAGAAGCTGCAGTAACCTGATCTATGTATGTTTGAGCAATAGGAACATCTGAATTGTTTAATGCAATTCCTTGAGCTGTTCTTCTGTCTAATGCTCTTTGTGTGAGCATTGATAAAGGGTTAGACAAATAGGTTGCAGCATCAGGTTTATCGTTAAAATAAACCCAAGCGTCTTCTTGAGCTTGAACAATAAACGAAAAATTAAATATAATGACAACTAGTATTTTTTTTATCATAATTGAAATTTTAGGTTTTACTTTAAGGCAAATTAAACGTTACTTCAAATATAATGAAAATGCTTTAACCAATTTAAGATATTGTAGAATAAACAAATATAAAATACAACAACAATAAAACAATGCCTTCTTTAAAACTCAAGCTATTTCGTTTGGGTAAAAAAGCTAATGGAAGTAAAACAAATGCAAATCCTAACATCCAATAGACATCTTGCTCCAAAAGTCTAACATCTATTTTATCAATTGGTTTGATAAGAACGGTAATTCCTAAAACACTAAGAATATTAAAAATATTAGATCCAATAATATTTCCGATAGAAATGGCATTTTCTTTTTTAATTGAAGCTATTATTGAAGAAGCTAATTCTGGAATACTTGTTCCAACAGAAACAACAGTAATAGCAATAACTCTTTTACTAACACCTAAATTTTCTGCTAAATTAACAGCACCGTTTACTAATAATTCAGAACCTAACCATAAACCAACACCTCCAAGAAGCAGAAAGAAGAAAATCATTCCGTTAGATAGTTTTCCTGCAATTTCAACATCAGGATTGGTTTCATCTTCATGAACAACTTTATTTGAATTTTTGATTAAATAAAGCAAATAAATAATTAGAACAATGATAAATATAAAACCTTCTGTTCTACTTAAAACCCCATCAATAATCAAGAAAACAAACAATAAAACCGTAGTTATCATTGTAACAGGCCAATCGATTTTTAAAAATGAGTTTTCTAATTGTATCGCATTTATAAGTAAAACAATTCCTAATACTAATCCAATATTCGCAATATTAGACCCCACTATATTACCAAGTGCAATATCTGAATAACCAGATAATGCCGCTTTAATACTTACAATCATTTCAGGTGCCGAAGTTGCAAATGAAACTACTGTTAATCCGACAATAATTTTAGAAATTTTTAATTTTATTGAAAGACCAATTGCCGATTTTAGCAACCAATTTCCTCCTAGAACTAATAAAATTAAACCCGAAACTATATAAATAAAATTCATAAAATAAATTATTAAGCAATAACACCACTTCCTAAAACTTCATCATTATGATGCCAAGCAACAAATTGACCTTCTGTAATTGCAGATTGTGGTTTTTCAAACACAACATACATTCCGTCTTTAAATTGATGTAATGTAGCTTTTTGTAGCGGTTGTCTATAACGAATTCTTGCCATTACTTCTAATGTTTCACCCTCTTTTAAAGTTAAATCTTCTCGAATCCAATGCACTTCGTTGTTTGCAATAAACAAAGCTTTTTTAAATAATCCGGGATGATTATTGCCTTGACCGGTATAAATAATATTTTTTTCAACATCAGTCTCAATAATAAATAAAGGTTCTTTCGTTCCTCCAACATTTAAACCTTTACGTTGCCCTTTTGTGAAATAATGAGCACCTTGATGTTTTCCCATTACTTTTCCAGGAACTTTTAAATAATCGATTCGTTTGGCTTCAAAAGCAAAAACCTCTTCATTTGAATTGAAATGCGGTTTTTCTTGATTGAAAACAGTTGCATCAGCAGGAATTTCAACAATTATTCCTTCTTTAGGTTGTAATTTTTGTTGTAAAAATTCGGGCAATCTAACTTTACCTATAAAACAAAGACCTTGAGAATCTTTCTTTTCAGCAGTAATCAAATCTAACTTTGTGGCAATTTCACGAACCTCTGGCTTTGTTAATTCGCCAATAGGAAATAACGCTTTAGCAAGTTGGTCTTGAGATAACTGACAAAGAAAATACGATTGATCTTTATTATCATCTTTTCCTGCTAATAATTGAAATACTTCTTTTCCATTTTCTTCAATTGTTCCTTTGCGGCAATAATGTCCGGTAGCCACATAATCTGCACCTAAAGACATGGCAATTTTCATAAAAACATCAAATTTGATTTCTCTGTTACATAAAACATCTGGATTTGGAGTTCTTCCTTTTTCATATTCATTGAACATGTAATCCACAATTTTTTCTTTATATTGTTCAGATAAATCAACTGTTTGAAAAGGAATTCCAAGTTTTTCTGCTACTAATAAAGCATCGTTGCTATCTTCTAACCAAGGACATTCATTTGAAATGGTAACCGAATCATCGTGCCAATTTTTCATAAATAGACCGATAACTTCATATCCTTGCTCTTTTAATAAATAAGCGGCAACACTCGAATCTACTCCTCCAGAAAGCCCTACTACTACTCTTTTCATTCTATTATTCTCCTCCTTTTTCTTGTTTCATTTGTTCAAGCGTTTTAGATACTTCTTTTGTATTTCGTTGCTCGTATTTTATTAATTCCTTACTAAATTTAGACGCTTTAACCTCTTTTATTACTTTGTTCTTTTCGAAAAATTTCCATATTCCAACACGTTTTCCGTTAACATAATTTCCTTCATACATTTTATTTCCTAAACCATCAAAATAAGAAGCTAAACCATTGTATTGTCCGTTTTTGTATATGTGAGCATCTAGTAATTCTCCTTTTTCAGAATAAGTTTTTGAACTACCTTCTTTAATTCCGTTTTTATAATTGGTTTCCTCTGCTACTGTTCCATCTTTATAAAAAACTTTACGAACTCCAACTAATTTACCTTTACTATAAAACTCAACAGACATTAGTTGTTTCGATTCGAAATGAAAATATTTCCATTCGCCTTCCGGAAGTTTATTTGCTAAAGTTCCTTCACTAACTTTATTTCCTTTTTGATCATAAAAAACAGCATAACAAGAACCATCTCCTTTTGAGAAATCTCGAGTTGCAATAGTAGTTGCCGCTTTTGTATCATCAAAATATTTAAAAACACCTACTTCTTTTCCATGATTAAAACTACCTTCATATCGAATTCGATTCGATTCTTTGTGAGTTCCTCTCCACAAACCATGACGATTTCCTTTATCGTCTAATTGATTTATTTTATCTTGAGCATTTGCTATAAAAGCACTAAATATTATAACCAGAAAAATTAATTGTTTCATTTTTAAACATTGTTTAATTTATTAATTTGTAATTGCTTAATAAATATTGGAAAAATCAAATATTAGACCAAAAATTGATTAAACAAAAAATAAATGTGAGTTAAATTTACTACATAACGCTATTCAATAGTTTTTTATTTGTTTAATCTTTTTTAGCTTTGGTGAAACAAAAAAAATACCCTATGAAAAACTATGCAAAATTAATCAAATTAACATTACTAGCTGTAACTTCTACGTTAATGTTTTCATGTTCTGATGATGATTCAACTTCATCATCTATTAGTTCAATATCTGATGTAGCTTCAAAAAACTCAGATTTATCTATTCTTGTTGATGCTTTAGAGAGAACAGATTTACTTGATGTACTAGATCAAAATGGTTCTTACACTGTGTTTGCTCCAACTAATGGTGCCTTTAACACTTTTCTAGCCGACAACAATTTTAGTTCTTTAGATGCTGTTCCTGTAGATGCATTAAGAGAAGTATTGTTAAACCATGTTGTGGTGGGAGCTAATTTAGCTAGTAATTTAAGAACAGGATATGTTAAAACATTAGGAAAAGGTAGTGCTTCATCTACAAATACTTTAAGCATGTTTATCAACACTTCAGATGGCGTTACATTAAATGGCGTTTCTAGTGTTATTATTGCAAATATTGGTGCTTCAAATGGTGTAATTCATGTTGTAGATGCTGTAATTGGTTTACCTACTATTGTTACACACGCATTAGCAAATCCAAACTTTAGCACATTAGTAGGAGCTTTAACAAGCAATGGTCAACCTGACTTCGTTGGAATTTTATCAGGAACTACTAATTCTCCATTTACTGTTTTTGCACCATCTAATGATTCATTCACTGCATTTGAAAATCAAAATCCAGGTGTATTAGGAAGTTTAACAGCTGCCCAATTAACATCTGTATTAAGTTATCATGTAGTTGCTGGAGCTAATGTATTATCAAATGCAATTCCTTCAGGTCCAATTACTACATTTGAAACAGGAACGTTTACTATTACTGGAACAACTATTACTGATGAGGCAATGAGACAAACTAATATTGTAGCGGTAGATGTACAAGCGGCAAATGGCGTTATTCACGTGATTAATAATGTAATATTACCAGAGTTAAATTAATTCGTTTCTATAAATAAAATTGCTATGAACAAAAAACGCTTTCAAATTGAAAGCGTTTTTTTATGACCCTAATTCGATAGCTCTTATATTGGCTGATTGTATTCCTTCTATTACAATTTCTTGAAGTTCATTTTGATTAAATACAGACAAAGCAGCCTCTGTAGTTCCACCACGAGATGCCACACGATGAATCCATTCTTCATTAGAAAGTTTACTTCTATTTTGTAATTGAACCGAACCTGAGAATGTTTGGCTTACCAAAAACTCGGCTTCAGATGGTGAAAACCCTAATTTTATAGCCGATTCAATCATAGCTTGCATAAAATAAAACACATAAGCAGGTCCACTACCTGATACCGCTGTAGCAGCATTAAGCATTTCTTCTTTTTCTATATAGATGGATTTTCCTGTTGTATTGATTAAATTCTGAACAATGAAAAGCTCTTTTCTGTCTACTGCATTTGAAGCACAAAAAACCGTCATACCTTCTCCTATCTGCGTTGGAATATTTGGCATTGAACGTACAATTTTAGTAATACCTAATTCTATTTGCATGGCTTCAATTGAAATTCCAGCCATTACGGACAAAACAACATGTTCTGAATTTAAAAACGGTTTTATTTCTGAAGCTAATTGCTTAAAATCCTGAGGTTTTACTGCTAAAATTAAAATATCAGATTCAAATATTTTAGAATTTGGTTTTGAATAAAAATTTTCTGACTCAATTCCATATCTATTCTTCTCATCAATTTTAGATTTATTTAATACTAAAATATCGGAAGCTCCTACAAACCCAGAACTCATAAAACTATTGGCATAGGTTTGTCCCATATTACCAAATCCTATAATTGCAATTCTCATAATTAAATTAAAAAATAAACCCTGTCTATGCAGACAGGGTTTGTATAAAGATAAAAAATTATTTTTTCTTTTGTGCGGCTTTTTGAGCTTCTGCTTGCTCCATCATTTCGCGCATTTTTCTTTGGAATTTACTTTCCTTCTTCTCTTTAGTCTTATTCTCTTGAATTTGAGCGTGAATTTTATCTTCTTTCACAATGTAATTTTTAATAACTAACATAATTCCGATAGTAATTAAATTAGAAATAAAGTAATACAAACTCAATCCTGATGCATAATTGTTAAAAAAGAATAACATCATAAGCGGAGAAATATAAATCATGATTTTCATGATTTTTCCCATATCTGGCATACCTTCTTGCGGTGGTGTGCTCATCGCTTGATCTCCAGTTGTCATTTTCATGTAAAAGAAAATTGCAATAGAAGCTAAAATTGGGAATAAACTCACGTGACTTCCATAAAATGGAATATGGAAAGGCAATTGATAAATGCTATCGTAAGACGATAAGTCATCTGCCCATAGGAATGATTTTTGTCTTAAATCGAACATCGATGGAAAGAACTGAAACAACGCATAGAAAATTGGCATTTGCATCACCGCTGGTAAACATCCTGCCATAGGATTTACACCGGCTTTAGAATACAATTTCATTGTTTCTTGTTGTTTCTTCATTGGATTGTCTTTGAATTTTTCATTCAATTCAGCAATTTCAGGACGTAAAACCTTCATTTTTGCTTGCGACAAGTATGATTTGTATGTAACTGGTGACATTACAATACGAACTAAAATCGTAAATAAAACAATTGCAATTCCGAAACCAATTCCTAAACCAGAAATAAATCCGAAAACTGGGATAAAAATATAACGGTTAATCCATCCGAAAATTCCCCAACCTAATGGCATAATTTCGTCAAGATTACGTTCATAACCATTCAAAATTTCATATTTAGCCGGACCATAATACCAATTCATATTATAGTTTAAAGCGCCATTTTTAAATTCTAAAGGAACTTGTGCTGTGAAATTCTTTGTAAAAACAGTATCAACTTCTTCATTATCAACTAAATTATCTGATTTGAATTTAGCTGTTTTAAACTTCGTATCTGTTAATAAAATAGAAGTAAATAAATGTTGTTTAAATGCAATATATGAAACGTCTTTTGCTTCATCTTCAGAATCTTTTGCAGCATTTAAATAATCATCTTTTCCGTCTTCATATTCAAAAACCAACTCCGTGTAACGATTTTCATACGTAACACTTTTCTCGTTTCTATATGTTTTTAATTGCCATTCTAAATCTAATGGTTTAGAAGTATTTACTACTTTTTCTAATCCTTGAGAACGGATAGCAAAATCTAACATATACTCGTTAGGTTTTAGTACATAACGGTATTCTAAAAACTGATCTGGACCTGCTTTTAATTGTAAAGTTAAGACTTGATTTTTACCTTCAGTTGTTACCTTAGGTTCAAAATACATATCTTTTGTATGTAATGCTCTATTGTCTGAAGTATTTAAAGTAATATCTAAAGAAGCATTATTGTCTTTGATAATTTTTACCGCTTTATTTGAATTTTTCTCAAATTGATCAAATCCTAAAACCGTTGCCTCTACTATATATCCACCTTTATTAGAAATTTTAAGCGATAAAACTTCATTTTTTATTTCCGTAACAGCATCTGTTGCTGATGGAAGCGTTGCAGAATATCCAAATGAACCTAATTGAGCTTGTGCGGCAGCATTTTTTGTAGAATCTGCTACGGGTGCTGCTTCAATTGTAGAAGTAATTGTTTTAACTTCTTTTGCTTGCTTTTCAACTTGTTCCTTTTTTTCTTTTTCTTTTATTTCTTCTGGTGTTGGTGCATTTGACCAAAGCATCCAAATTAAAATTCCAGAAATCAATACAAATCCGATAATCGAATTAAGGTCTAATTTTTTTTCTTCCATCTAATAATAGTGTTCAGTGTTCAGTCCCTAAATTATGGGATTAGTGAACGATTTATTTATTTTTATGTTGCACAGCTGCAGCTACAAAATTCACAAAAAGTGGATGAGGATTAGCAACTGTACTTTTATATTCAGGATGGTATTGAACGCCGATAAAGAAAGGATGAGTTGGAATTTCAACAATTTCTACCAACTTTGTATCTGGATTTACTCCAGAAGCTACTAATCCTGCTTTTTCTAATTCATTTAAATACGATCCATTAAACTCGTAACGGTGACGGTGGCGTTCCATAATTTCTGTTTTACCATAAATTTTATGTGCCAACGTATTTTCTTTAATACTACATTTCCATGCACCTAAACGCATAGTTCCTCCTTTATTTTCAATATTTTTTTGCTCTTCCATTAAATTAATAACCGGATGAGCAGTACTTTCATTCATTTCGGTTGAATTAGCATCTGCATAACCTAAAACGTTACGCGAATATTCAATTACCGCCATTTGCATTCCCAAACAAATTCCAAAGAAAGGAATATTATTCTCTCTTGCATAACGAACCGTGTCTATTTTACCTTCAATACCACGACCGCCAAAACCTGGTGCAACAAGTATACCATCTAAATCTTTTAACTGACTTTCTGCCGATTTGGCATCTAAGAACTCAGAATGAATAGAAATGACATTTACTTTTGTCTCATTTGCTGCTCCTGCATGAATAAATGCTTCTAAAATTGATTTATAAGAATCTTGTAATTCTACATATTTACCTACCAAACCAATATTAACTTCATGCTTTGGATTTTTTAAACTATATAAAAACTCGTTCCAGTTGTTTAAATCTGGTGTGTTTTTTTCTGGTAAATCTAATTTTTTCAAAGCTACTCTATCTAATCCTTCTTCCAACATTAAATTTGGAACTTCATAAATAGTTGAAGCATCAATAGATTGAATTACTGCTTCTTTCTTAACATTACAAAATAACGCTAATTTCTGACGTAAATCTTGCGAAATTTCATGTTCAGTTCTACAAACTAAAATATCAGCTTTGATTCCGCTTTCCATTAAAGTTTTAACCGAATGTTGTGTTGGTTTCGTTTTTAATTCTCCGGCAGCAGCCAAATAAGGCACCAACGTTAAATGAATTACGATTCCGTTATTTTCACCTAATTCCCAAATCAATTGACGTACCGATTCTATGTAAGGTAAAGATTCAATATCTCCAACAGTTCCACCAATCTCAGTAATTACAATGTCAAAATCACCCGATTTACCAAGCAACTGCATGCGTTCCTTAATTTCGTTTGTAATATGAGGCACAACTTGTACCGTTTTTCCTAAAAACTCTCCTCTACGTTCTTTTTCAATAACAGAAAGATAAACTCTACCTGTAGTTACATTATTCGCTTGAGAAGTTGGAACATTTAAAAAACGCTCATAGTGACCTAAATCTAAATCTGTTTCTGCTCCATCATCTGTAACATAACATTCTCCGTGTTCGTAAGGATTTAATGTTCCTGGATCCACGTTAATGTATGGATCAAACTTTTGAATGGTAGTTCGGTATCCTCTGGCTTGCAATAATTTGGCTAACGAAGCAGCGATGATTCCTTTCCCTAAAGAAGAAGTCACACCTCCGGTAACAAAAATATACTTAGTTTGGTTCATTATGTTGTTGTTTGTGTTGTTGTATTGTAGTTTCCTTCGACAAGCTCAGGATGACCGTTGTAAATAATTAATAAAATCGTGCAAAGATAACACTAATTAGTCAATGTGCCAATTAGTCGATGTATCAATTTTGTAATTAAATTGTAAACAATATTCTATCTAACAATGAAAAGACAAAATATTTCGTGAAACAAAATTTTAGAGCCACGGATTACACAGATTAACACGGATTAATAATTTTAAACTGTATAAATATTTTATTTTTTTGAGAAGTTTCTTGTGTTATAAACAAAATTTTACAGACAAGTATTACACAGATTAACAAAAGGTAATCCGTGAAAATCCATTAATCTGTGGCAAAAAAAAATTACTTTTTTGGAAAGTTCCTGCGGATATTTCGAACGAGTTCTTCTAAGCCGTTTAGCTTGAGTTCGTGTACCAATTTTAATTGTTCGCCTAATTGCCCTTTTGGAAAACCTTTATTAGCATACCAAACCACATAATACTCTGGAAGATCGATTAAATGATAACCTTCGTATTTACCAAATGGCATTTTAGTGTGTGCGAGTTTTATAAGGAGTTCGTGGTTGGTCATTTTTGCTTTAGAGGTTATAAAAAAGAGAAAAGAAGAAAGACTAGTTCGCTATTTTGTAAAACTTGAATCTTTCTGAATCTTTGTTAATTTTTTTATATTCTTTATCTTCAATATGTTTAGGAATTTCGAAATTAGATATCGGAATTTCCTTTTGTTCTATTTTTGATAGTTCGATATCAACAATCATATAGCCTAACAAGGTTGTTGTCATCGTATATTTTAAAATTAAATTAGAACCTATTAAATCTTCTACTTCTTTATCATAAATCTGATTATCTTCGCTAATCAAAATATTTCTTTTTACAGGGAGTTTTAAAAAATCATTAGAAATTAAATATACTTCTTTAGAGTATTTTTTCTTAACAATTATCCTATTGGCTTTAATTTCAGTATTGTTGAATTCTATGATTGTATCATTTTGCGTCAACTCTATGATTTTATTATGATTATAATCTATACCTAATTGTCTATTGTAGATATTTCTAAAATTCAAGTCATCAACAGTAAGTTCTTTCTCGGAAATTATATATTTCTTTTTTTCATTGAAATTTAAAATTATTATTTCGTTTTTACCATTATTTATTTTTTTAATATAACCCAAATCTTTAATCTTAATATTAAGGGAATCAAAATACTGCCCTTTTTTAATCATTTTAGCTTTTATTTCTTTAAATTTCAATGTATCCGATTTATAGATTGTAAAACCATCCATTTTAACTGAATAGTTTAACTCACCTTCAAAATTTTGAGACTGAATTGAATAAAAAGCAAATAATAAGAATATTGAAAATAACTTCATAAAAAAGATTCCTTCGGAATGACAAGATTGTGGATAAAATTCTGTTTAATTACTTCCAATTAAAAACAATCTCCTTTTTAATATCAGGATGCAAGCTGTAAAAAACAGGACAAGTCATAGCCGTTCTTTTTAAAATAGTTTTTGTTTTTTCGTCGGGATTAATAGAGAAATGGAAGGTTACATGAATTTCTGTAATTCGTCGCGGTTCGGTTCCCATGATTTTAGTTACTTCTGCGGTTGAACCTGAGAAATCTACCTCTAAATCGCGTGCTTTGATTCCCATAACGGTAAACATACAACTAGCTAATCCATTAGCAACCGTATCCGTTGGAGAAAAAGCTTCTCCTTTTCCATTGTTGTCTAGAGGTGCATCCGAAATAATTTCAGAACCGGATTGTAAATGTATGGATGATGTGCGTAAATCCCCTAAATACGTAACTTTTGAAGTTGCCATTATTGTGCTTGTTTAATCGTTAAATCGGTATCATAATACAATAAATAACTTGCATTATTAGAAATCAATCCGTTATTTGAATTATAATCAAAAGCGTTTTCAATGTACTCCGTTTTAGTTGTTTCTGCAGATTTAACAAATCCTTCTGGCTGACAAATTCTTAGCAAGGTATCAAAAGTAACATCAAATCCTTTTTTAGCAACTGCATTTGGATAAATATTATTAATCTTTTTGAATTCTTTTTCAAATATTTTTTCTTCAGGCGTTGCTACTACTTTCGTTGTTGAAGGAAATAACATTTTTAATTCTGCTAAATTTTTCATTGGAATTTCCTCAAAATTTAAAGTATCGTACAATTCAAAAACAGCCAACTGAATGTCGTATTCTTTCTGCAATTCAATTAAAATTTTGGTAATATTTAAAACCGTACTCGCTTTTTCAATTTCCATAAGAACAAAATTCTTTTGTCCTTTTATTAATTGCGTTTTTAAAAGCACCACATCTAAAGCGCCTTTATCATTAAACAAAGCGTGTTTAACTTCTGGATAATTAGCAATTATAAAATCTTTTGAAGTTGTTTTTTTTGTACTAATAATTGCTACAACATTTCCGTTTTTTGACTTAAAATAATCAAACATAGACGATCGTAAAAGATCTTCAGCAGGAACGGTATAATATAAATTTGACAACGGTAATCCACGTTCTTTTGAAAGAGGAGAAATTACTGGGGTATTATATTTTGTAAGCAACTGAGCTGTAGTTTCTACAATCGAATTTTGAAATGGTCCAATTACTGCATCTGCATTTTCAAAATTATTCTTTGAAATAATAGAAGCTACATTTGAAGAATATTTAGTGCTTTCTACATCATATACTTTTACATTAACTGGCAATCCTAAAACTTTAGCTGAATCAATTGCCATAAGTGCTCCAGCATAAAAATCTAAGGTAAGGTTTAAGAATTTATTTGTTTTAATATGATCTGTTCTGGTTTTAATTGAATCGTTATCAATTTTATTCATATTAAAAGGCAACAATAAAACCATGTTCTTTTGTTTCGATTTATCAACTGTAGCTATTAAATCTACTCTACTTTTAGTAATCAAGATTGAATCTTTTGCTTTTGCTTGAAAAGTTCCATTTGAAGGAACTTTCAAAATCATTCCCATTTTTAATCCATCTTGTAAATCAGGGTTTAACGTAGTTAATTCACCTTGTGATATATCAAATTTTTTAGACAAACTATAAAGTGTTTCTTTTGGTTGTACTTCATAATCTATAAGTGTAATTGTAGAAGGCTTTTTTAATAAAACACCTGGCTTTAATATAAGCGTTTGCCCTTCATTTAAACCTCCAATGATTTGTGGATTTAATTGTTCTAACTCGGTAACCGTTAAGCCATATTTGGTAGAAATACCATATTTTGTTTCTTTCGCCTGAACTAAATGGGTGGTAGCATTAGAAACCACTTTAGATTTTATTTGATTTGTTTTAACACCTAAAGCTGATGGTTTTGAAACATAAATTTCTTGACCAATTTTTAAGCCGTTCTGCAATATGTCTTTATTCCAATTTTCAATATCTGATACAGAAACATTATATTTTTTTGAAATTCCATATAGCGTTTCTTTTTCACTAACTAAGTGAATAACGGCTTTTCCTGTTGTTCCTTTTGGAATTAATAAAGTGGTATTTTCCTGAAGTCCATTTTTTGCATCAGGATTTAATCTGTAAATATCAAAAGGTGTAACCTCGTATTTTTTTGCGATTTGAAAAACAGTTTCTCCTTTTGCCACCACATGTTTAATCTGAGATTGAATTGGTAAGACGAAAAGAAAGATCATAGGGATTAAAAAAATAACTCTTTTTATCATAATCATAATTTAAAAACAATACTAAATAAAAAATTTCAATAGCAATTTATATCGTAAAAATAGAATAAAAATAGTTGCTATTGAAATTTATGTGTTGAAATTGGAAATTTATTTTACTCCCATTCTATCGTTGCAGGTGGTTTAGAGCTAATATCATACACTACTCTATTAACACCTCTAACATTATTTATAATTTCATTAGAAATTTTCATCAAGAATTCATAAGGCAAATGTACCCAATCTGCTGTCATTCCGTCTGTCGATTCTACTGCGCGCAAAGCTACTACTTTTTCATACGTACGCTCATCGCCCATTACTCCTACACTATTTACAGGCAACAAGATTGCTCCCGCTTGCCATACTTTATCGTATAATCCGTGTTCTTTTAATCCGTTGATAAAAACCGCATCTACTTCTTGTAAAATAGCTACTTTTTCTGGTGTAATATCACCTAAAATACGAATTGCTAACCCTGGTCCTGGAAACGGATGACGTCCTAATAATTCATCGTCGATTCCTAAACTTCTTCCCACTCTACGAACCTCATCTTTAAATAACATGCGTAAAGGTTCTACCACTTGCAATTTCATAAAATCAGGTAATCCACCTACATTATGATGCGATTTAATCGTTGCTGAAGGTCCACCCGTTGCTGAAACCGATTCAATAACATCTGGATAAATAGTTCCTTGACCTAACCATTTTACATCAGTTAATTGGTGTGCTTCATCATCAAAAACTTCAATGAACGCTTTTCCAATGGCTTTACGTTTTGCTTCTGGATCATCTAACCCAGCTAATGCATCCAAAAAGCGTGCCGAAGCATCAACTCCTTTAACATTTAAGCCCATTCCTTTGTATTGATCCAATACATTTTGGAATTCGTTTTTACGTAATAATCCATTATTTACAAAAATACAATATAAGTTTTCGCCAATGGCTTTGTTTAATAAAACTGCCGCTACTGTTGAATCTACACCACCAGAAAGTCCTAAAACTACTTTATCGTTTCCGATTTTAGCTTTCATTTCGGCAACTACTTCTTCTACGAAAGCGTTTGGTGTAAAATTTTGAGGCACTTGTGCAATTTTCACTAAGAAGTTTTCCAACATTTGCTTTCCATCTGTTGAATGGTATACTTCTGGGTGAAATTGAATAGCATAAGTCGTTTCACCTTCTATTTTATAAGCTGCGTTTTCTACGTCTTTTGTACTAGCAATCATTACCCCATTAGTTGGTAATTTCTTGATAGAATCGGAATGTGACATCCAAACTTGACTATTTTCAGAAACACCTTCTAAAAACACTTCGTTTTCTTTTATATATGAAAGGTTTGCTCTTCCGTATTCTCTTGTGTTAGAAGCCGCTACTTCTCCGCCTGAAAAATGGGCTAAATATTGTGCTCCATAACAAACTGCCAATAAAGGCATTTTTCCTCTAATTTGAGATAAATCTGGGTGAAGTGCTTCTTCTGAACGCACCGAACATGGACTTCCACCTAAGATTACCGCTTTGTATGATGATAAATCTGCTGGAATTTTATCGAAAGGAAAAATCTCGCAGAAAATGTTTAATTCTCTTACTCTTCGGGCAATTAATTGGGTGTATTGCGAACCGAAATCTAAAATTAATACGTTGTGTTGCATTTTATTGTTGTTGTGTTGTAAATTTTAATTTCATTAAAAACAGAAAGACAAGTCACGACTTGTCTCTACAGATTAATATTCAAACGTTCCGTATTCGGATGTAATTGTTAATTTCTTACTTTCTGATTGCTCAACTCTTCCTACGATTTGCGCGTCGATGTTGAATGATTTTGAAATTTCGATAATATCTTGTGCTACTTTGGCAGGAACATATAATTCCATACGATGACCACAATTGAAAACTTGATACATTTCTTTCCAATCCGTTTTAGAATTTTCTTGAATCAGTTTAAATAATGGTGGTACTGGAAATAAATTATCTTTAATCACGTGAACATTGTCTACGAAGTGAAGCACTTTTGTTTGCGCACCACCAGAACAATGAACCATGCCGTGAATTTGATTGGAATTGTATTTTGATAAAATCTTTTTGATCACTGGCGCATATGTTCTCGTTGGAGAAAGTACTAATTTTCCAGCATCAATTGGACTATTTTCAACAGCATCTGTCAATTTCGTTTGACCTGAATACACTAATTCACTTGGAACTGAAGCATCAAAACTTTCTGGATATTTCTCCGCTAAATATTTCGCAAAAACATCATGACGAGCCGAAGTCAAGCCGTTGCTTCCCATTCCGCCATTGTATTCTTTTTCATAAGTAGCTTGACCAAAAGATGCCAATCCTACAATAACATCACCTGCTTTAATATTGGCGTTATCAATTACATCAACACGTTTCATACGAGCTGTTACTGTTGAATCTACAATAATTGTTCTAACTAAATCGCCTACATCAGCAGTTTCTCCACCAGTAGAATGAATAGTAACTCCGTGACTTTTTAAATCTGAAATTAATTCTTCTGTTCCGTTGATAATAGCTGAAATAACCTCACCTGGAATTAGATTTTTATTTCTTCCGATAGTTGATGAAAGTAAGATATTATCGGTTGCACCAACACATAATAAATCATCAATATTCATGATTAAGGCATCTTGAGCAATTCCTTTCCAAACTGAAATATCTCCAGTTTCTTTCCAATACATGTAGGCTAAGGATGATTTTGTTCCTGCGCCATCGGCATGCATAATGATGCAGTATTGGTCGTCGTTAGTTAAATAATCAGGGATGATTTTACAAAATGCTTGTGGAAATAAGCCTTTGTCGATGTTTTTGATAGCTTGGTGCACATCTTCTTTAGAAGCCGAAACTCCTCTTAAATTGTAGCGTTTGCTAGTATCAGAACTCATGAATGTTGTGTGTTGTTGTTGTGGCGCAAAGATAGTTTTTTAATTTAGAATTCAGAAATTTAACAATTAGAAATTTCCTAGTTGACAGCCTTTAAATTTTTACCACAAAAATTGCTTCAGCTAATTCAGATTGGTTATTTGGAAATAAAATATTTTCGATTTTATTCGTAGTAAAGCATTCACCTGCGCTTGAAGAAACATCATAATTAACATTAATTTCGTCTGTTTGCATTGATGTTTCATTATTTAGTTTAATAACCAATATATTTCCAATAGATTCACCTTCACTTGGAAATATTTGAATACTATTTAAACTCTCTATAAATTTAAAAGGAATAGCAACTTCATCTAAATCTTGAATTGTAATTTGTTGCGCAGTATAGGTTGCATTTTCAAAAACATTTTCTCCTGTTGTTTCATCTATAATTTCCACAAAGAAAGAAGCAGGCGTTGGTTGATCTCCTTCATTGCAATTACTGCTACAACTCACTGAAAAAATCATCAGTATTATTAAAAAAAAACTTAAAATTCTTTTCATCTTGTTTTACTTAAAATTTCTATTTCTACCCTTCGATTTTCAGCAGCTTGCTCTGGTGTTGCTTCTGGAATTGGGTGAATAGGTTGCGAAACACCAAAACCCTTTGTTTTTACACGATAATCCTGAATACCATTATAAACGAGAAAACGCTTAATTTGTTTTGCTCTATCGGTAGACAAATTTCGATAATCTTTATCAATACAACAAATATGACCTTGAATTTCAATTTTTAATTCAGGATTATTTTGCATAATGAACAACAAATCATATAAAGTTCCTTGCGATTCTGGCATTGTAGCAAAGGTATTTTGATAAAAATTAATGTTTTTTAAAACAATCTTCATCCCTACTTTTGACAACTTTACTTTTTCTGCCAAGGTAGCATCTTCTGGAATTATCACTTCTGGTTCTTCTTCTTTAATTCCTAAAACTTCATTTTCTTTTTCTAAATCTTTTTCTAACAAATAATGTATAATAGCTTTACGATTTTCGGCTTTATTTGCTGAAGTTGCTCCTTTTTCACCTAGAGAAATACTTTTAAAATCGGCTCTAATATTTACTTTTCCTTGTATTTGATTAAAAATATAACTTACTCTTTTTAAAGATAAAGTATCGTTATAACCTGAACTTCCTACTTCGTCTGTGGAACCTGTTATGGATAAAATTTTTGAAGTTTTATTTTCTAAAATCCATTTTTGAAGCTTAGCTGTTTCAGTATTGTTCAATTCAAATTTATTGTTGTCAAAATAAAACATCGCTTGTTCTTGTGCGAATGTTATTTGAAACAAAATGAATGATAGGAAGGAATATAAAAATTTCATGCTTTAAATTTTATCAAAATTACGCAAAATAATTTAGTCTTTACTTTTCTTGAATTACTATTTCAACTCTTCGGTTCATTAAAGCTTCATATCCGTTTTTTTCAGGAATTATAAATTTAGGTCGTGTGGAACCATAACCGATATATTGAATTCTTTCTTTCTCTACTCCTTTTGAAACTAAATAATCCATGACCGCTTTTGCTCGTTTTGAAGATAGTAAAATATCATCTTTCGGAATACAACATATATGGCCTTGTACAATAATTTTTAAATTTGGATTTTTATTTAACACTACGAACCACTTATTTAATTCTTCTTTTGCATTTAACATCAAAACTGCTGAATCAAAATGAAATTGAATGTCTTCCAAATTAAAAAGAGTCCCTTCTGGAACTTTTTGAACGATTTCATTTAAAGCTAATTTGGGGTGAATATTGAGTTTATCAAGTGCTTTAATTGATAAGGAATCCAAACTTTTTTGAACTTTAAAATCATTAATAATAAATTCTTCTAATTCAATTTGAAATTCAGAAAGGTAATATATTGTAACTCTTCTGTTTTCTGCTTTATTTTCTGAAATTAGTTTTGATTCACCAAATCCATTAGTCTTGAAATCAGCTCTTACAGGAACTTTTTTCTGAACTTGATTATAAATATACCCTACTCTTTTTAACGACAAAGTATCATTATAACTTATAGAACCCACCTCATCTGTAAACCCTTCCATTGATAAGATTTTCGACTTTGAATTCAGATTTATCCAATCCTGTAATCGTTTGCTTTCTTGGGAAGTTAAATCATACTTAGCAGTATCAAAATATACGGAAAATGTTTGTTGGGAAAACCCCAAAAGAGTCAAAAATATAAAAATAGTACTAAATAAAAATTGCATCAAATTTTACTTTCTTATGGAATTAAAAAAACTATGCCAAAAATTAATTTTCTAAGATAAGGATTTCTACTCGACGATTTAACCTTTCTTGTTCATTATTTGATTCTGGTATTATATAAATTGGTTTAGAAGAACCAAATCCCTTGTATTTTAAACGATTCTTATCGATACCATTTTCAACTAAAAAATCATGTATTTTTTTTGCTCTTTTTTCTGATAATCTTAATGACTTTTTATCTTTAGGCAATGGATTACAACAAATATGACCCTGAATTTCAATTTTCAAAACATAATAATTTCTTAACAAATCTAACAATTGCTCTAATGCAAATTTTGAATCTGGAATAATTTGATCTGTTGTAATAAAAAAATTTATAGTGTTAATAATAATTTTATCTCCAACTTTTGCATTCTTAAATTGGTTTTCTATAGAAACTACTTTTGTAGTGTCAATTGTTTCTAATAGAATTTCTTCTTTTATCCCTAAGATTTTATTTTCTTTTGCTAAATCTCTTTCTATCAAATATTGAATTATCACTTTTCTATTTTCAGCTTTATCTATTGAAGTAGCTCCTTTTTCACCCAGAGAAATACTTTTAAAATCGGCTCTAATATTTACTTTTCCTTGTATTTGATTAAAAATATAACTTACTCTTTTTAAAGACAAAGTATCATTATATCCGGAACTTCCTACTTCGTCTGTGGAACCTGTAATCGATAAAATTTTTGAAGTTTTATTTTCTAAAATCCATTTTTGAAGTTTGGCTGTTTCAGTATTGTTCAATTCAAATTTATTGTTGTCAAAATAAAACATCGCTTGTTCTTGTGCGAATGACATTTGAAACAAAACAACTACTATAAAGGAATAAATATATTTCATGAAATCATGTTTATAAAATAAAACGAAAAACTATGCCAAAAATTAATTTTCTAAGATAAGGATTTCAACGCGACGATTTTCATTTCGCTCTTTTTCGTTTTTTTCTGGAATTTTATGAAGTGGTTGTGTGCTTCCAAAACTTTTATACATCAACCTTTCATCATTAATATCATTTGCAACTAAATAATTATGAACTGCAATAGCTCTAATTAATGCAATATCTTCAGGATCTTCGCCTAATTGACAACAAATATGACCTTGAATTTCAATTTTAACTTTTGGATGCGCAATCATAAACGCTAACAGTTCTTCCATAACTGGCAAAGATTCTGGAACAAAAATTCCGGAACGATCATAAAAATATAAATTATTCATTACCAACTTATCGCCTACTTTTGCTGTGTCATATGGTGTTTGATGAAGTTCTACTGGTTCAATTAATTCATCAGCATCAGGAACTCTTGCTTCTTCAAATTGATTTAATTTTTCCGGCACTTTGTTGATTACCTGACCTGTATAAACTTCTGAATCATAAACAACAGGAGTAGCTATTCGTTTATTAGGCAAAACATTATAAAAAACATCGACTCTTCTATTAAAACGCCTTTCTTTTCTTGTTTGAACTCTTTCGCCATAACCTTTAATTATAATTTTGTCACTAAAAAAAATGGTGGCATTTTCTTTTGTCTGAAGTTCATTTTGTACCGTATTTATTCTTTTGTAGGCTAATGTATCATTATAATCAAAAGTACCATACCAGTCGCAATACCCATTAATAATTAAAATTTCGCGATTTTCGTCTTTGTTCAACCAAGTCAAAAACAATTCGTTTTGCTTAGGATTGAATCTATCTTGATCAAAATCAAAATAAAAACTCGCTTTTTCTTGTGCTGAAAGTAGTAATCCAAACAGCAATAATACGTATTTCATTTAGGGTATTTTTAATGTAACGAATATAAAAAATAAATAAGTATTAAAAAAACTTATTATAGAAAGAACTTACTTTTACTATTTAATAAATTCATTTACAACAGCTTAAAAAAATTGAAGTTTAAAATTAATTTGCAACAATTTGAATTTCTACTCTTCGGTTTTCATTTCGCTCAATTTCATTATTTTCTGGAATGGTATGAATTGGTCTAGAACTTCCAAAACTTTTATAACTTAAACGTTGTTTATCAATACCCTTATTAATAAGATAATTATAAACAGCTAATGCTCTTACTTTTGCTGTATCTTCTACATCAGTTCCTTTTTGACAACAAATATGACCTTGAATTTCAATTTTTAAGTTAGGATTATCCAACATAATTTTCAGTAATTCCTCTAAAATTGGTCGCGATTCTGGAACAAAATTTCCTGAACGATTATAAAAATGTAAATTTTTTAAAATTAACTTATCCCCAACTTTAGCTGTAGAAACCTGATTGACTAAACTATTTTGACCTTCTTCAACAATTTCTTTTTCAATAACACTTACTGGAATTTCTGAGTAATAAATTTCTACTTTTCTATTTAAAGCCAAGTCAGAATTTTGTTCAAAATTTTCCCCTTTACTTTCAATTGCTATTTGCTTTTGATTGGTAACTTTATCGATAATTCCATTAACAAAATTAGCCCTGTTAAATGCCAAAGTATCGTTATAACCATTTGAAGCACGATAATCGCAATACCCAATTACTTTCGTAAATTTCAACTCTTTGTTCTTTAAAAAATCATCTAATCTATTTAATTCAGAAAGTTGTAATTGGTAAGAATCGGTATCAAAATAAACCGTAAACTTGTTTTGCCCAAAAGAAATGGAACTCAGTAATAAAAATAATCCTAAATATTTTTTCATTCTAATTTTATTTATGACGAAAATAAAAAAAACCTGCTCAAATGAACAGGTTTTAAGATTAATTTAGACAAAATTACTTCGTAAATAATAATTCTCTGTATTTTGTTAGTGTCCAAAGTTCGTCGTCTACTAACAATTCTAATTTATCAGCGTGATAACGAATTTCTTCAAAATAAGGTTTTACTTTATCGCAATAAGCAGCTGCCATTTTTTCTGAATCAGAAAGGGCATTTGCATTTTTACGTTCGTTAGTCATTTTTTCAACTTTCGTGTTTATACCTTCAATATGTTCAGAAATTTCTTTAATCATTCCTATTTGCTCTTTTGCAACTTTTTCAAAGTCTTTACCGAAAATTTCTTTTAACCCTTTAACATTTTCAATCAATACGTTTTGGTAACGAATAGCAGTTGGAACCACATGATTACGAGCAATATCTCCTAAAACACGTCCTTCAATTTGAATTTTCTTCATGTATTCTTCTAATTCAATTTCGTAACGCGATTCTACCTCAACATGATTCATTACACCCATTTCACTAAACAATTCAATTGCTTTTTTAGAAACTTTTGCTTTTAAAGCTTCAGGTGTTGTTTTATGATTACTCAATCCACGTTTTTTAGCTTCTTTTTCCCAAGCCTCACTATAACCATCTCCTTCAAAAAGGATAGCTTTTGTTTGCTTAATGTATTCTCTTAAAACATTAAAAATAGCTTCGTCTTTCTTTAAATCTTTTTTCTCAATTAAAGCATCCACTTCAATTTTAAAATCTTTTAATTGTTTAGCAACAATTGTATTTAAAGTAGTCATAGAAACTGCACAGTTTGCAGAAGAACCAACGGCTCTGAACTCAAATTTATTTCCTGTAAAAGCAAATGGCGAAGTTCTGTTTCTATCTGTATTATCTAATAAAACGTCTGGTAATTTACCTACAACATTTAATTTTAAATCTGTTTTTTCTTCTGGAGATAATTTTCCTTTTGAAACACCTTCTAATTCAGCTAAAACCTTAGTCAATTGTTGACCAATGAAAACTGAAATAATTGCTGGTGGCGCTTCATTAGCTCCTAAACGGTGATCATTACTTGCAGACGCAATTGAAGCTCTTAATAATTCTTCATTATCATGAACCGCTTTAATCGTATTAATAAAGAAAGTCAAAAACTGAAGGTTGCTCATAGGCGTTTTACCTGGGCTTAATAAATTAATTCCAGTATCAGTAGCTAATGACCAGTTGTTGTGTTTTCCAGATCCATTAACTCCTTTAAACGGTTTTTCATGAAATAATACTTTAAAATCATGACGTTCCCCTACTTTTTGCATCACATCCATTAATAATGAATTGTGGTCAACCGCTAAATTTGTTTCTTCGAAGATTGGCGCTAACTCAAATTGATTAGGCGCTACTTCGTTATGGCGCGTTTTTACTGGAATTCCTAATAACATACATTCGTTTTCTAAATCGCGCATGTACGTTAAAACTCTTGTTGGAATAGAACCAAAATAATGATCATCCAATTGTTGTCCTTTTGCAGCTGTATGACCTAATAAAGTTCTACCCGTTGCTAGTAAATCTGGTCTAGAGTTAGCTAAAGCAGTGTCTACTAAGAAATATTCTTGTTCCCAACCTAAAGTTGGAGTTACTTTTTTAACGTTTTTGTCAAAATATTTTGCCACATCAATTGCTGCAGCATCAATAGCATTTAAAGCTCTTAATAAAGGTGTTTTGTTATCTAATGCTTCACCTGTGTAAGAAACAAAAACTGTTGGAATACATAACGTAGTTCCAAAAATAAATGCTGGTGATGTTGGATCCCAAGCGGTATAACCTCTTGCTTCAAAAGTATTTCTAATTCCTCCATTTGGAAAAGAAGAAGCATCTGGCTCTTGTTGTACTAATTGACTTCCACCAAATTTTTCAACAGGATCACTTCCATCAGGAAAAGTTTCAAAGAAAGCATCATGCTTTTCTGCAGTTGTTCCTGTTAGAGGCTGAAACCAGTGTGTATAATGTGTTACACCTTTAGACAAAGCCCATTCTTTCATTCCTAATGCAATATACTCTGCAGTTTTTCTATCAATTTTAACACCGTCTGCTGCAGCTTTTACTGCTTTATAAGCTTCTGGAGTTAAAAATTGTCGCATAGCTTTGTCACCAAAGACATTACTACCAAAAATAACTGATTTTCTATCCAATTCTTCTACATGAACTGGTTTTCTGTCTGTTGCTTTTCTTAAAGCTTGAAAACGAAATGTTGACATAATGTTGTGTTTGTGTGTTTGTATTATACCCTTGAAAAGTTATGCAAATATATTAATTTTTTACTAAATATATAATTACACCCTATTTTTTTAGGGGTAAAATATAAAATTATTACTTTTACAACATGAAAACGATAAATTTACACATGATTATGCTCGGATGTACTCCAAAAGGACGATTTACCGAACAACACGATATTTTTTTTGGAATTGGTAATAATTTAAAAGAACTAATTCCTGATATGAATGCTTTTTGGCCTGAAGCAAAAGGAAGAATACATATTGATGCATGGCAAAAAGTTACTTTAGTTGATGGTTTTGCGATAGAAGTAGTTCATAAAGATGAAAAAACAGAACAAGAAGAGCAATTATTCTTTCTGAATTTAGGAGGATATAAAGAAGGAGACTTTGAAGAATATCATTATAAAGTGTTAGCTGTAGCAAAAACAAAAGCAGAAGCTATTAAGAAAGCAAAGCAAACTACTTTTTACAAACATTTCGGTTTTAAAGGAGCCGAATCACATATTGACGACAAATATGGTGTTGATGTAGATGACATTCATAAAATTGAAGACATTCTTTCTGACAAATTCAAATTGAAGTATCGTTTGAAAATTACAAAAACCAATGCAACTTCCGAAGACGAAAAACACATTGGTTATTTAAAGATTGATAAAATATCTTAATAAAAAAAAGAGCTATCGAATTGGATAGCTCTTTTGGTTTATATTCTTTTAATACTTGCAGGATTAATTCCGTAAGCTTCAATTACCGCATTATAATCATTAAAATCTACTTGTGTAGCACTTCTATTTGAAAAATAACCTGGTATAATTACAATTCTAAATGTTTGATTAAAAATATACTCTGGTGTTACAGATAAATTATAAGTTCCATCTGCATAAATAGTAAAATCTTCTCTACTAAAATCAAAATCATAATCCAATTCACCTTCATTCAAATATAAAGTCCTAGGTATTAATTGCCAAACAGGTGTATTAGAATCTATTAAATCAGACATTCTATAAATTAAAACATTATCAGAAGCGTAAATTTGAGGATTTAAACTTCTATAAATAAAGTATCCACCTGTTGAATTATTATAACTAAAATTAACGTTTCTCAATTCAAAAACCTCAGCTATAGTATCATTATCAACATTATCTTGAACTTCGTTAACTGTACAACTTTGTAGTGTTATCATCCCGATAAAAGCTATCAATAAAGTAATTTTTTTCATAATATTTATGTTTTAAATTTATTCTTTTGTAAATATAACCAATTGTTGTGCCAAAAATTTATCCAATATAATTTTCGTATCTTTGAAACTTCAAAAAAGCTTGTAAAATGGGAAGAAATAATCCAAAAAATATTAAGGCACACAACGATAAATTGCACAAAGAGCAAGCAAAAGCGAAAGCAAAAAAGAATGCTCGTGCCGAAAAATTAAAAGAAATTCAACGAAAATTTAATGAATCTAATTCGTAATTTATGTTGGGTTGCTACTGCGGAAATTTAATTGCTTTTCAAGATTGTTGCGAACCTTATATTAAAGGAATTGCAAATACTCCAACAGCAGAAACTTTAATGCGTTCGCGCTATAGTGCTTTTGCAACAGGCGATGCAGATTATTTGGTAAACACTACTCATATTTCTAAACGGAAACTCCATAACAAAAAAGATATCTTAACTTGGAGCCAATCCAATACATGGCTAAAATTAGAAGTTTTAAACAGTACAGAAAACACAGTTACCTTTAAAGCCTATTATTTAGATGAAAATTTAAAAGCACAAGTACATTACGAACACTCGACTTTTAAATTGGAAAACGGGAAATGGTTTTATGTAGATGGAGAATATTAAACCTTTCTTTTAATGGGAATCCAAATTTCTTCTTCAGAATCGTGTGCATTATTTTTATATTTCGTTCCTAATATTTCGAAATGCGGTCTGTTATCTAATTCAAAATCTGATTTTGGCAACCATTCAGTATAAATTAAATTAAAAAATGCAGCAGCATTACTTTGATTTCCTTTATAATTGAAAACAGCATACAAACCTTCTGATATTTCAAGAATTTCCATATCAGCTGGAATAAAATCAAAACTAGAAACCGCAATTGCTGCCCATTTTACAAAAGGCGTATTTGGATTAAAATCAAAATTATCAGGATTGATTTGGATATTATATAAATCTGTTCCAACCACATTTTTAATTTCTTTTAATCTTGGCATAAAATTACTCCATAACTCAAAAGCGCTATAATCTGCATAAGTAAATGTAAGTTTTTTACCGATTAATTTAGTATTTGAAAAAAAAAGTATTGAAACATCCATTACTTGAAATTAATAGCAAATATAATTAACAATTAATTTACTTCCTTAATTAAAAAAAAACATTTAAATAATGATTAAAAAATAAATTGATGATTTTACCATAACCACCCCAACTATGATTTAAAAGTAAGTTTGCCAAAATAACACAAACTTATATTATGAAAATTAAAATTACTTTGCTTTTTAGTTTAATGAGCTTATTTATTCAAGCTCAATTAGCTTCTACAGGAGATATTGCTTTTGTAGGTTTTAATGCCGATGGAAATGATGATGTTGCATTTGTAACATTTAAAGAAATTCCAGCAAATTCTTCAATTATTTTTTGTGATTCCGAATGGAATGGAACAAGTTTTGGTAATGACGAAGGAGATTTTACTTGGTCATCTGGTACAACTGTTATTTCAGCTGGTACAGTTATTACAATTAATAATATAAGTACTGCAATTACTCCTTCTATTGGAACTATAACATTAAATAATGCCGGTGGACTTTCATCATCAAGTGATGCCCTTTTTGCTTTTTTAGGAACATCTCCTAGAACTGTTACAACAATGTTGGCAGCAATATCTAATTCCACAACTGGATTTGGAGATTTAACTAATTCGGGATTAACAATTGGTTCTTCGGCAATTCTTTTACCTGAAGGAACCGATATGGCTAACTATAATGGTCCCAGAACTGGGTTTACTTTAAACAATTATTTATCACAAATAAATAATATGGCAAATTGGCAATTGGAAGACACTGCAGCAGATGACAGTGCAAATGCGACAACCCCTGATTTACCTTTTAATACTGCTATGTTTAACGGTACAACTTATACTATTACGATAGCTACAGAAACTGCAATTGTAAATGAAAATGACAACACTATTGATGTCCTACTAAATTTATCAAATCCTTCAACAAGTTCAATTACTGTAGATGTAATCATTTCAACTTCAATTGGAACTGCTACAAATGGAGTAGAATATTCTTTTACTAATCAAACAGTAACCTTTCTTGCAAACACTACTAGTCAATTTATTACTGTAATTTTAAATGATAATAGCGTTGCAAATGGTGATAAATATTTACAATTAGAATTAATTAATCCTAATGGTGCAACTATCGGTGCATTATCTAAAAAAACAATTTATATTTTAGATGATGAAGCTGAAGTACCTGTTGCTACAAATTCTTTAAACATTAATTTCTTATCTAATTATGTAGTTGATGCTACAGGTTCAGCTGAAATTGTAGCTTATGATGCAACAACTCAGCGCTTATTTGTAATGAACTCAACGGCTTCAAAAGTTGAAATATTAAACTTTTCTAACCCATCTGCAATTTCAACCATCCAATCAATAGACTTATCGGCTTATGGAATTGGAGGAACTAGTATCGCAGTAAAAAATGGCATTGTTGTAGCAACAGTTGAAGGTGCAGGTTTTGCAAATGGAAAAGTAATTTTTATGGATACTAACGGAACTATTGGTTCTGTAGTAGAAGTTGGTGTTTTGCCTGATATGATTACTTTTACTCCAGATGGATCTAAAGTATTAACTGCAAATGAAGGACAACCAAGTAATGATTATACGATAGATCCAGAAGGCAGTATTTCAGTAATTAATGTTTCTGGTGGATTTAATAATGTACAACAATCTGATGTTACTCATATAAATTTCAACGCTTTTGATAGTCAATTAGCAACTTTAAAAGCTTCTGGACTTAGAATTTTTGGAGTTAATGCAACTGTTTCTAAAGATGTGGAACCAGAATACATTACTGTTGCTGATGACGGATTAACAGCTTGGGTTACTTTGCAAGAAAATAACGCAATTGCAACAATAGATTTAGTAACAAATCAAATTTCAGCTATTTTACCATTAGGACTAAAAGATCACAATTTACCTGGTAATACTTTAGATACTTCAGATCAATTTAATGGTATATTTATGGGAAATTGGCCAATAAAAGGAATGTATATGCCAGATGCAATGGCGCATTATACTATTGCTGGTACAACATACTTAGTAACTGCAAATGAAGGTGACTCTAGAGATTATAGTGGTTTGTCTGAAGAAGTGCGTATAAGTAATAGCTCATATGTTTTAGACCCAACTGCTTTTCCTAATGCTGCATTTCTTAAAAAGAATATTAACTTAGGTAGATTAACCGTTACTAATGCTTCAGGTGATACAGATAATGATGGTGATTTTGATGAAATTCATGTATTTGGTGCTCGATCTTTTAGTATTTGGAATGCATCAACAGGTCAATTGGTTTATGACAGTGGTGATGATTTTGAAAAAATAACAGCAAACGACCCAACTTTTGGTGCTTTATTTAATGTGAGTAACGACAATATTAATTTAAAAAATAGAAGTGATAACAAAGGTCCAGAACCAGAAGGAATCACAGTAGCTGAAATTAATGGCTCAACTTATGCTTTTATAACTTTAGAAAGAATTGGAGGTTTAATAACATATGATATTACAAATCCGATAGCTCCAGTATTTGTTTCTTATAAAAATAACAGAACCATTGGTACTTTAGGTGGTGATTTAGGTCCTGAAGGCATTATTTATATTAATGCAACAGATAGCCCCCTTTCAAAAGGATTAGTGGTTATGGCAAATGAAGTAAGTGCTACAATTAGTGTTTATGAAATTACTAATGATGTTTTATCTAATGAAAATTTTAATCCAAATACAAATACTTTAGTTGTTTATCCTAACCCAGTAAAAGACGGAATTATTTATTTTAATAGAGAAGTTTCAATTTGTCTTTTTGATATTTCAGGAAGAAAAATTACTGAAAAAGAAAATATATCAAGTTTAGAAATGAATTATCCTAAAGGAATTTATCTTCTTAAAACTAACGATGGTGTTGTTGAAAAAATCATAATTAAGTAGTTAGTGATTATGATTAAACTAAAAGACCTTTCAATTATGAAAGGTCTTTTTTTATATCTAATTCAATTTAAATTACATATTTCGTCTGTATTGACCACCAACCTCAAACAACGCACCTGTAATTTGACCTAACGAACAAACCTTAGTAGCATCCATTAATTTTTCAAAAATGTTTTCGTTTTTTATTGCTGCATCTTGTAAAATAGTAATGTGTTCCGCTACTTTTTCTGCACTTGTTTTATGTAAATTAGCTAACATATCTATTTGATATTGTTTTTCTTCTTCTGTTGCACGAATAACCTCAGCAGGAATAACTGTTGGTGAACCTTTTGAACTCAAGAAGGTGTTTACACCAATAATTGGGAATTCTCCCGTATGTTTCAAAGTTTCATAATACAATGATTCTTCTTGGATTTTCGAACGTTGGTACATCGTTTCCATTGCACCTAAAACACCGCCACGCTCAGTAATTCTATCGAATTCTTGTAAAACAGCATCTTCTACTAAATCGGTTAACTCTTCAATAATGAAGGAACCTTGAATTGGGTTTTCGTTTTTAGCTAAACCTAATTCTTTATTAATAATCAACTGAATTGCCATTGCTCGTCGCACTGATTCTTCTGTTGGAGTTGTAATCGCTTCATCGTATGCATTCGTATGTAAAGAGTTACAGTTATCGTAAATCGCATATAACGCTTGAAGAGTCGTACGAATATCATTAAAATCAATCTCTTGTGCATGTAATGAACGACCAGATGTTTGAATGTGATATTTCAACATTTGCGCTCTTTCGTTAGCCCCGTATTTGTTTTTCATGGCTTTCGCCCAAATTTTACGTGCTACACGACCGATTACCGCATATTCTGGATCAATTCCGTTTGAGAAGAAGAATGATAAATTCGGACCAAAATCATTTATATTCATTCCACGGCTCAAATAATATTCCACATAAGTGAAACCATTTGAAAGTGTGAAAGCTAATTGTGTAATAGGATTTGCTCCTGCTTCAGCAATATGATAACCTGAAATGGAAACCGAATAAAAATTACGAACGTTTTGTTTGATAAAATATTCCTGAACATCACCCATTAATCGTAACGCAAATTCAGTTGAGAAAATACAGGTATTTTGCGCTTGATCTTCTTTTAAAATATCGGCTTGAACCGTTCCACGAACTTGTGCTAAGGTTTTTACTTTGATATCTTGATATACTTCAAAAGGTAAAACTTGGTCTCCCGTTACTCCTAAAAGCATCAAACCTAAACCATTATTTCCTTCTGGTAAAGCGCCTTGATATCTTGGACGCTCCACTCCTTTTTTCTTATAGATTTCGTTGATTTTAGCTTCTACTTCATCTTGAAGATTATTCTCAATAATGTATTTTTCACAGTTTTGATCGATGGCAGCATTCATAAAGAATCCTAACAACATAGGTGCAGGACCATTAATCGTCATCGAGACCGAAGTTAACGGATGACTTAAATCGAAACCTGAATATAATTTCTTAGCATCGTCTAAACAACAAATCGAAACTCCGGCATTACCAATTTTTCCATAAATATCGGGACGAATGTGTGGATCATTTCCGTATAAAGTAACCGAATCAAATGCGGTTGACAAACGTTTTGCTGGTAATCCGGCAGAAACATAATGAAAACGCTTGTTTGTTCTTTCTGGTCCGCCTTCTCCGGCAAACATTCTACTTGGATCTTCTCCTTCACGTTTAAATGGATATAATCCTGACGTAAAAGGAAATTCTCCTGGTACATTTTCTTGTAAATTCCATTTTAAAATATCGCCCCAAGCTTGGTATTTTGGTAAGGAAATTTTTGGAATTTGAGAATGTGATAACGATTCCGTATGCGTTGCGATTTTGATTTCTTTATCACGAACTTTAAAGCTGTAAACCGGATTTTTGTATTTGTTTACTTTTTCGTCCCAAGTTAAAATGATTTCCCAGTTGTATGGGTCAAGATTCATTTTTACACGGTCGAATTCTGCAATTAACAATTTTGTGAAATCCTTTTTGTCATTCTGAACCTGTTTCAGAATCTCATCAGCATCTAAGCCAAACTTCGACAAGCTCAGTTTGACATTCGTTACAGTTTCAATCGTTTTGAAAATTCCGTATAATTTTTGAGCTACTTCTACTTGAGAAAGTGCTGTTTCGTCGTATTTTCTATTGTTTTCTGCAATTTCAGATAAATAACGTGTTCTGTGTGGTGGAATTACGAAAATCTTCTCACTCATTTCACGCGTGATTTCAAAAGTCGATTTTAAATCAGCTCCTGTTTTCTCTACAATCTTATCCATGATAGATTTGTAAAGCGTATTCATTCCTGGGTCGTTGAATTGCGAAGCGATAGTTCCAAAAATTGGCATCGTATCCGTATCCACATCCCATAAATTATGATTGCGTTGGTATTGTTTTTTTACATCACGAATCGCATCTAAAGCACCACGTTTGTCGAATTTATTTAACGCCACTAAATCTGCAAAATCCAACATATCGATTTTTTCCAACTGAGTTGCTGCTCCAAATTCTGGTGTCATTACATATAACGAAACATCAGAATGATCCATAATTTCAGTATCCGATTGTCCAATTCCTGAAGTTTCTAGAATGATGATATCGTATTTAGCTGCTTTTAAAACCTGAATCGCTTCTGCCACATATTTAGACAATGCCAAATTAGATTGACGAGTAGCCAACGAACGCATGTAAACACGAGAATTATTGATGGCGTTCATACGAATTCTATCCCCTAACAAAGCGCCACCAGTTTTACGTTTTGATGGATCAACCGAAATTAATCCGATAGTTTTTTCTGGGAAATCGATTAAAAAACGACGCACTAATTCATCAACTAACGATGATTTTCCTGCACCACCGGTTCCTGTTATTCCTAAAACTGGAATTTTAGACGTTTCATTCTTTTGGTGAATTTGGTCAAAAACTGATTTTGCAATTTCTGGAAAATTCTCAGCTGCAGAAATTAATCTTGCAATTGCTGTTGGGTTTTTCTCTTCGATATGCGATAATTCTCCTGTTAGTTTATCTCCAATTGGATAATCGGAACGTTGAACTAAATCGTTAATCATACCTTGTAATCCCATGGCACGACCATCGTCTGGAGCATAAATTCTTTCGATTCCGTATTCGTGTAATTCTGAGATTTCAGAAGGTAAGATAACTCCTCCACCTCCACCAAATATTTTGATGTGACCTGCTCCTTTTTCCTTAAGCAAATCATACATATATTTGAAATACTCATTATGACCACCTTGGTAAGATGTCATTGCAATCGCATTAGCATCTTCCTGAATAGCAGTATTTACAACTTCTTCTACACTTCTATCATGTCCAAGGTGAATTACCTCAACACCAGTAGCTTGAATAATTCTACGCATGATATTAATGGCTGCATCGTGTCCATCAAAAAGCGACGCTGCGGTCACAATTCTTACTTTATTTTTAGGAATATAAGGAGTTTGTAGTTCCATCTGTAATTTTTATTCGTTTTAAAGGGTGCAATTTACGAATTTAATAATTTTATTCCATTCAAATTTCAGAATTAATTCACTAGAAAAAAAACGCTATATTTGATTTACAATTTATTAAATAATACATAGAATATGAAAAAGATTACATTAGGATTAATTGCATTTGCATTGTTTGGATGTGGAGAACTACAACAATCAGTTGCTCAAGGATCACTTGGCTTAGGTCAATTAGATATTTCAAATGGATTAAAAGAGGCATTAGATAAAGGAATTGAGAAACAAGTTTCAAAACTTACTGCAACAGATGGCTTTTATAAAAATGAAGCCGTAAAAATATTATTACCAGACGAGTTACAAAAAGTAGATCAGAAACTAAGACAAATGGGGCTTTCAAGCCTTGCAGATGAAGGAATTAAAGTATTGAATAGAGCCGCTGAAGATGCAGTTAAAGAAGCTACTCCAATTTTCGTTGATGCTGTAAAACAAATGAGTTTTACTGATGCTAAAAATATTTTAATGGGTAATGAAAGTTCTGCAACAACTTATTTACAAAATACAACCTCTTCTTCTTTATACAGTAAATTTAATCCTGTTATTAAAAATTCTTTTAGTAAAGTTGGAGCTGATAAAGTTTGGAGTAAAATTATTTCAAAATACAATTCACTACCATTTGTAAAAAAAGTAAACCCAGACTTAACTGATTATACAACAAACAAAGCAATGGAAGGTGTTTTTAAAATGATAGCAATTGAAGAGAAAGAAATTAGAACTAATTTAGGATCAAGAAGTTCTAATTTATTAAAAAACGTTTTTGCATTACAAGATTAAAAATAGTTATTGATTAAATCTTTTAAAACAGAAAAAACGATTTCGTAAAATTTTAATAATCAATAACATAAGTATAACAAATCCTTAACATTAGAATTCAAAAAAAGGTAAGATATTTGCAAAGTAATAAGAATAAAATTCTCATTTGTTAAGGTTAGTTTAGTAAAAATCACTCCAATGAAAGTTGGAGTTTTTTTTTGTATAAAAAAAGACCGATTTGAATCGGTCTCTATCTTTTTTTTATTTCAAATTTAATTCCTACAACTAGGATCTAAATGTCTTCTTAATCTTGTAGGCGTTGTATAATCATCTGAACAACTTGGTATACCTTTAGTATCATCATAAGGAGTTGAAGGATCATCTATAAGAGCACCATTGTAAGGGTAATACCCTGTTTTGGTTTCCGAACCATCTAAATAAGTAAACGATCTTTCTACTGTAGTTAAAACACCATCTCCATCATCATCTACGTCAATATAATCTGGTCTTTCGTCGCCATCGGTATCAATTGCATCAACATCAAAATCAGGACCATATTCATACATTGATAGAATACCATCTCTATCATGATCTCTTCTTCTTAAATTATGTAATTTAAAATTAAAAATTAAAGGTGAATAAGAAGGTATAGTTAGAGTTCCTGAACTAAAATAAGCTAAACCAGAAGGAATAAAAATAACTCCTGCACCAAAATTATCAAAAGAAATAGAACCATCTGCCATAGCACTAAAAGTACCAGTTTTAAATCTTGGTATAATTTCAGTCCAACCTCTAATTACTTCATCTAAAGACAACCAAACTGGAGATTGTTTACTATCAAAAACGGTTTGAGTATAAGTATCAACTTCATCAACAGTGGTCTTTGCAAAACTAAATCCTTTGTAAGAAACATAAGAAGAATCTACTCTTGTGATGTTTTCTCCGCTACCTTCTCTTAGATTTAAATAATAAACTTTATAAGTAATATCATGTAAATCAACTTCTTTAAATTCTAATTCTGGCATATCAGAAATTGGAGTTTGAGTTCCTCCATCTGGAATTTGAGTAAAAATAGTATTATAATCCGCATCAACCGTAACATAATGCGTATCTAAAAAATCTTCTATTTCAGCTATATCTTCTAAATAAACTTCATCGTATGGTCTATCCTCTGTGATTGTAGTCCCACTATCGTTCTGACAAGAATATAAACCATTAAATAATCCTAAAACTAATACTAATTTAAACAAGCTCTTCATTATTATGCAAATTTTATGTGCGCAAGATACAATTTTCATTTATTTTTGTTGAAATATTAACATGGTTTTTTGATTTATATTATGCGTATAGATAAACTTTTATGGTGTTTACGTTATTACAAAACCCGAAGCATAGCTACAGAAGCTGTAAAAAAAGGACATATTACTGTTAATGGTCAGGTTGCAAAAGCGTCTAGAGAAGTATATCCTACAGATAAAATTACACTTCGCAAGGACCAAATCAACTACAAACTAACCATTTTAGACATGCCTCAAAATCGATTGGGAGCCAAGTTAGTTGATATGTATCGAAAAGACGAAACTCCGGCAGAAGCTTTTGAACATTTAGAATTACTTAAATTATCAAAAGAACATTACCGAGCAAATGGAACTGGGCGCCCTACTAAAAAAGAACGAAGAGATATTGATGATTATTTATGGGATGCCGATGAAATAGATGATACCAATAAAACCGAATAAATGAATTACTGGGAAGAACGTTATCAAAAAGGAGAAACCGGATGGGATGCCGGAACGATTACCACTCCATTAAAAGAATATATAGATCAATTAACCGATAAGAATCTGACAATTTTAATTCCTGGAGCAGGAAATGGACATGAATTTGATTATTTAATTGACAACGGATTTAAGAATGTATTTGTGGTTGATATTGCGATAACACCTTTAGAAAACATCAAAAAAAGAAAACCCAAATATTTTTCACACCTTATAAATGCTGATTTTTTTTCATTAACAACAACATTTGATTTAATTCTAGAACAAACTTTTTTTTGTGCATTACCCCCTGAAATGCGACAACGCTATGTAGAAAAAATGACTTCTTTGTTAAATCCAAATGGAAAATTTGCTGGATTATTATTTGATTTCCCGCTTACTTCAGAAGGACCGCCATTTGGAGGTTCAAAAAGCGAATATATAACACTTTTTTCAAATACGTTTTCTATAAAAACATTAGAAAGAGCATATAATTCGATAAAGCCACGAGAAAATAAAGAACTCTTTTTTATCTTTGAGACCAAATAACAACACAAATGGAAAATATTATTTTAACACACAAAGAAATTACTCATAAAACAAAACGTATTGCTTATCAAATTTTTGAGACTTTTGTAAATGATGAAGAAGTAATTTTAGCAGGAATCGCAACTAATGGTTTTATTTTTGCTCAAAAAATAGCAAATGAATTAGCATTAATTTCTGACTTAAAAGTAACGCTTTGTGAAGTTAAAATCGATAAACAAAATCCACAAAAAACAATAACAACTTCAATTCCTGCAACAGCATACCAAAACAAGTCTTTAGTTTTAATTGACGATGTTTTAAGTTCTGGAACTACATTAATTTATGGAGTTAAACACTTTTTAGAAGTTCCATTAAACAAATTTAAAACAGCAGTTTTAGTGGATAGAAATCATAAAAAATACCCGGTTAAAGCTGATTTTAAAGGACTTTCTCTTTCAACTTCATTACAAGAGCACATACAAGTGGTTTTTGAAGAAAATAATTCGTTTGCTTATTTAAGCTAACATTGTTAGTAGTTCTTTCACAATATCGTCAACTGACTTATCGTCAACCATAATTGTTTTTGTAGCTTGATGATAATAATAGTTTCGATCAAATAAATGCTTATTAATAAAATCATTTAATGAGGCTTCATCTTGGTTATTCAACAATGGTCTTTTAGACTTTTCATTAATTAATCGGCTAACTAAAGTGGCTGTTGTAGCTTTTAAGTAAACAGAAAATATATCTTCTCTCTGCAATAATTCATGATTATTGTAATAACATGGAGTACCTCCTCCCAAACTTAAAACAAAGTCTTCATTTTTGTCTAAATAGGTTTTTAAAACTTCGTTTTCTTTTTTTCTGAAAAATATCTCTCCTTTATTTTGAAACAATTCAGAAACAGAATTTTGAGTTATTTTTTCAATTTCATTATCTAAATCATAGAAAGGAATTTGTATTTTTTTTGCTAAAAATTCACCAACCACAGACTTACCACACCCCATATAACCTAACAATACTATTTTCATAAATAAATAATCCCCTATAAATTAAAGGGTTAAGAAATTAATTTTAAAAAAAGACAAATTTATAATAAATTACCATTGCAAACTAAATAAATGTTTATATATTTGCACCCGCATTCAAGGAAATAAATGACTTGGTAGCTCAGTTGGTAGAGCACATCACTTTTAATGATGGGGTCCTGGGTTCGAGCCCCAGCCAGGTCACTACATTTTTTCCCCTTGAACGCTACGACTTGGTAGCTCAGTTGGTAGAGCACATCACTTTTAATGATGGGGTCCTGGGTTCGAGCCCCAGCCAGGTCACAAAATAAAAAGTTAAGCATTTTGCTTAACTTTTTTCATTTAAGGTCATGTGGAGAAACGGTAGACTCGCCATCTTGAGGGGGTGGTGCTCGCAAGGGCGTGAGGGTTCAAATCCCTCCATGATCACTTTTAACTTCTCTCATTTTCAAAAAAACATATTTGTTTAGCTTATTTTGATAATAATTAAACATTTTTTTTTAGATAAAACATATTTGTTTACTTTTTTTATTACTTTTGTTAAACAAAATTAATTTTAAAATGAACAATGTAAAAAATGTTTTCAGTATTAAAGACTTAGAAAATCTTTCTGGTATAAAAGCACATACTATTCGTATTTGGGAAAAACGCTACAACGTTTTGGAGCCAATGCGTTCTGATACTAACATTCGTTCATACGATATTAAAAACTTACAAAAGCTTTTAAATATTGTTTTACTACATAATTACGGGTATAAAATTTCAAAAATTGCAACTTTAGATCAAGCACAAATAAACAAGCTATCTAACGATATCATTTCTGAAAAAAGCGCTAAAAATCATGCCATAAGTACTTTTAAAATGGCTATGATGAATTTTGATCAATCCTTGTTTTTTAATACTTACAACGAACTTTTAAACGAAAAAACATTTAAAGAAGTTTTTTATACTGTATTTATACCCCTAATGCAAGAATTAGGTTTCTTATGGCAAACGGAAACAATTTCACCATCGCATGAACATTTCATTACGTATTTAATTAAACAAAAATTATTAATTAATACCGAAAAGGTTCAAGTTTTAGAACCCACTAAAAACGATAAAGTTTTTGTATTATTCCTTCCGTTAAATGAAATACACGAATTAGGATTAATGTATTTAAACTACGAAATATTACTAAACGGCTACCAAACTATTTATTTAGGAGAAAGTATTCCAACTAATAGTCTAGTTGACTTAAAAAATTCATTTGAGAAAATTACTTTTGTAAGTTATCTTACGGTAGAACCAAATCAAGAAGAAATCAACGATTATATAGTTGATATGCAAACAAAACTTTTAGATAATACCAATCACGAATTATTGTTATTAGGAAGAATGACGCAATTTATAACTACAAAAGAACTATCAAAAAACATACATTTATTTAGTAGTATTGAGGAGCTAGCAAATACTTTGTAAAAAGATTTGTTTTGTTTAACTTTTTTATTATTTTTGTTAAACAAATTATATTCAAGTGAGTAAAAAAATTGCAATAATTGGATCTGGATTTTCTGCATTATCTGCAGCTTGCTATTTAGCAAAAGCGGGCAATAATGTTACTATTTATGAAAAAAACAGCACTATAGGTGGAAGAGCCCGTCAACTTAAAAAAGAAGGATTTACTTTTGATATTGGTCCAACATGGTATTGGATGCCTGATGTATTTGAGCGTTTTTTTGCAGATTTTGGTAAAAAACCGTCTGACTACTATGAATTGATTAAGTTATCTCCTGCTTATCAAGTTTATTTTGGTGAGCTAGATTTTGTAACTATTGCAGATAATTTACCTGAAATAGTAGCTACTTTTGAATCTATTGAAAAAGGAAGTGGTAAGGAACTCGAGCAATTCATGGCAGAAGCTAAAAGTAATTACGACATTGCTATTAGAGATTTAGTATATCGCCCAGGAGAATCTCCATTAGAATTAATTACTTTAGAAACTGCAAAAAAAGTAAATCAGTTTTTTAGCAACATTAAAAAGGATGTTCGTAAAAGATTTAAAAACATGAAATTGGTTCAAATTTTAGAATTTCCAGTTTTGTTTTTAGGTGCTAAACCAAGTGATACGCCATCATTTTATAATTTTATGAATTTTGCCGATTTTGGTTTAGGAACATGGCATCCTAAAAACGGCATGTATTCTGTTATATTAGCAATGGAAGCACTTGCAAAAGATTTAGGTGTAAAAATTGAAACTAATGCTAACGTTGAAAAAATTGATGTTACAAATGGTAAAGCAACAGGCATTTTAGTGAATAACAAAATCGTAGCTGCTGATATCGTTTTAAGTGGTGCTGATTATCATCATTCAGAAACATTATTAGAGAAAAATTACCGTCAGTATTCTGAAAATTATTGGGAAACCAAAACATTTGCTCCTTCTTCACTCCTATTTTATGTTGGTTTTGATAAAAAAATTGAAAATGTAGAACATCATTCTTTATTTTTTGATGTAGATTTTGATATTCATGCCGAAGCCATTTACGACAATCCAAAATGGCCTGAAGATCCACTATTTTATGCGAGTTTTCCATCGAAAACAGACGATAATTGTGCGCCTGAAGGAAAAGAAGCGGCTATCTTTTTAATTCCGCTAGCTCCTGGTTTAGAAGACACTAATGAGTTAAGAGAAATTTATTTTGAAAAAATAATTTCACGCCTTGAGCGATTAACCAACCAAAAAGTAAAAAATAATATTATCTTTAAAGAATCGTTTTGCGTAAATGATTTTATAAAAGATTATAATTCATATAAAGGGAATGCTTATGGTATGGCAAACACACTATTACAAACCGCTTTTTTAAGACCTAAATTGAAAAGTAAAAAAGTGAAAAACTTATATTTTACCGGACAATTAACTGTTCCAGGACCTGGAGTTCCTCCATCATTAATTTCTGGAAAATTAGTATCAGATTTAATAGAAAAATATAAATAAGCATGAAAGCACTATTTGACAAAGTTTCTAATGATTGTAGTGTAAAAGTTACAAAGGCATACAGTACTTCATTTTCTAGTGCTGTAAAAATGTTAGCACCTAGTATTAGACAAGATATTTACAATATATATGGTTTTGTTCGCTTTGCAGATGAAATTGTAGACTCATTTCATGATTACGATAAAGCATTTCTGTTTTCTAAATTTGAACAAGATTTAACTGATGCTTTAGAACACAAAATAAGTTTAAATCCAATATTAAATTCATTTCAATATACGGTAAACAAGTACAATATTCCACTAGAAATGATTGATGCTTTTATGAAAAGTATGAAATTAGATTTAAGTAAAAGTGAATACAAAACAACAGAAGAATACCAAGAATATATTTACGGATCAGCCGACGTAGTGGGTTTAATGTGCTTAAAAGTTTTTGTAAACGGAAATGAAGAAAAGTACAATGAATTAAAAGATTCAGCTATGCGATTAGGTTCAGCTTTTCAAAAAGTGAATTTCTTGCGCGATTTAAAAGCTGATTTTGAAGATCTAAGTAGAACTTATTTTCCAAATACCGATTTAAATCATTTAGATGAAAAATCGAAACAAGAGATTATTGCAGATATTGAAAGTGATTTTGAAGCTGCATTTGAAGGAATTAAAAATCTCCCGTTAGAGGCTAAATTTGGTGTTTATACAGCATATCGCTATTATAAAAAGTTATTAAAAAAACTTCAAAAGACACCTTCACTTGAAATTAAAAACACGAGAATAAGAGTCTCAGATTATCAGAAAGTACAATTACTAGCAAGATGCTATGTTAAATATCGATTAAACATTATTTGATGATTGTTTAATGATGGTTGATTTGTCATGCTGAACTCGTTTCAGCATCTTTAAATAAAATATAATTATTAAAAATTATAATATTATGTGGTTACACGTTTTTGTTTTTTTTACAACGTTTTTTATTATGGAATTTATGGCGTGGTTTACTCATAAATACGTAATGCATGGTTTTTTATGGAGTTTACATGCCGATCATCATAAAAAAGATCATGATTCTTGGTTTGAGAGAAATGATGCTTTTTTTATTTTTTATGCCATTGTTAGTATCACCTGTTTTTACACTTGGAGCACCGGCTCTTTTGAATTAGGTTTATCAATTGGTTTAGGCATTTTAGCTTATGGAATTGCCTATTTTTTAGTTCATGATATATTTATACATCAACGTTTTAAAATATTTAGAAACGCTGATAATAAATATGCAAAAGCAGTAAGAAGAGCTCATAAAATGCATCACAAACATATTGGAAAAGAACACGGAGAATGTTTCGGAATGTTGATAGTTCCTTTTAAATATTATAAAAACTAATAAATCCCGCAGTAGCGGGATTTATTTTATTTCATTAGTTGCTGTAAAGGTTTGAGTTGCTCTAAATCGAGATTCGATTTTTGAAGTAAATTCAGCATGTTCATTATATGAGTAGGATTCATATCGTTTCCTAAAACTCTTACAACGGCAAAACCGTTTTCTTTTTTTCCAGCTAATACCACAAATTCTTCAATATGTTCATCATCATTGCCTACAAAATAAATAGCGGCACCATCATTACCTGAACCAAATTTCATTAATTGTTGGTAGGTTTCCTCTTTTAAAATAGCCTTTACTTCTTTTATTTCCGTTTCGTAACCCGTTACATCAGTTGAATCTGATTTAAAAGCTATAACATTCATCTTATCAAACGATTCTAAAGCTGCTTTTTCGGTTTCAGACATCGCAACTTTATCTGTTTTAATGATATTAGGAGCTAAATCAATCGCAATAAACTTGGAAGATTCTGTGTTTTTTACAAAATACTTTTGAAGTGTTGGTTTGTCATTGCAACTCCAAAGTAAAATCACACTTGAAACAAGTAATACTAACTTTTTCATGGCTTATTTTTTAGAAGCTTTTTTCAAATCATCACCACCTGGCAAGCTCATTTTTTCTGTTAACATAGAAATTTCATCTAAATTAAAATTTCCTGTTAACGATAAAACAATTGTATTAGCATCTTTCATATTCGCTCCTTCAATAAACATTAAAAGCTCTTTTACGATATTTTCATTTGCACCAGTCTTAACGTAAATTTTCACGTTTTTACCATCGCTATTCACTCGCATTAATTCTTCTAATGGATTTGATTTTAAGTAAGTCATCACAGTTGCTTTCATATCTGCACTAATTTTTGCATTACTAGTTGTAAACACTTTTAAGTTGTCTAATTTTTTTAGTAAATTAAAATATTGCTGTAATTCTTTATCTTTTGGATCAGCTTTAACTTTACTCATCATTTGAAACATCGTTTTATTCACAATAACCGATTGAATCATTGGATTGTCTTCATATTTATCAAATGCTGTATTTTGAGAAAAAGAAACTATTGATGCCATTAAAAATGCTATAACTACTACTAAATTTTTCATTGCTTTTATTATTTAAAAATTGTTTTTTTTGTTTTTTCATATTCTTCTAAATATACTACACTTTCCATGCCAATGTTTACTTGTTCTGAAACCATTAACAAGGCTTTCTGTGTAGCGGCAAAGGCTTCCTCTGGATTATCATATGTTCCTAAATCTTCATTATTAGGAACCGAAGGATAAAAATAAAAGGTTGCCAATCCAAAAAGCACTACAAAACTTGCTGCGATACCTATCCATTTTACAGATCTTTGTTTTCTAGGTTGTAATGGAAGTTTTTGTTTGAATTGCGTTTCTTTTTGTGTTTCAAAGTAACCAAAAAGCGATTGATATTTTGCCAAATGTGGCACCACATCGTTTGAAGAAAAATAGGCCTTTAATTGTTTCTCTTCTGCTATTGTAGTTTCTCCTTGAAAGTATTTTTCCAATAATTGTTCAACTAACTTGAGTTCCATAATTATGTGTTTTTTCTATTTGTTCTCTTAAGGTTTTTCGTGCTCTTGATAAAGCTACTCGAACCGCTGTTTCATTCATTTCTAATACTTGAGCAATTTCTGAAAATTCGTATTCTTCAATTTCTCTAAGTTGCACAATCAATCGTTGTTGTTCGGGTAAATCGTTCATTAACTTTTCTGCCCATTGCAACGTATTTTGATGTTCTATCTGTGTTTCAACACTAGCTTGCTTGTCTTGATAATTATTATGTACAATTTGTAAATTAGTCGCTCTCTTGCTTTTTAACTGATCTAAACAATAATTTTTTGTCATTGTCATTGCCAAAGCTTCCACACTATTATATTGCGCTAAAGCATCATTTTTATTCCACAACCTAACCATTACTTCCTGAGTAGCATCTTCAGCTTCTTCAGTACTCACTAACATTCGCTTTGCTAAACGAAATAGTTTGTCTTTAAAAGGAGTTATAATTTGTATAAACTCGATTTGATTCATTTGTAATAGGTTGGTTTATAATGAAGACGAATGTAAATTAATTTTGTTACAAAATAAAAAAAGGTTTTGATAAATAATTACCAAAACCTTTTAAATCCAATTAATTATATAAAATTAAAACATGAAATTTAAACCTAATTTATAATTTCTTCCTCTGGTATTGTAACCTATTATTTCTTGAAAATCTTCATTCAAAATATTAGTCACAGCTCCAAAAACTTGCAAACGATTTGGCAATAACTCATATGAAATATTTGAATTTACTAATTTATAAGCCGATAAATCAACCGCTTGCGTTGCCCAAATATTCGAATTATAAAATGCGTCATTTCTTTGATCTACATACTGATATTGTATTCCGAATGTTCCTCTTTTAAATAGATAACTTACATCTACATTTCCTTTATGTTTTGGAATTAGTCGATTTAATTGTTTCTCAACTTGTGTAAAAGTGTAATTTCCACCTATATTGAATCTTTCAGATAATGTGTAACGAACGCTTGCTTCAACTCCTTTTGCGTTGTAAGTTCCATCAATATTAATATAATAGGATTCAAATGTTGCTGAATTGTAATAGAATCCGAATGTGTTTTCTTCTTCTCTATAAAAACCAACTGCATTAATAGTCAACTTCTTATCCAATAATTGCGATTCAAAACCAAATTCTGCCGTAGCATTTTCTTCTGGCGTTAAGCCTAAGTTTCCGTAAGGTCCGTATAATTGATATAAACTTGGCGTGATATATCCACCACTAATTGAGCCTAAAATCTTTAATGGTAAATTTTTAAAAGTATAGCTTGGATTAATATTTAACACATAATATGTATCATATTCACTGTGAAAATTTAACCTAAGACCAGCATTCAAATTAAAACCGAAATTAGAATTATAAACAAAATTTGCATACGGATCTAATAAATTGAACTTCGCTCCTTCTCTTGCAACATCAGTGTAAGCATCTTTTTGCGTCATATCGAAATATTGATATTGCACACCTAAAACTAAATATACTTGCTTGCTGAAATTGTATTTATTGAAAGCATCAATCGAAGCACTTCGTCCTGAATAATTATAATTATCAATCGTTCCCGACCACGAATTTGAAATATTTAAAACTCTATCAATAGTTGAAGCTCCAGCATTAATTGCAAATTCTCCTTTATTGTATTTGTATTTTGGCAAAAATCCAATTCTGAATTGTTCTGAAAAACTATTATTGTTCAAATCATCAGAATTTGCAATAAAACCGTCAAACGAATTGTCAAATGTGTTTTTGATTCGGTCATAATTCCCAAAAAACTCAAAACTTAATTTATCATTTGCTTTGAAACCTATTTTCTGCAACACATTCACTCTCGAAAACGTATCTTCTTCAAAATCTTCTCCTGCTGCTTCCGACATTCCTTTGGTTTCCGTACTGTTTAAAGTTGTCATGTACGAAACTTTATTGATAGTTCCGTTTACCGATAATCCTTGATTGAAATCTTGTGCACTCGTTTTTGAAGTTTCCGAAGTATTTTGCGTTCCCATATTGATGTACGCATTACCTGAAATTTCTTTTTTAGCTGATTTTTTCAACGTAATATTGATAACTCCAGTCGCAGCTCCAGTCCCGTATAACGTACTTGAAGCGCCTTTCATTACTTCAATTTTCTCAATTTGTTCCACTGGAATCAAACGCAAATCATATTCGATATTAATTCCTGAAGCATCAGAAACTGGAACACCATCAATATAAATGGCTACTTGACGATTGCGACCACCACGAATGTAATAGCCTAAATTTTTACCGTTAAACGATTGATTTCCGTTGATTTCAACTCCCGCAACTTGACTCAACACATTTGCTAAATTTTGACCTTTTTTAGCTTCTAAGTCTTGCGCGGTAATCACTTCAATAATTTTACCTGATTTTTCTTTGCTTTGCGCAAATTTTGTGTCCGAAACAACAACTTCTTTTAAATTAGTAACTTTTAGCGTATCTGATTCTTGAGCATACGCAAAAGCAGTAGCCAGTGTAAATACACTTAAGCCAATAAACTTTTTGTTCATTTTAAGGTTAATAAAATTTTAATAAATTGGGGAGAAAAGCACAGAATTTACCCATACTCAAACTTTTTTTCCCGAAAGTTTGTTACTCAATGAATGTGGCAGGTCTCCTGGCTTGCGTCTTGTTATCAACCTTCTCACCACGCAAGGCGTGGCAATGGTAATGTAGATAATAACAAGCTTTATAGCTTACAGTTGCGGGTACAGCTTAGGTCTTACACCTAATTCCCTTTTAATGTTGTTTTGAAAAATTCAGAAACAACAACCAAAATTCGAGGGCAAAGGTAAATAATTTTTAAAAGTTTCCTAATTTTTAAGGTTGCATAATAAAATTTCAAGTAATTCGTTAAAACAAACAAAAAGGTATGCTCAAAAAAATCTCATATTTAATTCTACTAACATTTCTAATATCATGTAAAAGTAAAATCCAAGTAATTGAATATACATCTGAAAAATATGGTCAAGCAATAACTGGAGAAACATTAAATATGTTTAAAAGGAAAGATATAACTCAAACTAAGACAATATCAGATAAAGATGTCTTGAATGAATTTTATCACATAAAAAACGAAATTGAAAAAAGAGGTCAAGATGATTTCTTAAAAACAATGATTTATCTTTATGCCTTTACTAACAAAAAAGACACTATTTATACAGTAGCTCTAAAATCAAAAGATTCTACCGAATATGACCGTTACATAAAAATTTGGAAATACAAAGGAAAAACTTTGAGATACTCCTCAGATATTATAACTGTAGAAACTGTTAAAAACTAAAATCTACTTCTTCTTATTCATCTTACGCCACAACCAAATAAAGCCAATAACAAAATGTGCTAAAATAATAGTTGCTACTGCATAAAGGAAAGCGTTTGAATCTGTTCTCATGTTTTTTTTATGACAAATTTAGTGGTTTTTGATAAATCGTTTGGCATCATTTGTTACATATAATCTGTTTTTGAATGTAAAGTACTACTTTTGCAAAAAAAAAATTCATGCGCCATTATTTCTTGTTAGTCGTTTTATTTTTGGGATTTATCCAATGTAAAGAATCAGAAAGTTCTGTAAATCTGAATACTACTGTACAAAATAGCATTCAACATGCGGAAGGATTTTCTATTGAAAAACACGAAGGTTTTTCGATTGTAAAAGTTTCGAATGCTTATCCCGAAGCTGAAGATAATTACATTTATATTCTTCATAAAAAAGGCGTTCAAATTCCAGATAGTTTACAACAATTTACTTCGATTGAAGTGCCAATTAAAAAAGTAATTGTAACCTCAACCACACATATTCCAGCGCTAGAATCATTAGGTGTAGAAAACACATTAATTGGTTTTCCAACCACAGAATATATTTCTTCTGAAAAAACAAGAGCATTAATTGATGCTGGAAAAGTGAGAGATTTAGGTTCCAATCAAGGATTAAATACCGAAGTTATTTTGGACATTCAACCTGATGTAATCGTTGGATTTAGTGTGGATGGTGATTTAAAAACTTACAAAAACTTAGAAAAAAACGATCAGAAAATCATCTTCAACGGAGATTGGACAGAAAAAACACCTTTAGGAAAAGCGGAATGGATTAAGTTCTTTGGCGCTTTGTACGATTTAGACGAAAAAGCAACTGAAATTTTTAACTCGATTGAGAAAGAATATAATTCGGTATTAACATTAGCAAAAAATACAAAAAACCAACCGACTATTTTTGCAGGTGCTATCTACGAAGACCAATGGTTTTTACCACAAGGCGATAGTTGGGCGGCCTATTTCTTAAAAGAAGCTAACGGAAATTATCTATGGAAAGACTCCAAAGGAACGGGAAGTTTAGCTTTATCATTCGAAAGTGTTTTAGACAAAGCCAAAGATGCTGATTTTTGGATTGGTCCAGGGCAATTTGGTTCAATTCAACAAATTTTGGATAATAATCCAAACTACATTCATTTCAAAGCGGTTGCAAACAAAAACGTTTACTCATTTAGTACCAAAAAAGGCAAAACAGGTGGCGTAATTTATTACGAATTAGCGCAAAATCGACCAGATTTGGTTTTGAAAGATATTGTAAAAATTTTACATCCTGAAGTGTTGCCTGATTATGAGTTGTTCTTTTTTGAGAAATTAAAATAACGTAATTTAGCCAAAAAATTAACGCATGCCATTAACCAAAAAACAAAACTTAATTTTCATCATCTTACTTTTAGTAATGGTGTTTTTGTTTTTGGTGAATATTAGCTTAGGTTCCGTTTCTATTCCTATAAAAGAAGTGGTTAACGGACTTTTATCGCAAGACATGAGTAAGGAAAGTTGGGAAATTATTCTGTGGAATTTCCGTTTCCCAAAAGCCATAACCGCAATTTTAGTAGGAATCGGACTTTCGATGAGCGGATTGTTGATGCAAACGTTGTTCAGAAATCCGTTGGCTGGACCTTATGTTTTAGGATTGAGTTCGGGTGCGAGTTTAGGAGTTGCGTTTATCATTTTAGGAACTGGATTTTTACCCACTTTTATCTCTTCCTTCTTTTTATCAAATTACGGAATAGTAATAGCTTCTAGTTTAGGTAGTTTTTTAGTCTTGATGGCCGTTTTATTGGTTTCTCAAAAACTAAAAGACACTATGGCAATTCTGATTGTAGGATTGATGTTTGGAAGTTTTACTAGTGCTATAGTTTCAGTTCTATCTTACTTTACTACGGCTGAAAAATTGCAGAAATTCACGTTTTGGTCCATGGGAAGTATTTCTAATTTATCATGGAATGAAATTTCACTTTTATCCGTTTTTGTTGTCATTGGAATTGGAATTAGTTTCATGGTGATCAAACCTTTAAATGCTTTATTATTAGGAGAAAAATACGCACAAAGTATCGGAATCAACTATAAGAAAACTCGTTTTTTAATCATTATCGCCACCAGTATTTTAGCAGGAAGCATTACCGCTTTTGCGGGTCCAATTGCTTTTATAGGTTTGGCCGTTCCGCACATCGCTAAATTATTGTTTCAAACGAGTAATCATTTGGTATTGTTTTGGAGTACACTTTTGGTTGGCGCTATTGTAATGCTTTGTTGTGATACCATTGCGCAAGTTCCAGGAAATGACATAACCTTACCTATTAATGCGATAACTTCAGTAATTGGAGCACCAGTAGTTATTTGGTTGTTGGTTAGAAAGAAACGATTTTAATTATGAACAACCAAAATTTCACCATACAAACCAAAAACCTTTCGATTGGCTACAAAACCAAATCGGAAACAATTACTATTGCTCAAAACATTAATCTTGGTTTAGAAAAAGGGAAATTAATCGCTTTAATTGGTGAAAACGGAATTGGGAAATCAACATTGTTAAAAACAATAACCGGAATCATTCCTTCTTTACAAGGTGAAATTACGCTATTAAACAAACCGCTTCAAAGTTTTAAACCACTTGATTTAGCGCAAGAATTAAGCATCGTTTTAACCGAAAAATTACCACCAAGTAATTTAACGATTTACGAAATCATCGCTTTAGGAAGACAGCCATATACTAATTGGTTGGGAACTTTATCTGAAGAAGATAAAATTAAAATTAATGAAGCCATTGCCTTAACTGAAATTGGTCATTTAATTCATAAAAAACACGACGAAATTAGCGATGGTCAGTTGCAAATTGCACTTATAGCAAGAGCTTTGGCGCAAGACACTTCGATTATTATTTTGGACGAACCTACAACCCATTTAGATTTGGTTCACAAAGCGACTTTGTTGAAATTATTGCAAAAATTAACCCATGAAACTGGTAAAACCATACTTTACTCTTCACATGATATTGATTTAGCTATTCAAATGGCGGATGAAATGATTGTTTTTACTCCGACTCAAATTGTGCAAGACCAACCCTGTAATTTAATACAAACCGGAATATTTAATACACTTTTCAATACCGAGCACTTAACTTTTGATGCAACTATTGGTAAGTTTAAAATTAAATAGATTTATCTCAATTTTACCTTTTGTTTAACGTTCATCATTAACTATTTTTATAATTTTACTAAAAAAAATTATGAAGTATTTATACATTACACTAATATTAGCGAGTTTGAATAGTTTTGGACAATTAAAAACAGTAGATTATTTTGATGGCAATCAAAAGCTAGAAGGTTTTTTTGCTAAGTCTTTAAAAGCAAATCCTAAAAAAATTGGTGTAGTTGTTTTACCCGCTTGGATGGGAATTGATGCACACGCAAAAGAATCAGCTGAAGCATTGGCAAAACTTGGTTATCATGCTTTTGTAGCTGATATTTATGGTGTTGGAAACAATCCGAAAAACACAGGAGAAGCTGGAAAAAATGCAGGTTTTTACAAAAATAATCCATTAGAATATCAAAAAAGAATTCAGTTGGCTATTGATGAATTAGTGAAAGCTGGAGCTGATGTAAATCAGATTGCGGTGATTGGTTATTGTTTTGGAGGAACAGGTGCTATTGAAGCAGCTAGAGGAAATTTAAACGTAAAAGGCGTAGTTTCTTTTCATGGTGGTTTAGGAAAAGCTGCGAATAGCCCAACGAATGAAATTAAAACAAAAGTTTTAGTGTTACATGGAGCAGATGATTTTTATGTTCCTGCGAAAGAAGTGGAAGCTTTTCAAAACGAAATGCGTGAATCTAAAGCAGATTGGCAAATGAATTATTATGCTAATGCAGTTCATGCCTTTACACACAAAGATGCCGGAAGTGATAACAGCAAAGGTGCTGCTTACAACGAATTAGCCGATAAAAGAAGTTGGGAAGCGATGAAAACTTTTTTTATGGAGATTTTTAAATAATAATTAAATGAATTTTAAACCAATTCTAATATTTATTCTATTATTTGAATCCATTTTATCCCAAAATGTAGAAATAAAGATTGAAAATATTACTCAAAAATTGGCATCTAAAAATAAGTTAGATGTCAATTACTTAAATATTTTAGATAGTTTATCTAAATCAGAATCGGTTATTGAATCATACAATGAAAACGAATTAATAACCATTTTAGATAAAAATAATGATTTTAAAAAATTAGTAGCATTTTATTATATTGTTGGAATTAATGAACAAAAAAGCATAGAAATATTACTTAAAAATATTAATAATCCAAAAGTTATTACATTCAACATGCCTGATTTTTATGAATCAACTTTTGGTGATGAACTTACTAGAATTACTTTTCATAAAATGAAAGAGAATAAGTCTAGTAATTATGATGATTTCGTGAAGTTTATAGAAAATTTGATTTTAAATGATGCTAATTCTAATAGCATCTTCAAAGCTGGACTAATTAAAAATCTTGAGATCATTGAAAAAAATCATGAGCTTCTTAGAAAAATTGCCAAAGAAAAAAAATTTCCTGAATCAATAATACAATTAGCAAAATTTAAAAATAAAAATGATATTGAAATCATAATTAATTATTTGATGGACGAAAAATATAATGTTTATGGAATTAAAGCAGTTCAGAACTTCCCTAATAATTCTTTTCTTCCTTATTTAATCAAAATATTCAAAAAAGATTGGAAAGAAAGATATTTCAATTTTCCAAAATGGAGAACTTTATACCAAACTCTTACCTTTTATCCTGATTCACCGGAGATACATGAAGCTTTCAAAAAAACGATTTCTACTAGGAATAAAAAGAAAAGAAAATATTTGTCAAAATATTTAGACATAGCATTAATAAAATATCCAAATCCAAAATTTGAAGTTTATAAAAATAGTTTGAATTACAATAGAAACGATTATCTATTTGATTTAGAACTAAATGCTGAATAATTTCACACATCAAAACCACTCACTTCTACAACTTCTCCGGCTTTCAAATCATTCAAATGAATATTTCCTACACGCACACGAACCAATCGTAATGTAGGAAAACCAACTGCGGATGTCATTTTTCGCACTTGACGAAATTTACCTTCGGTTAAAGTTATCGAAACCCAAGAAGTTGGACCGTGTCGTTCATCTCTGATTTTTTTTCCTCTTTCACCTAAATTGGGAATCGTTTCTAAAATAAAAGCGTTGCATTTTTTAGTCAGGTATTTTTTTCCATTAAAACCAATTTCAACTCGATTTTTAAGTTTTTCAATGGCATCTTCAGTAATTAATCCATCTACTTGAGCGTAATATTCTTTTTCAACTTTTTTGCTTCGTACAATTTCACTCATCATGCCATCAGTGGTTAATAAAAGTAAGCCTTCTGAATCTTCATCTAAACGCCCAATAGCCATTGTGTTTTCAGGAAAATCATATATTTCTCCTAGTAATTTTTTAGGTCTTTTTAGTTCATAAATAAACTGCGATAAATAGCCATAAGGCTTATGAATAAGGAAATGATGATGCATGTTAAATATTTGCTACAAAAATACATTTTTCAAATTTGAAGTTTGATTTAATTGCGTATTTTTACATTTTACAATTCATTTATGCCAGAATCAATGCTTATTTTAATTACGTTTATTGTTGCACTTGCCATTGGACTTTTCCTTGGAAAGATGCTTTTTACTGCTAAATCACAATCTGAAAAATCAGGTTTAGAAGAACGAATCAATGGTTTTTTAGGTCAAATTGAACAATTAAAAATTCAGTTTCAAACCGAAAGAAATCAGTTTGAAAAATCGTTTGCCCAACTTTCATCTGAAAAAGAAAACCTGCAAAAAGAAAAAGAATCGTTAGCTATTCATCTAGCCAAAAAAGAAAATGATTTTGATAATTTATTGGAAAGAAATAAAGAACAAAAGCAAGAAGTAGAACAACTTCAGGAGAAATTTACTAAAGAATTTGAAAATTTAGCCAATAAAATTCTGGAAGAAAAAACGGTTAAATTCACCGAACAAAACAAAGAGAATTTAAAAAATATCTTGTCGCCTTTACAAGATAGAATTCAACTTTTTGAAAAGAAAGTAGAAGACACGCACAAAGAGAGCATTGATTATCATGCGGCTTTACGTCAGCAAATATTGGGACTTCGTGAAATGAACGAACAAATGAGCAAAGAAACCATCAATTTAACCAAAGCCTTAAAAGGTGATAGTAAAATGCAAGGAAATTGGGGCGAATTGGTTTTGGAACGCGTTTTAGAAAAATCAGGCTTAGAAAAAGATCGCGAATATTTTGTTCAGCAAAGTCATACTACCGAAGATGGTAGTCGTGTTTTTCCGGATGTTATCATTAATCTTCCAGATGGAAAGAAAATGATTATCGATTCAAAAGTAACGCTTACGGCATACGAACGCTATATTAATGAAGAAGATGATAATCTGAAAAACCAACATTTAAAAGAACATGTGGTTTCAATAAATCGTCATGTAGAACAGTTAGGCAACAAAAATTATCAGGATTTATACCAAATGGAAAGTCCGGATTTCGTTTTATTGTTTGTTCCTATCGAATCGGCTTTTGCTATAGCTTTAAACGAAGACACAACTTTATACAACAAAGCTTTTGAGAAAAATATTGTAATCGTTACACCTTCTACCCTTTTGGCTACTTTACGCACCATTGATAGTATGTGGACGAATCAAAAGCAGCAAGAAAATGCGATTGAAATTGCACGTCAGGCGGGCGCTTTGTATGATAAATTTGAAGGTTTTGTTTCCGATTTAATTAAGATTGGTAAAAAAATGGATGAAGCCAAGTTAGAATATGGAGCTGCCATGAACAAACTTACAGAAGGCAAAGGGAATTTAATTACTAGTGTTGAAAAATTGAAAAAAATGGGAGCCAAAGCAAAAAAATCGCTTCCAGAAGCCATATTAAAAAGAGCAGAAAATAATCCTAACGAATTAACTGAAGAAAATTAACATCTTATGCATACTGCCAATACCGTTGCCGCTTCAAAAATTACATTATCAGAATTAATGTTACCATCACATTCTAATTTTAGTGGAAAAATACATGGAGGCTACTTATTAAGTTTAATGGATCAGATTGCATTTGCAAGTGCTTCTAAATTTTCGGGTTGTTATTGTGTAACGGCTTCTGTAGATACTGTAGACTTTCTAAATCCGGTTGAAATTGGAGAATTAGTCACCCTAAAAGCTTCAGTAAATTACGTTGGTAATAGTTCAATGGTTGTAGGTATTCGAGTTGTTTCAGAAAATATTCAAACGGGTAAAGTAAAACACTGTAATTCAAGTTATTTTACAATGGTTGCAAAAGACGAAAATAGCATTAATGTAAAAGTTCCCAAATTAATTTTATCCAACTTTGAAGAAGTTCGTCGTTTTTATGATGCAATTAGAAGAATTAGTCAAAAGAAGAAACTAAAAACATTGGAAGAAAAGTTTGACCATTCTTCTGAAGCTGTAATTGAGAATTTAAAAAATTACAATGTAATTGTGAAAATTAACAATTAAAACACATTTATTTTAAAAAAATATTATATTTGTTTAAAATCAACTAACAAATATGATAAAAAAATACTTCTCTCTCATTGTTCTATCTGTTTCATTTGCTGTAATTTATGCTTGTTCGAACGATAATGACAATGACTACATGCCTATTTCACCAGTAACGGTAGATTTAACGCTGGTACCTTATCCAAAATTATCCGATTATAAGTTTTTTGAAGGTGATTTAAAAAACCTTAACCCCTCATTAGACGTTATCCCTTATGAGCCAATTTCATCTTTATTTACAGATTATGCTCACAAAAAAAGATTTGTTTGGTTTCCAAATGGAACTAAAGCAACATATAACGGTGACGATCAAATATTAGAATTACCTGTTGGTGCAGTTTTAATTAAAAACTTTTATTACGACAATGTTCAACCTTCCAATGTAACAAAAATAATAGAAACTAGATTGATGATTAGAAAATCAGATGGTTGGATTTTTGCAGATTATGTATGGAATGATGAACAAACAGAAGCCAATCTAGATTTAAACGGAAGTACTAAAACCATTTCATGGAAAGACGAAAACAATGTTATCAAAAATGTTGAATATCGAATTCCGAATGAGGTTCAGTGTATCGTTTGTCATAAAACGAAAAGCTATGAAAATGGTAATTATGTTCAAATAAATATTCCTATTGGTATAAAACCGCAAAATTTAAATAAATTATACAATTACGGGAGCGAAAATAAAAACCAATTAACAAAATGGATTGAGCTTGGTAAATTAGAAAATAATTTCGCATTACCTTCTGAAGCAAGTACAATTGTTGATTACAATGACACTAGCAAACCAATTGAAACAAGAGTTCGATCGTATTTTGATATTAATTGTGCGCACTGTCATAAAGAACATGGTCATTGTGATTACAGACCTATGCGTTTTGCTTTTTCAGAAACTTTAAATAACCAAACAAACATGGGAGTTTGCGTTGATACACAAGATATGCAAAGTTTTCCACCTGCGCTCGCTAAACTGGTAACACCAGGAAACACTGGTCGTTCTATGCTATATTACAGACTTGATACTGTAGACGAAACCTATAGAATGCCTTTACACGGTAGAACTTTAATCCATGACGAAGGAGTTCAACTCGTCGAAGAATGGATTAACTCAATTACAACACCTTGCAACTAAAAAAAACTATTATGAAAAAAACTACTCTTTATTTTCTATTCTCTATATTGTTTTCATTAACATTACAAGCGCAAGATACGTGTAATGGTGCTTTACCCATTTCTGGTCCTGGAATTTACGCTGTTGGAATTATTAATGGACAGGCCCCTACAACTTTCTGTGCACCTAATGGCGCAATTGTTACAAACGTTCCTGCCGGAGAATGGTATTCTTATACACCTTCTCAAAACTACACAGTTACAATAACATCCGATATTGCTCAAAACAATCCGAGAAAGGATACTCGTATTCATATTTACTCAGGCGATTGTAGTTCTCTTACTTGTGTTGCCGGAGATGATGATACTGGCACCGGATTTTCCTCTGTAGTTTCGTTTAATGCAGTAGCAGGAACAACTTATTATATAGCTTGGGATAACAGATGGTTAAACACGGTTAACAATACTGGTTTTAGTTTTCAATTATCAGAAAGTACAATAGTAATTCCAGTTACACCTATATCGTATACAACACAAACAGTTGCAACGATAAATAGTAGTTATAATATTTGTGTAGTAGATATGAATGGTGATTTTAAAGATGATATCGTAGGCATAAGTGCAACTAATATGAGAATTCATGTACAATCAAGCACTCCTGGAAATTTTATTATTAAAGATATTCCTTTAACTGGTTCAGTTTTATTACCTAATTGGAGTATTGCAGCAGGAGATTATAATAGAGATGGATATAATGACATTGTATTAGGTAATGGTAGTGGTGCCACAATTTTAACTTCTTTTAATAACGGAACCGAATTTTCTACTTACACTCCTGGTCAATATATTTTCTCACAAAGAACAAATTTTTCAGATTTAAATAACGATGGTAATTTAGATATTTTTGTTTGCCATGATATTGCGCCAAGTTGTTATTATTTAAATGATGGTGCTGGAGGTTTAACTTTTTATCAATCAACGGTAACTCCTGGCGCTATGAGTATTGCAACATCAACAGGAAATTACGCAACATTATTTACTGATTTTGATAATGATGGTGATTCTGATGTTTTTGTTTCGAAATGTTCAGGACCTCCGTGCGAATTATATCGTAACGATGGAAACGGAGTTTATACTAATATTTCTGCGTTAGCCGGAATTAATGTTACTCCAATTCAAACATGGTCTTCAGCTATCGCAGATTTTGACAACGATGGTGATATGGATATTATTATAACAGCTAGTGCTGGCTCACATAATTTTTTTAGAAACAATTTAGACACTTCAAATAGTGTAGAAGAAGCTTATACTAACATTACTTCAGGATCTGGTTGGGAATCTAATAGTTCTACAAACATTGACAACTTAGCTTATGATTTTGATAACGATGGTAAAATTGATGTATTAGGTGGTGGTAATAAAATTATGTTTAATCAAGGAAATAATACTTTTGCTCCTGTAAGTTATTCAGGATTAACAGTATCTGCAGTTGGTGATTTAAACAATGATGGCTTTTTAGACTTTCAAAATGGTACTACCATTCGATATGCTGTTCCTAACGGAAATAATTGGATTAAAGTAAATCTTCAAGGTTTACAAAGTAATCGCAATGGAATTGGAGCACGAGTTGAAATTTATGGCGCTTGGGGAAAACAAATAAGAGATATAAGAAGTGGTGAAGGTTTTAGACACATGAGTACTTTGAATGCTCATTTTGGAATTGGTACTGAAACTTCAGTTTCTCAAGTTGTAGTAATTTGGCCTTCAGGAGTAGTTGATGTTATTAATAATCCAAATATAAATGAGTCACTTTCTATTATTGAAGGTTCTAGCCCATTAAGTTTAGTAGATAATGGTAATTCTAAAATTATTTTATACCCAAATCCTACATCAGATCTAATCACACTTTCAAATATAGAAATGTTAAACATAAAAAATGTATCCATAATTTCAACATTAGGAAAAGTGATTAAAAATGTAAATCTTACTAACTCTAGCTTTTCAGTTTCCGACTTATCTGAAGGATTTTATATACTTATGATAGAAACTGAAGATGGAAAAAAATATTCCGAAAGTTTTATAAAGAAAAATTAAAACCATAAAAAAAACCGAGTCAAGCTCGGTTTTTTTATTTATATTAAAAATAATATCAAAATATAATGTTGTTTTTATTTTTTACAATAGTAAAATAATTTATTACATTTACAGAATAAAATCCTTACAAATGAAGAAAATAACAAAAATCGCATTCGCTTTATTACTAGTTGCGGGTGTATCTATGAATGCTCAAACTGCATTAAAAAATGGTTCTGTAACTTATAGTATGACAATGCCAGGTGCTGGTGAAGAAATGGCTGCTATGGGAGAAAGTACAATAACGGTTCATTTTAATGATAAAACTCAAGCAACAGACATGAGCATGATGGGCGGAATGATGTTAATGAAAACTATCGTTCCAATTGCAAATGAAAAAGAATCTAAAATGACTGTAGAAGTAATGGGTATGAAATACGAAATTACTGATGCTGGAGAAGCTGCTTCTAAAAATACAAACGGACTAAGTAATTTAGATAATGCTAAAGAAATTGTGTATGATAAAAAAGACACTAAAGAAATTGTAGGTTTTAAATGTTATAAAGCTACTGTATCTATGAATGATGGAACCACAAGTATTTTTTATATTACAGATGCAATTGCTCCACAAGCTCAAAAAGAAGATGCAAAAGTTAAACTTTCTGGTTACCCTTTAGAAATGACTGTTCAAACAGCTCAAGGAGATATGGTAATGAAAGCTACAAAATTTTCAAAAGAAGTTCCTGCAGATGCTTTTAAAGTTGGAGAAGGATTTACAAAAATAACTATGGAAGAATTCCAAAAGCAAATGGGTGGTATGTAATACTAACTTCTTTTATAATATAAGAAGCACTGTGAAATCAGTGCTTTTTTGTTTGTTATAATCTAATGGTGTAAAAGTCCATTTGATGATTTCTAAGAATTAAAAAATACTATATTTGAATAACGCTATTTCATAGCGCATATATATAAATTAGAAGCAATTAGCCCAAAAATATTAAAAAATGAAAAAAATCATTATTACATTTCTAATATTAAGTTTTAATTTAATGTTCTCTCAAAATTATTTTGAAGGAAAAAATTTATACTGCAAATCTGACAATCCGAGAGCAATGGAATTGTTTAATACAGGAATTGAAACTTTGTACTTAAATAAAACTTTAGATAAAAAATACTTAAAAATGACAGCCGATGTATTTTTCAGGGCTTATCAAACCGACACTACATTCTGTGATGCTATTTTTTTTGCAGGATATACAAAAAGATTATTAAATGATAAATATGCTTTAACATGTTATTATTATGCAGACAGTTTAGCTAATAATAAATCAATTGAATTTAAAACCAATCTTGCAGCTGAAGCCTTAAGATTTGGAAATGAAGCATCATTTAAAATTGCAAGAAGAAAATATAATGAATTGATCGAATATTTTCCTGAAAGTCCTGAAGGCTACTATGGATTTGCTATAACTTCTCCCATTTTTGAGGATACTGATAAAGGTTTAGAAAATATAAATATCGCAATTGAAAAGTATAAAAAAATTAATACAGAATTAAAAGACGATGTTATATTTATGAAAGGTATTTTATTGTCTTTCAATAAAAAATATATAGAAGGGTTGGAATGTTTAGAAAAATCCTATTCATCATATAAAAAAGAAGAAAACTTTAAAATACATTATTCTCTCTGTTTACTTAAAGTATCAGAAATTAATAATGACGAAAAAATGAAAAAAAAGGCTCTTAAAAATTATGAAAAAATTGAAAATAAAGAGCAAATACCAAATGAACTCAAAATATTGTTAAATTTTTAAAATAACTGCTGGTAAAAGTAGTTTATAAAAATGACGGGGTTTTGAGCTTAATTTAAAGTTGGTTTTGTACTTATAAAACATCGTTTAACCGGAAGTATAGTCTTTCTTAATCCGCCACTCCCGAGAAGAGGCAGAATGTCAAAAAAGCTGCTAATAACTACTCGCCTTTTTTAGGACAACTCAAAAACAAAAAAAAATCCTAATCTTTCAATTAGGATTTCATTTTTATTTCTCAAACTCTTTTAATGTATTAATAATAATTGAAACACATTCTCTAAGTTGTTCTTCTGACATTACTAACGGAGGAGCAAAACGAATGATGTTTCCATGAGTAGGTTTCGCTAATAATCCGTTTTCTGCTAAACGTACACAAATATTCCATGCCGTGTCGCTTTCTTCTGTGTCGTTAATTACCACAGCATTCAACAAACCTTTTCCTCTTACTAAAGTAGCAATGTTAGAAGTCTCGATGAATTTTGCTAATTCCTCACGGAAGATTTTTCCTAATTTTCTAGCATTTTGAGACAAACTTTCGTCAGAAACTACTTCTAGAGCCGCCATAGCAACGGCAGCTGCTACTGGATTTCCACCAAAAGTAGAACCGTGTTGTCCTGGTTTTATTACATTCATAATGTGATCATTTGCCAAAACAGCCGAAACTGGATAAGCACCACCAGATAAGGCTTTACCTAAAATTAAAACATCAGGTTGAACATATGTTTCTTGTTTTTCACATTTAGATTCGCAAGAACAATTTCCACAAACCGCTAATAACGAACCTGTTCTAGCAATTCCTGTTTGCACCTCATCAGCAATAAACAATACATTATTTGCTTTACAAATCGCTTGTGCTTTTTGTAAATAATCTGTCGCAGGTGTATATACTCCAGCTTCACCCTGAATAGGTTCAACTAAAAATCCTGCAATATTTTTTGAAGAATTAACCGCTTTTTCTAAAGCTTCAATGTCATCATAAGGAATACTAATAAATCCTGCTGTATAAGGCCCGAAGTTTTTACGAGCATTTTCGTCATTTGAAAACGAAATAATAGTTGTTGTTCTTCCGTGGAAATTTCCATCACATACTATAATTTGAGCATCATTTTCATTAATTCCTTTTTTCTCATACGCCCATTTTCTACACAATTTTAAAGCTGTTTCAACTGCTTCAGCACCAGTATTCATTGGCAAAACTTTATCAAAACCAAAATAGTTTGTTACAAATTCTTCGTAAACTCCTAATTTATCGTTGTAAAATGCTCTTGACGTTAAAGTTAAAGTTTGTGCTTGGTTTACCATTGCTCCAACAATTTTTGGATGACAATGCCCTTGATTTACTGCAGAATAAGCCGAAAGAAAATCGTAATATTTCTTTCCTTCTACATCCCAAACATAAACTCCTTCTCCTCTACTCAAAACTACTGGTAGTGGATGATAATTGTGTGCACCGTACTTGTCTTCTAATGCAATAGCTTCAGCCGAATTCATTTTTTCTAAAACTGACATAAAATGTTTTTCATTGATTGTTACATCGCAATTCCTTCTTTATGGTGAGAAATCAACCGAATAGTTGTCAAAAATACAAAAATCAAGGGCAAGTTCAAATTCAAACTTAATAATCCGTAAAAAAATCTAATTTTCGGAACACAGTTTTTAAAAAATTGAAGAAATTATAAAAACCTATAAAATGTTCAAAACTCTTATAAACTTTTAATCTATTAACCTTTTAAACATTTAATCAAACATTTCTAACAATGTCGTAACTGTATTCCAATTTCGTATGGTGGCAGTTACATTTAGTTTTTTCTCAATATATTTTTGGTCTAATCTAGTTTTACCAGCTCCAACAGCGTATTTAATGTAAATTCTGCTTTTATCAATTGCGGCTTCATCGGGTTTAAATTGACTAATTTTTAAATCATTTAAAGCACCACTCGATAATTCTTTCGAAATGAAAGCCACATATAGTTTCTTAGTATCGCACTCTTTTTCTTTTAGATAAGAATTGTTCTTGAAACACGCTTCTAAATCTTCTTTTGAAATAACAACAACCGGAACTTCCAAACCTAATTCTTTGAAAATTTCTTGTTTAATTTTAAACCCAACACTAGCGCCATGTTCCTCTTCCGAATCCACAAAAACATTTCCCGATTGAATATATGTTTGTACATTTTGAAATCCTGCATTTTCTAAAACAGTTTTCAATACATCCATTTTAATCATATTGTGTCCGGAAACATTTATTCCGCGAAGTAAAGCCAAGTGCGTTTTCATATTTATTGAAATTTGCTATAAAAGTAAAATATATTATCAAATCAGCATAACAATTCTTATTTTTGCTGCATGGGAAAAAAGAGAACAGAAAAAATCGTATTCGAAAACGTAAAAATCCTTGATGCAGGTGCAAAAGGTGTATCGGTATCGAAAGCACCAGATGGTAAAGTAATATTTCTTCCAAATGTAGTTCCAGGCGATGTGGTTGATGTACAAACAATGAAGAAAAGAAAAGCCTACTACGAAGGTAAAGCCATAAAAATTCATGAATTTTCAGAACATAGAATTGAACCCGTTTGTTCTCATTTTGGTGCTTGTGGTGGTTGTAAATGGCAAAACATGAAATACAGCCAACAATTGTTCTATAAAAATCAGGAAGTATACAATAATTTAAAACGAATAGGTAAAATTGAATTGCCCGAATTTGAAGCTATTTTAGGTTCAGAAAAACAATTTTTCTATAGAAATAAAATGGAATTTGGTTTCTCGAATGCGCGTTGGATGACCGATGCCGAAATTCAATCGGGAACCGAATTTGACAATAAAAATGCCTTAGGTTTTCATATTCCTAGAATGTGGGATAAGATTTTAGATATTGAGAAATGTCATTTACAAGAAGATCCATCAAACGAAATTCGTAACGAAATCAAACGTTTTGCAAACGAAAACAACTTAACTTTCTTTAATGCAAGAGCTGTTGAAGGTTTATTGAGAACGTTGATGATTCGTACCGCTTCAACAGGTGAAATCATGGTGTTGATTCAGTTTTATGAAAACGATAAAAACGGAATCGAATTGATGATGAATTTCTTGTCAGAACGTTTCCCTCAAATTACGTCGTTACAATATGTTATCAATCAGAAATTGAATGATACGTTATACGACCAAGACATTATTTTATTTAAAGGTCGCGATTATATTTTAGAAGAAATGGAAGGGTTGCATTTCAGTATTAATGCGAAATCTTTCTATCAAACCAATTCAGATCAAGCGTATGAATTGTATAAAATTACGAGAGAATTTGCAGGTTTGACAGGAAACGAAACGGTTTACGATTTATATACTGGAACAGGAACCATTGCGCAATTCGTATCAAAACAAGCGAAAAAAGTAATTGGTGTTGAAGCCGTTCCAGAAGCAATTATTGATGCAAAAGCGAATGCAACACGCAATAACATCACGAATTGTGAGTTTTATGTAGGTGATATGAAAAACGTTTTCAACGACGAATTCATCAATCAACACGGACAACCCGACGTTATTATCACCGATCCACCAAGAGATGGAATGCATAAAGATGTGGTAGAAATGTTATTAAAAACAGATGTACCAAAAATTGTGTATGTAAGTTGTAACTCAGCTACACAAGCCCGTGACTTAGCTTTGATGGACGAAAAATACAAAGTAGTTCGTGTGCGTCCTGTGGATATGTTTCCGCAAACGCATCATGTGGAAAACGTGGTTTTATTGGAAAAACGATAATAAAATTTTAAACCACATAGAAACATAGAATATAATAAATAGGAAGTTCCGCATAGCATTTCATTAAGACAAAGCTATGTTAACTATAAAAAGTGAAACACCTCAAGACATTTAAAAAAACTATGTATCTATGTGGTAAAATAAGAAATCTATGAAAAAAATAGTTTTTATAACCTTATCCTTGCTTTTAGCTGTTTCGTTTTGGAACTGTGAAAAAGATGATATTTGTGCCGAAGGAACCGCAGTAACACCTCGAGTAATTATTGAGTTTTATGATGCGGCTAATCCTACTGTTTTGAAGAATGTTACCAATCTTAGAGTGGAGGAATTGAATACAGATAATGGGGTTGTTTTTAATGAAGACATGGATGAAACTGTTCCTGCAAGGTACTTAGCAAACGGAAATAAAATTGCTATTCCATTAAAAACATTTTCAGAAACTTCAGCATTTGAGTTCATCTTTAATTATGGTGATGCTGCTGCTAATACAGATGTCATTACTTTTAATTACACAAAAGATGATGTTTATATATCGCGCGCTTGTGGTTATAAAACAGTATTCTATTTAGACACAACAAATCCAATTGAATTAACAACAGATGGAAATAACTGGATTCAAAATATCGAAGTAATACAACCCAATATAGAAACCGAAAATGAAGTACATGTTAAAATATATTTTTAGTTTGATCTTTTTGTGTGTTTCGTTATCAGGAAATGCACAAACCAAAGACACTACAAAAGTGTTGTATCCTGAACGATATGGTTTACGTATTGGGGCTGATTTACATAAAATTGCTCAATCGTTTTACGAAAAAGATTACAGAGGTTTTGAAATTGTAGGCGATTATCGTTTAACCAAGCGATTTTATATTGCTGGCGAAATTGGAAACGAAGATAAAACTGTTGATGACGATCGTTTTAACTTTACTACTAAAGGAACTTATTTTAAAGTTGGGTTTGACTACAATTCGTTTGAAAACTGGCTCGACATGGAAAATATGATTTACGTTGGAATGCGATACGGAATTAGTAGCTTTGATCATACTTTAAACAGCTACACCATTTTTGACCCTACAAATTATTATGGTGAAAACACCGTAATATCTGGTGAAAAATTTAGTGGTTTAAATGCAAGTTGGTTAGAAGTTATTGGTGGTATTAAAGCTGAGTTATTCAGTAATGTATATTTAGGTTTTTCGGTTCGATTAAACTATTTAGTATCTAACAAAAAACCAGATAATTTTGATAACCTTTTTATTCCAGGCTACAACAGAACGTACGATGGAAAATTTGGAGCCGGTTTTAACTACACGTTGAGTTATTTCATACCTATTTACAAGAAAAATAAAACTAAGCAGATATCAATAAAATAAACTAAAACCACATTAATTGATGTTTTTTTTTAGGATAATTTTAAATTATATGTATATTATGTTACTTTTGAAAACAATAATTTTTTCCTTAAATTTTCACTTTAGTGGTTTAAAATCTATTAAAATTTTAATTTATTTTTACAAATATCAAATTAAAAATTATGGGATAGTAATAAAATTAAGAAAAAAAATATAATATATTTGATAACATTAAAATCAAACAACTCTCAATTAACAAATAACATCATGAAAATAAATTATATAATTAGAAATAGCATTATAACAATTCTTGTATTCTCCTTATTCTCTTCGCCGATTTATGGTTGTACTGGAATTACTTTACTATCAAAAGATGGCGGTGTAGTTGTAGCGAGAACTGTTGAATGGGCATTGAATGACGCACAACATAACAAAATTTTAATTGTTCCAAGAAATAAAGAATTTAAAGCCCAAACTCCAGCAGGATTTAATGGTAAAAATTGGAAAGGAAAATATGGTTTTGTAACACTTACTGCTTACGGGCAACCTTATGGACCTGATGGATTAAACGAAGAAGGATTGTATGTTGGGGTTTACTATTTACCCGGATTTGCTGAATATGCAGTTTATGACAGTAATAATGCTTCAAAATCTATGAGTGTTGGCGATTTAATGCAATGGATGCTTTCATCATTTAAAACTGTAGATGAAGTTATATTACATTTAAAAGATGTAGTTGTTGTTAGCGTTGAAAACAAAGATTTTGGTGGTGCTGAACTTCCTTTTCACTTTAAAATTGTAGATCCTAGCGGAAACAGTAGAATAATTGAAATTGTAAACAAAGGTGAAGTTAAAATTTACGAACCTTATTTAGGTGTCATTACAAATTCACCAACTTATGATTGGCACATTATAAATCAAAGAAATTATTTAAATCTTTCTACTAATCCTAACCAACAAAAAAGCTTTGGTAATTATGAATTAAATCCAATTGGAGGAGGTTCTGGTTTTATAGGATTGCCTGGAGATTTTACTCCACCATCTAGATTTGTAAGAGCCGCAGCTTTTACTGCCTCATGTAGACCTCTAGACACATCGTTAGATGCCGTTTTTGAATCATTTAGAATACTAGATAATTTTAACATTCCGCTTGGTGCACAAGTACCTGCAGAAAAGCTACCAACCGATATTGTGAGTGCAACTCAAGTAACTTCTTCTTGTGATTTAAAAGAAAAAGTTTATTATTATCATACCATGTGGAATAGAGAAGTAAGAAAAATTGACCTTAAATTGATTGACTTCTCTGAAATAAAAGAACAAATAATCGATGATGATGTAAAGAAAGAAAACACCATAAAAGATGTAACACCACAACATTTGAAAAGAAAAAAAGCAAGTAAAAAATAGTTTGAAATTAAAATTAAAACAATGAATATTATAGATAAAATAATTCACTTCACAGAAAAGACAATTTATTACATCTTATCAATTCTAATACTTTTGTTTGTGATATACGAAGTAGTAGATTTAATTAATTTATTTTATAATGAAGTTAGTAATGCTTCCATTATAGATAATAAATCAATTGCGCTTACAGGTGTTCCTTTATTCTTTAACATAATAATTGCATTAGAAATCCTTGAAACATTTAAAGGAGATAATGAAAATATTTTACGCAAAGTAAAAATCATTTTGTTAGTTGCATTAACAGCAATTTCAAGAAAAGTAATTATAATGGATGTTAAGCATGTTGGATTTGAAACAGAAATTGGTATTTCAATTTTAATACTTACAATTTGTATTGGTTATTTAATTCTTAACAACAATAAGTTCAATAAGAAATTCATCACAAATAAAAGCATTTCAGAGAATAAGGATTAAATTTAATAGATAAAATTTAATCGCATTTAAACAAAAAATCCAGAGATAGCTCTGGATTTTTTTATTGAATTTCTTTTACACCTTTTATAAAAAGCCACTTCATAAATATCTTTTCACCTGAAGGTGTTTTAATTGCTTGGAACTTTGGTGCTAAAAGCAACGCTACCATAAATGAAGTCATAGGAACCCAAAGACCATTCAAATGGGTGAATTTGTCTACTAAAAACAAAGTTGGCAAATAAATCACCGTAAATCCTAAGAAGTTATATAAGAATGATTTTACTTTTTTACTCATTGTATTTTTGTTTAATTGATAAATTGTTGAATTGAAAACGCATCTGTCATTCTGAACTCGTTTCAGAATCTATCTAGAGAAGCTGAAACGAGTTCAGCTTGACAAAAAATTTTACTCTTCAGTATTCATGTATTTCCCTTTTTTACTACCTTCATACATTTCGTATTTCACTAAACGCGCTTCTAACTTTCCGTTAAAAAGTTTAATTTTTCTGCTTGGCTTTAAACCTACAAACTTTAAAGCTTCTAAATTTGCAGTAATAAACCAAGCATTGGTATTGGGATAATTTTGTTTTAACGTATCTCCTATTTCTCTATAAAAACGCTCCATATCAATATCCAAACGTTCTCCATAAGGCGGATTGAATACCATATGTAACGGTCCTTCGGTTTCCTTTTTAGAATCGAAGAAATTTTCGTTGGTAATCGTAATGTATTCGTCTAAATTGGCATTTTTTACATTATCTTTTGCTTTTGCAACCGCACTTGGCGCTTTGTCATAGCCTGTAATCGTATAATGAAATTCGCGTGTTTTCTTTAATAACGATTCTAAAATGTTATCAAATAATTCGGCATCCCAATCTTTCCATTTTTCAAAACCAAATTCCTTACGATTAATATTCGCTGGAACGTTGCAAGCAATCATCGCCGCTTCGGCTAAAATAGTTCCGGAACCACACATAGGGTCTAAGAAATGACTTTTTCCTTCCCAACCGGCTAAAATCAACATACCAGCCGCTAAAACTTCGTTGATAGGTGCAATATTGGTAGCCGTACGATAACCTCTATGATGCAACGAAGCGCCTGAAGAATCTAACGAAACCGTCACGTTGTCTCTATCAATATGCACGTGAATTTGTAAATCTGGAAAGTCTTTATCAATACTTGGACGCTTTCCATTCAAATCTCTAAATTGATCTACAATCGCATCTTTTGTTTTTAAAGCCACGAACTGACTGTGATTGAAGTTTTCAGAATGCAAAGTCGTTTCTACTAAAAACGTATTATGTTCGGTTAAATAATCCGACCAATCAATTGCTCTAATACCTTCATACAAGGCTTTGTCGTTATGTGCTTTAAAAGTTTTAATAGGTTTCAAGATTTTTAAAGCAGTACGAAGTGCCAAATTGGCTTTGTACATAAATCCTTTATCGCCTTTAAAACTTACTACACGCGTACCAATTTCCACTTGTTGTGCGCCAAGAATCTGAAGTTCTCTCGCTAATATTTCTTCAAAACCAAAGAAGGTTTTGGCCGTCATTTTATAATTTTCCATTCTTCAATTTCAAGTTCAATTGCAAAAATCAACCGCAATCGCAATAATTAGGGTATTCTTGTGCAAAAATACATTAAATTTGCTACTTGAAAGAAACGAATTCAGAATTAATGTCAGAAACACAAAAGACTTCAACAGAAAATTGGTTTGCCTCTTGGTTTGATACCGAATATTATCATATTTTATACAAGGAACGCAACGACGAAGAAGCGCAATTGTTAATGGATAATTTAACGCATTACTTAAACCTTCCAGAAGATGCTAAAATATTAGATTTAGCTTGTGGAAAAGGACGTCATGCTATTTACTTGAACTCTTTAGATTATAATGTAACAGGTGCCGATTTATCTGAAAATAGTATTGCAGAAGCAACAAAATTTGCTAACAATAAATTGCAATTTAAAGTTCATGATATGCGTGAACCTTTTGAAGAAAAATACGATGCCATTTTTAATTTGTTTACGAGTTTTGGCTATTTTGAAGATGATGCCGATAATTTTAAAACCATAAAAGCAATTCACAACAGTTTAACGGAAACAGGTTTTGCCGTAATCGATTTTATGAATGTAGATTATGTGTTGGATAATTTAGTTGCCGATGAAATAAAAACGGTAGACGGAATTGATTTTCACATTAAACGTTATTTAAAAGACGGACACATTTATAAAGAAATTGAATTCGAAGATAAAGGTGAAAAATTTCATTTCACCGAAAAAGTACAAGCCCTTCGCTTAGTAGATTTTGAAAAAATAATGGAAGAAGCTGGTATTTTTTTATTGGATATTTTTGGCGATTATAAATTGCGAAAATTCTATAAAACACAATCAGAACGTTTAATTATGATATTTAAATAATGCACTATATTATAACATTTTCAGCTGTAATTTTAGGGTTTTTAATTGCTCTGTTTTTAAAACCTCAAAAGAAAAAAAACATCAAATTACTATTAGCATTTAGTGGTGCGTTTTTACTTTCGCTTACTGTTTTACATTTACTTCCCGAATTATTTAGCGAAGGACATAATCACGTTCATGAAGGAGAAGAAACACATGCCACTTTACCTGTTGGTGTTTTCATTATGATTGGAATTTTATTCCAAATCTTACTAGAATTTTTCTCTAAAGGTGCAGAACACGGTCATGTTCATGTTCATACAGACGAACATAACGAATTGCATCAAATTCCGTGGTTATTATTTATTAGTTTGTGTATTCATGCTTTGTTAGAAGGTTTCCCAATTCACGATAACAACAATTTAGCGTACGGAATTGCAGTTCACCACTTCCCTATTGCTATCATTCTAACATTATTTTTTGTAAATGCTAAAATGAATAAATTAATGGTTTTTGCATTTATGTTTTCATTTGCCTTAATGACACCACTAGGAACTTTATTAGCAGAACAAATGCATTTTGCCCAACATTACTCAAAAGAAATCTCGGCTATTGTAGTTGGAATTTTATTTCATATTTCTTCTACAATTATTTTTGAAAGTAATGAAGGACATAAATTCAATTTGGCAAAAATTACCATGATTGTATTTGGTTTTGTTTTAGCCTACATTATTGAAATGGGACATTCGCATTAAAAGATATAGCTAAATAAAATATATTTAGTATGTAGTTTTTAGTTACAGCCATAGACAGCAAATGATATTAGAAAAATGAAAATAAATTTAAAATTCGTTACAGATTACAGACAATTTTACTTGAATGACAAAAATGCAAATGGGAATACAGGTTCTGAAAATTTTTGGTCAGAAAGCGCATTTGCAGACAAACTCGCAATTGAAGATGGAGTATTGGGGATTGGAATTGAAAATGATGAAGGTAAAGTAGAATGTGAATTTGAAATTTTAAACTCTAAAAGCTTAATAGATAATTTCACTGACTTTGACCATGTAGTAGAAGCAAGTTTAAAAATTCATTCTGGAATTTTACAAATAATAGATTGCCCTCATTCAGAAGTTGAAATGGAAACAGAAATTGAAAATGGAGAATACAGAGTACGTGTTTACTCGATAAATTTGAATACTGCTTACGAAGAAAACCCTAAAGATTCTTATAAAATAGAAATGTGGAAAGAAGCTTATTCAGCCAGAAAAGTATTAAAAAGATTTGAAGATTAAGCATTGGCTTTAACCGCTGATTACTTCAATGACTACTTCCGGATTTTCAGAAGAAAAATCCACTCCTGAATAGAATGTTTCGTTATATTTGTAATGGCTTAATATTTGTTGAATGCGACTAAAAATAAGCTTCAAAACATTTAATTTGAACAACATTTAAAACATTTAATATGGGATTATTTTCTGCGCTACTTGGCAATGCAGGTGCTGTAAATCAGGAAACTTTAGTTAAAGATTATGGCAAATTATTAATTACGGGTGAAGAAATCGAATTGGGCTTTAAATTAATCCGAGATACATTTATTTTTACCAACAAACGATTAATTCTAATTGAAAAACAAGGGATTACAGGTAGCAAAATAGAATATAAATCCATCACATACAAAAGCATTTCACGTTTCAGCGTTGAAACTGCTGGGACTTTTGACTTAGAAGCCGAATTAAAAATTTGGGTTTCCAGCGAGGCAAATCCTAGTATTGTGAAACAATTCAATAAATCTGTTAATGTGTATGATGTGCAGAATGTTTTGGCACATCATGTTTTAAAATAATCGCATGAACTTTACCAAAACTACTGAACAAGCTTCCAAATACGAACATTTAGAAAAAATGTCGGTAACTGATTTGTTAACCAATATCAACAACGAAGATAAAACCGTTCCGTTAGCAGTAGAAAAAGCATTGCCACAAATTGAAAAATTAGTGACTGAAATTGTTTCGAAAATGAAACAAGGTGGTCGTTTGTTTTATATTGGAGCCGGAACTTCGGGACGTTTAGGAATTGTAGATGCTTCAGAATGTCCACCAACTTTTGGAGTTCCGTTTGATTTGGTAATCGGAATTATTGCAGGTGGTGATACTGCCATTAGGAAAGCAGTTGAATTTGCCGAAGACGACAAAGAACAAGCTTGGAAAGATTTACAACAATGGAATATCAATGAAAATGATGTTGTAGTTGGAATTGCTGCTTCGGGAACTACACCTTATGTAATTGGTGGATTAGAAATGTGTAATCAAAACAACATCAGTACAGGAAGCATCAGTTGTAATGCGGAAAGTCCGTTATCCAAAACGGCTAAATTTCCTATTGATGTGGTAGTTGGACCTGAATTCGTAACGGGAAGTTCGCGAATGAAAGCGGGAACGGCTCAAAAATTAGTTTTAAACATGATTTCGACCGCAACTATGATTCAGTTAGGCAAGGTAAAAGGCAACAAAATGGTCGATATGCAATTGAGCAACACCAAATTAATTGACAGAGGTACGAGAATGATTATGGAGGAAATCCCGGTTAGTTATGAAGATGCCAACCAACTTTTAAAAACACACGGAAGTGTTAGAAACGCAGTAGATTTTTACAATAACAACAAATAAAACATAAAATGAAACAATTATTTTTAATCTTAGCAGTATTTGGTTTTTCGATATCTTTTGCTCAAAAATTAGAATACAACAATGGTAAAATTTTTCAAGATGGTGAGCAAATATCTTCTTTTGAAACAAAGAAAGTATTGGCTTCCGATTTAAAAGCATTGCATTTATTTAAAAAAGCAAAATCGAAAGAATCGTTAGGAGGATTCATTTTAGGATTAGGAATTGGAGGAACTGTTGCTGATTTAGTAATGGGATTAACTTCTGATGTAAAATATCCAACTGCCATTACTTATGTTGGTGTTGGATTAATGGCTGTTTCTATTCCAATTTTATCAGGAAGAAAGAAAATGGTTCAAGAAAGTGTTGATATTTATAATGATGGGCTACAAGAACAAAAGAAAACATTAGGCGACAATTTCGAGTTGAATATTGTAAATAATTCAAACGGAGTTGGTCTTCAAATTAATTTCTAATGGCAACCGATAAAAACATATTAGCAAAAGGTATTAAATATCTTTCAGGTGCGTTACCTTTACTATTTCTTGGTCCAATAATTATTAATAGTGCTTTTAAAAACGAAGGAAGTCCATTATATCCTTATGTTTTAGGATTGGGAATCATAATTGCTTTAGCGGCAATGTTTTTAATTTTTAAAGGAATTACGACTCTAGTAAAAAGCATGTTTGACGGCGATAAACAAGGGTAATAAAAATATCAATAACAAGTTCAATATCAATTTCGAAATCAATAACAATTTCAAAATCAAATATGAAATTCAAAGTACAACATTCTATTTGTAGTTTAATACTACTTACATTGCTAACTTCTTGCTACAATCAAAAGCGTAATTGTAGTGATTTTAAAACTGGTAAATTTTCATCAGAAACCGAAATTGAAGGTAAAAAATATACGAGCACTTTTGAACGAAATGATTCTATTCAAATAGAAACCTACGAAGGAAAAATAGACACTTTTAAAGTACGATGGACCAATGATTGCGAATACATAATGCAAAATATAAATCCAAAAAACCGAGAAGAGAAAAAACCAGTTCAAATGAAAATTTTGACTACAAATTCAAACTCATATAGTTTTGAATATTCTTTTGTAGGCGATTCAAAAAAACAACGCGGCACTGTTACAAAACTAAACTAATCAAGGTATAATTAGTTGTAAAACCAAAACAAAAAATGGAAGTATTTTTAAATCCAGATGCCTGGATAGCGCTTTTAACCTTAACCTTTTTAGAAATCATTTTAGGCATCGATAACATCATTTTTATATCAATTGTTACCGGAAAACTACCTCAAGAAAAGCGTAAAAAAGCTACCCAATTAGGAATGTTCTTAGCAATGTTCATGCGGATAGCCTTACTTTTCGGAATCACACTTTTAATTGCAATGAAAGCGCCTTGGTTTAGCTTTGATTTTGGTTGGTTCTCAGCAGATATTACAGGTCAAGCTCTAATTTTATTGTTAGGCGGATTATTTTTAATCTACAAAAGCACCAAAGAAATCCATGAAAAAGTAGACCACAGAGGCGAAGAAGAAAAAGAATTAAAAACTTCGGCAACCAAATCATTTGGAAGCGTTATTGGTCAAATTTTATTAATCGATATCATTTTCTCTGTAGACAGTATTTTAACTGCTGTAGGTATGACTAATGGCATCGAAGGTGCGTTAGTAATTATGATTACTGCTGTAGTTATTTCTGTGGGAATTATGATGTTATTCGCGGTTCCAGTTGGGAATTTTGTCAACGCTAATCCATCCATTCAAATTTTAGGATTATCATTTTTAATCTTAATCGGATTTATGTTGATTACCGAAAGTATGCATTTATCCAATGCTGAATTAGCAGGTCAACACGTAGGAGCCGTTCCAAAAGGCTATTTGTATTTTGCAATTACCTTCTCATTGGCTAATGAGTTTATCAATATGAAGATGCGTAAGAAAAATTAATTATAAAATGATTATATAAAAAATGTCCCGATAAATATGAGGGCACTGAAAAACATCGACTATTTTGATTAGTACCGTTTTTAGTCAATAAAA